>NZ_CP101655.1:1618879-1918879 GCF_028830055.1 Pseudomonas serboccidentalis
TCGGCCTTTGCCCGTTTCGGAAACTCGACTTTGAGTAAGCTGACTTCCCCACGCCACGCGTTGCCGCCAGTGGCCGAGACCCATTGGGAGTAACGTTCTTCGATCTTTTTCTCAAGCTCATCGCGTTTGGTGGTCAGCTCGATGAATGCCTGAAAATCCTCGGTACCGGCGTACTGGTCATCGGGACTCAGCGCAAACCCGGGAACTGCAATCCCGCACTCGGCAAGCTCCACGATGGCATTGATGTACTTGGACATCAGGTCTTTTGTAAAAGCTCAGACTTGACCTGACGGTTATCGGGCTATCTGATTTCTGGCAACTATATAGCTCAGCTATTTGTTAATTCCTATGCGTTGCTTTCGTTTAGGTTTGCCTTGAAGTACGTCATAAAATCCTGTCCTTGAGCAAAGGCTTTTTCGATTTTCGCGCTTTGCTCTTTAAGCGCCGGGCTTGGCTTGCCCCATTGTTCAGGCGGAAGAGGTTTGGACCACTCAGCAATGGATTCAGGTAGAGATTTCATGCCGAAACGATGGTCCCATTCTGCTACCCAATACGGAAAACGCCACCAAGTGATCAAATGTGTCAGGTACCACCAACCAACGTCTAAAGCGGAACGTTCGTTGTGCTGGTATTCCTCGTGCATGTCTTGTCGTTTTTTATCAAAGGTGTGGCGACCCTCGTAGGGTGCCTTGCCTGGGCAGAACTCTGGACCTTTTTCCATATAGATCCGTATGGCTTCCCACTTACCCAAGGCATGGGCAGGAGTCATGACCTCCTGTGTGAAAAAGTGCACCGTATCGGCCTTGGGATTATCTATGGCCATGCCAAAGGTGTAGCTACTGATTACGCCTACTCCAGTGAATCCGGTGCTGACTGAGATCCACGCAACCGTGTCTTCCCAAGGCTGGATCACGGCTTCGTCGGAGCCATTCGGGAAGTAACAGACCTCTCGGCGTTGACGGTTAAATCGGATGGGTCTGGCGCGGGCTTTGTTCCTTGTGGTGCTGATAATCGCGTACAGGCCAATCAGCGCTGCGCCCCCTCCACACCAGAGCGCTAGTGATATTCCGAACTCAAAAAAATCGTTGAAGTAAAACCAGAAGCTTCTGCCGAATGGGTTTATGAATGCTGCGAAGCCCATCAATGTTGGGAGAACCAATAGACAAACGATAGCTACGACTGTTGGGAGTGATACAGCTAATCGTGCTTGGAAAGACTTGGTGAGATTGCTGCTACCCAAGTCCAGATAGGTGTCGTTGACTTCAACAAAACTTCCACCGAGATCCACTGGGATTTGCCCGGTCGGAACTGGCAGCGGTGAGAAAAATAATGCTTCACCTGTGGCAAAACGACGAGTTTCACCTGCCGTGGGGCGGTGATTTTTAAGATCAAGTTCGACTTGCTGTTCAGGTTTGGATGGCATGCAATTCAACCGAGAAAGTGTAGGCGGTTTAGGCAACTACAGCAAAGCAAAGGTGACAGATTTATTTTCTAAAAATACATCTATCACCCTGTCACCTTTTGCTCTCTTGGCTCCTACGCCTCGTTAATTATGCTGTGCTTCCTGTTCCGTTGATGAGCGCTCTAGATCTATTTTGAAGTAACTCATGAAATCTTGACCACGAGCAAAAGCTTTTTCGATTTTTGCTGACTGTTCTTTCAACGCTGCGCTCGGTTGTGCCCACTGTTCGGGTGGAAGCTCTTCTGACCACCTTTCAACTGACTCGGGAAATCCTTTCATGCTGTAGCGGTGATCCCATTCCGCTATCCAGTACGGAAGACGCCACAACGTAATTAAGTGAGTCAAATACCACCATGCCACACCCAGTGCAGAGCGCTCCTTGTGTTGGTATTCCTCTCGCATGTCATCGCGTTCTTTATTGAAACTATGACTGCCCTCAAAAGGGGCCTGGCCGGGGCAGAATTGAGTGCCCTTTTCCATGTAGATGCGGATGGCTTCCCATTTTCCTAAACCATGAATAGGTGTCATTACCTCTTGATTCAGAAAGTGTACCGTATCAGCCTTGGGGTTATCGATGGCCATGCCAAAGGTATAATTTCTCATTACACCTACTCCCGTAACTCCCGTACTTATTGAAAGCCAGGCGACAGTATCTTCCCAAGGTTGGATTATCGGTTCATCAGAGCCGTCAGGAAAAAAACAGACCTCACGCCGTTGGCGATTAAATCGAATTGGACGAGCTCTTGATTTTTTGAGGGTACTGCTGATTACTACATAGCTACCGAGGATCGCCACTCCCCCAGCGCACCAGATAGATAGTCGCAAGCCAAACTCAAAAAAATCGCTAAAGTACCACCAGAAACTGCGACCAAAGGGATTATTGATTCCAGCGAGGCCTGCAAGTGTTGGAACAATTAATAAACATGAAATGAGTACGAGCATTACACTTGCGATCATCACTCTCGCTTGGAATGCCTTGTTCACATTACTACTGCCTACATCAAGAAACGTATCGTTTACTTCAATGAAGCTTCCTCCCAAATCCATGGGCGTTTGCCCCGTCGGAATTGGTTTCGGTGAGAAAAATATGGCTTCACCTGTAGCGAAGCGCCGGCGTTCTCCCGCAAAAGGTCGGTTTTGTTTGAAATCAAACTCATCGTTTTTCTTAAGGTTCGAATACATGCTTTCAACCTGTCAGGTTTGGAGAACTCAAGGCTTCACTGTTGATTACTAACCATGGAGCATCGGATGCTCGAGTTCGTAGTACTGAAACTGGTGAAAACGGCTTGCCACTTTGGGCGTTAAGCGTAACAGACTCGAAGCGCTTTTCTCGAAATATCTCTTCGCCTGCCACAGGGTGGTAGCGCAGAGCAATACCCATGCCATGTTGCGCATTGGTTTCATTCTGAAAAATCTCAAAGCCAAGTTTGAGTGGTGCATCCAGAGCACTCAACAGATTGAGTTGATAGAGCATCGGCTCACTCCACGGCTCCCAGTCATTGCGTTGGTGGTTAGTAAGCCAGTAGGCACTTAATCCCAAGCCCACCTCATCCAGTTCTCGAATAGTCAATCCTGGGAAATGTAATATAACCATAGGTTTGTTGTTTACTTGTTGTAGCGCTACTTGCGGCGCGGAACTGATATCGGCTAGTAAAAGACGTTCCTCAATCATGCTGCGGTTGGCGTTATTTTTACCCCAAGGACCTTTTTGTAGCCATTTGTCCAGTTCGCTTTTATTGTTTCGGTTATATAACCACTCTCCACCAAGCTGTAAGCCAGTCAACACAAGTCCAATTAGGTTTGCTCGAGCAGCAACGCTAAGCAGCCTTCCTCCAGCTGTTACCCATGCTAAGGAACGCGCCTGATTAGTAGTGGTGACGACATCCATAAGGTGCTTGCCACTGCGAGCAAATGCCCAGCCATTGACGATCAGTTGTCCCGAGTCGCCAGCCAGAGTCATACTGGCACCGGCCAGCTTGGCTCCATCACCTGAGCGAAGAGCTTCAGTCCATCTTGCCGCAGAGCCTTTTTCGCCGTAAATACCAGTGCCAGCTGCAATAGTGCTAAAAACATATGCAAAGGGGCTTAAAGCACCTGTGATTCTACCCAGTCTAGCTGCCAGTTTTATTTTTCCAGCAGCACTGGAGTAGTTTTCTATTGCAAGAGACAGACTAGTGATAGCGATGCCTTGGACGGCAGCGAAGGTGCCTCCTGCCATAGAAAAGAAGGAATTAAATAAAGCTAATTTGTCTGAAGCGTCCGCTTCTTTTTTGAGAGAGTATTCACTAGATACTCTAACAAAGCTGATTATTTGCATCACTGCCGCTGCCGAAGCGAACAAATCCCCGCCAGCTGACTTAAATACTTCTCGACTTAATCCTTTAAGCGGTTTTTTGAGGCGGTAGTCGTCAACCATTCGTTCGAACTCCAAGACCTGTGCATTGGTCAGGCCTTTAATCTTGAACGCTGCCTTTCCTGGTCCTTCGCCAACTGGGCTCATCGCACGGGCCACTCTGGTTTCTAATGGGCCAACCGTTTGTTGCAACGATTTTCGACGCTCTATTAGGCTCTTGTGAGTGCCTTTGGCCGTTACTCCCTTTCGCTCATTGGCAAGTGTTTGACGAATCTGATTTTTCAATGCGCTCATCTGTCGACGCAGATCAGTCAGCTTTTCCATGTCAGCCTTAAAGGTGTCAATCTGGCTGGCGGAGGCAAACTCTAGTGTAATGCCTCCTTTGCCAAAGGCTCGCAGTACATCAACCCATGCTGAGTTGGGGATGTTGCGCAACAATTTGGCTGGATCCACAGGTTGCCCGCTTCGCAGTGCCTTGATGGATTCGTCCATTGCATCTGCTAGGCGAAGTTGCTTAGCCGGCTCATAGGCTGTATTTCGCATTTGATCAAAAGTAATACCGTTTTCACTCAAATGCATGGAGGCAGCGAGATGTTGTGTTAGCAGGTTGCCAAATTTTCCGCTGAGCTCCTGAGCACCCTCGTAATCTTTTGCCGCCATTTTAGTATCGCGTACTGACTTGATTGCCGAAGCAATTTTTGCGTCCAAGTCCTTTTGGTCGGTTAAGCTAAGAGTGAAGTAGGTCGGGACTGTGAAGCCCGGTTGTTTGTTAATAAGGTCTGCTAGTTTTTCAGTCGATTTTTCTGTGCGGCAAATGTCTTTTATACATGCGTATTCGGTTGCCAGCGAGGCTTCCAACTGTATGCCGAATTTTGGGTCGAAGTACCAGCCTGCGCGATGGAATCGTTGCTCACTTATCAAGCCGATTCGATCATTGGTAATTAAATCTAGGCGCTTGTTCCAGCGATTGAGCTGAGCTCTTTGATGTTTCAGGAATGACTCCATGGCGGGTCGATCAATAAGATCGTTGATTCCCTCCTGACCCATTTTGGCGCCGTTTAGTGCGTCGTCAGCATTTTCTTCGATGGTTTCGATCAAGTCTTCATACTTTGGGTACAGAAGGCCAAGACTGGTGCGCATGCGCATTTTCGAGGCCGATATTGCTCCGCGCTGGCTGCCTGCTCCGGACCATTGAGTCTGATTTTTCGTATTGACATAGTCCACGATCGATTGGCGTTGCTCAGGACTTGTTTCATCGCTGAGTTTGCTGAAACGCGGATCCCCTTGCGCGGCGCTAATTAGCGTATCGCCCGTGACGGTGTAAAGTGTCTCGATATAGGATCCAAACACATATTTCTTTTGGTTCGTTTCAGCGTCACTCCAGTCAATGAGCCAGCCGCTGACTAAATCCTGATGCTCTGCTAAATCGCGCAACACTCCCAAGTCATCCTGCACGATCAGATACAAATGGTCGCGCTCATATTCTGCTTTGACTTGTTTCTTTACTAAGCCGAGTTGAGTTTTTTTGAAGCATGCCGTCTGCTCCCACAAGTAATCTTTACTTTCTTCAGGCTTCGCCCCTGCAATAGCTGGATCTTTGCTCGGTTCTTCAGCAACTTCCGCAATCCATTTTTTAGCTTGGCTTTCGGTCAGTAGGTCGGTCGTACCTTTTTCGGGATCGGCGTTAGTCAGGTCAATCTTCTGCATGAAATATTCACGCTCAGATCTATGCTTAATGACCTGCGCACATTTGGCGGCAGTCCACTGCACTTCGGAATAGTTCACATAGAGTTTGCTTAAGCGTGGAAAAATCAGTGTGGCTTCGCCCACATTGCTTTCACGCTTGTTTGCGGTTATTTCGCCTTTTTCCCAGAGCAGTTGCGTCACGATACCGTTTTGCACACGGTATTCATGAAGAACCGCTTCGGGCTTTTTTTCGGTGATAACGTAAAGCCATCCGTCGCGGATCAAACGAATACCCAGCGGGCGCGACTCCAATTTGTACGGCATAGCCAGCGCACTCGATGGATCTAGCCTTTCCACAATTCCGTAACGTAACGGAATGAGCTGGATCTTGGCTTTCATCAGCGAACAGCCGCCCAAAGCGCATTTGCCATCGTCCCGGCTTTTTGCAGCGTTGTTCGGGTTTTTTGCTGCCGATGTTGGCGTTGTCATCCTTGGCTCCTGTTCAGGGTTGCAGCCCGTTCCTGGGCAATATCAGCGACCCTTTCGAGTCGTTGTGCAGGCGTTTGTTCCGACGGGGTTTTGAGTATGGCGTCGAGGTCTGGATGTTCTTCCAGTGCTCGCTCGCCAAGGAACCCGTGAATGTTGGCGTAGAGGGTGATATCGAGTTCGGTGTTGAAGCCGCGATCATAGGAGGTCGACGCCAGCGCATGCAGGTGTTCCCAGCGTTGCCGTGGAGTCGACTGTGCCTGATAGCTTGGAAAATATTCTTGCATGTGTGCATCGAGACGCATCACAACATTGCGAAAGTTCACCTCGTCCAGTTGACTGAGTTGTGCGTCGCTCAATCGATAGCGTTTGCTGTGGTCGGGGTTAGGAGCGTTGCCCGGCCTATTGTTGATGTACCAGCAATCCAGTGCTGCATCGGCAGTAACGATTTGTTTGCAGGGGCCGAATAGGGTCGAATCCTTGATGGTTTCTGCGTGAGCGAGCAGTGCGTGGGTTACGGCCGGGTCTGCGATGCGCAACAGCACTTCCTCGCCCAGTGGGTGCATGACGCTGGTGAGCCAGCGAAAGTGTGCGACCAGTTGATCCCATGATTGATCGCTAAACACCAAGTGCCCCCATTCCTGACGCGATGCGTTCAGGAACCGGGTCAGGATCGGGTTGTTCTGTGCTTTTATTTGCACGAGGCATGGGGAGATATCGCCCAGTCCTGCCCAACGAGTCCCAAGATAAAGCGGCTCGAACTCAGGGTTTTCCGTCCACTGATACAGGTGCTGCGGAAGCTTCTCAACGCTGACACCATCAAGCAGTAGACCTACCGTGCCATTCCATGGAAAGCCTTGGGGGAGGCCGTTTTCCAATGGAAATTCCGACTTAAGCATTCTGTGCCTCCAATTTGGCTTTCTCGCACACCGCACAAATCGGCTTCTTCTGCATCAACGCTTGCCGCTGCGCCGGCACCAGCAACTGCCCAGCCTTATCGGTATCCGCCTGCTTCAACGGCCCCGGCAATAACGGCGCCGCCCCCGTGCCACTGCCCGGACTACCCCCGGAGTTCATATTGATCACCGGCCCACTCATGGTCACGCCGCCAGCGTCGATCTTGATGAAGCTGCCGCCGCCGATCAGGGTCAACTCGGCGCCGGCTTCTAGCACGACTTTCATGCCGCTGCTCAGGTGGATTTCCTGGCCGGCGTCGATGAATTGGCCGGTGCCGATCTTGATGTGTTGGTTGACGCCCACGGTCAGGTGGTCGTTGGCGCGGGCTTCGACTTTGCGGTCGGCGTAGACGGTGTGGTGTTCTTCGGCCTTGAACTCGCTGTAGCTGTTCTGCTCGACGGTGTCGTGGCGTTCGTTGCCGACACGGATTTTCTGGTCGTGCTCGATGTTCTCGTCCCAGTCGCGCTGGGCGTGGAGGTAGATCTGCTCCTGACCTTTCTTGTCTTCGATGCGCAGTTCGTTGTAACCGCCACCGCCCATCGAGCTCAGGGTCTTGAAGGTGCTGCGGGTCTTGTTCGCCGGCAGCGCGTAGGGGACGGTGTTTTCCTTGTGGTACAGGCAGCCGCTGATCAGCGGTTGATCGGGGTCGCCTTCAAGGAAGGTGACCAGCACTTCCATGCCGATGCGCGGGATGGCGATGCCGCCGTACTGGGCGCCGGCCCAGGCGGATGAGACGCGCAGCCAGCAACTGGTCTTGTCGTCGGCCTGGCCTTCGCGGTCCCAGTGGAATTGCACTTTGACGCGGCCGTACTGGTCGCAGTGGATTTCTTCGCCTTTGGGGCCGGTGACCACGGCGCTCTGGCTGCCGAGGATGCGCGGTTTCGGGTGGCGCAGCGGTGGGCGGTTCGGTACGTCCCATGGGGTCGCCTGAAAGCGGTTGCGATAGCCTTGATGGAAGTCGTCTTTGAGTGCGGTGGTGTCACTGGTCACCGATTCTTCCAGCACTTGCGGCTGTTTGCCTTCGTGCAGGACTTCGGTGAGCAGCCACAGGTCGTTCCATTTGGCCTTCGGGTGCTCGGTCAGGGCGAGGAAATGGCCGCTGACCAGCAACGGCTGATCGCTTTTGCCTTCGGCGAGCTGGAAGTCGCTGCGGTGGCGTTCGAGGGCGCGTTTGGCCAGGTGCTTGCCGCGCTCGCGGTCGATGAAGCGGCCCGGGTAGTCGTAGTCTTCGAGGTCGGGCAGGGCGTCGCCACGGTTTTCGCTTTCCAGCGTCAGGCGCGGTTTTTCGAAGTCGTAATCGCGGCGCGTGGTACGACTGGTGCGGGTTTCCAGGCGCAGGTCGAAACGCTTGATCACCGGGTTGCTGGCGACCATGCCGGAGTCTTGCTGGTAGGCCACAGGCTTGAGTTTCGGGAACACCGTCTGGTCATCGCCGAACACCAGCTTGTGCGCCGTGGCGCTGTGCTGGAAGTGGTAATGGATACCTTCTTCCTCGCACAGGCGCTGAATGAAATGCAGGTCCGATTCATCGTATTGCACGCAGTAGATGCGCTCGGGATAGATGGAACCGGTCTTGAATTCGTAGGCGTTGCTCTGGATGCCGTGCTCTTCGAGAACCATGCCGATGATTTTCGGCACCGTGAGGTTCTGGAAGATGCGTTGATTGACGCGATGCGCCAGGTACGACAATTGCGGGCGCAGGGTCACCGAATAGCGCGTCAGGCGCTTGCCGGAATCGCCCTGGGCGGCGCGGTAGATCTGACCGTGAATGCCGCTGCCATCGGGCGACAGTTGCAGGAAGGCCGGTTTGTGCAGCAGGGTTTCGAGGTCCAGCGACGGCTGCTCACTGACCAGCTCCACCTCGAACACAAAAGGCTGGCTGATGGCTTCCCGGCCGGTGAGGGTAAACACCTGAAAGTCGGCGGAAAGCCCTTCGATGGTCAGGGCAAAGTGAGTTTCATTGGCCGGCGCGAACATCCCTTGTTCCTCGTGCTGTACAGCGGCGTACGTCGACGACCGCAAGGCGGCTCAACTTACGCGAAATTCTGGAGGGCGAAAACAACATCGACCAGCAGAGCTGGCCGATGCTTGTAACGATCAGCCGTAATTAAACGACTGGAGCACGCCAGTCATCGGAACCCGAAGTACCGGATACTTCGTGGGTCCAGGTGATTTTACGGTAGGTGAACTGCACTTCTTCCAGGTGGGTGAAGTGCGAGTTGCCTGGATCCTGGCAGTTGTGCATTTTGTTGTTGATGGCGACGATGATCGCGTCTTCCAGTTTGGTGGTGTAGTAGTGCTCTTGAGTACCTTGAGCCGAAGTACGGAACCACTGGATAACGATTTCGCTCATGCGCTCGCCGGAGGTCAGAGCGGCTTGCAGCAGAGGCGAAGCCTTGTCGTAGACCTTGGTGATCACAACTGGCTTGTGAACGCGCTGACCGGTTGGCTGACCGGATTGTGGGTCACGCGGGATGATCACGTCGTGGCTGAAAGCCTGAACCATAACCTGGTCTTCGTGGCCTTCCTGGTAGGTGTTGCCTACGGAGTCAGCAGTGAAAGCGCCTGCAGTGATCAGGCCTTGTTTTTCGCCGGTAACCGACATGTACGCTGGTGTTGCCATGGGGTGCTCTCCTTGCGGAATAATTTAAGGTGCCCGGGAGGCGAAATCGCCCGGTGGGTGCCTGACTGTTATCAAGGAGCGTGCCAGGTTTGCTGAAGGTCCCGGAATCCGGGGGGTCGACTGCTCTAACCTGCGGTTTTGCCGATGTTTTCTGCTGAATCGAGGTAGAAAGTGCGCAACTTCTTGCGCAGTACTGCGCAAGAAGTTGCGCACTTGGCTGCGAGCCACGCCTATCAAGGCTTGCAGCGTGATGGGTGGTCTTTTTTGCCGGACAAGTGCGCAAGAAGTTGCGCAGTAAGGCCAAGTGCCATCGTCGAGTGGTTGAAACGATCCGCCCCGCACGAAGGTCAATCACTCACGACCGCGCCAAAGGCGTCTGAACATTCCCCACATCGAGTGAGAGCGACATGAAAATCCTGATGGTTTTAACGTCCCACGATCAACTGGGTGATACCGGCAAGAAAACCGGTTTCTGGCTGGAAGAATTCGCCGCGCCGTATTACGTGTTCAAGGACGCCGGCGCGCAACTGACGCTGGCCTCGCCCAAGGGCGGCCAGCCACCGCTGGACCCGAAGAGTGACGAGCCGGACGCACAGACCGCTGCAACCGAGCGCTTTCGCAAGGACTCCGCCGCCCAGTCTGCGCTGGCCTCAACGGTCAAACTGGACACGGTGAAGGCCGCGGATTTCGATGCCGTGTTCTATCCCGGCGGCCACGGCCCGCTGTGGGACCTGGCTGAAGATGGCCATTCCATTGCCTTGATCGAAGCGTTTTACAACGGTGGCAAACCGGTAGCAGCGGTATGTCATGCCCCCGGCGTGCTGCGCCATGTCAAAGGCGCGGACGGTCAGCCGCTGGTCAACGGTAAGCAGGTAACCGGTTTCACCAACACTGAAGAGGAGGCGGTAGGGCTGACCAACGTGGTGCCGTTTCTGGTGGAAGATGAACTCAAGGCCAAGGGCGGGATTTTCTCCAAAGGTGCGGACTGGTCGAGCTACACCCGTGAGGACGGGTTGCTGCTGACCGGGCAGAATCCGGCGTCGTCGCAAGAGACGGCGTTCGCGTTGTTGTCGCGGTTGCGCTAGAAGCAAAAGCAAAAGATCGCAGCCTGCGGCAGCTCCTACAGGGGAAACACAATCCATCGGTAGGAGCTGCCGCAGGCTGCGATCTTTTGATCTATCAGCGCGAAAGCGCTGCCAGACACTCTTCAATCGAACGCCGCTGCGTCTCGGCATACAACTCCAGCTCATCAATGGTCGAACGCCCCAGCGCCTGTTCGAACGCCTGGCGGTTCGAGTGTTCGCCATAGTGCGTCTGCGCTGCATCCCCAAGGTTCGACTGAAAAATCCCCGCGGCGCTGACTGGCAGGAAATCTTCGTACACCAACGGTTCGGCTTTCACATGGCCGTCGCGGAGCAAATCCTCCAGTGACGCCGACGCGACGCTACCTGCTGTCAGGCCTTTTTCCGTAGCGAAGTAGCGAAAATACGCCAGCCCCTGCTCACGCATGCCTTCGACGCTGTCAGGAAATTCTCCAAAGTGTTGGGTCATCAGTGCGTTGTAGCGTGCGGCGTTGCCTTCGTTGGGGAAGTCACCGAGTTCATCGCGCGCGGCATTCAGCAAGCGGTCATATAGCGCACGGCCCTTGGGCGTCAGCGCTGCACCGCGTTGTTCGATCTCGCCGAAACGGGCGCTGTGGCTGCCGTGGGTGTCGTGCTGGTCGGTGAACGCGATCGGCTCGTCCAGCGCCTTGAAACTGGTCTGGCGCAGCAGGATCGGGCAGTGCCGGCGCGGCGGGCCTTCGATCACTGCTTTGGGGGTGATGCCGTGCACCGGCATTTGCGCCTGGACGATATCGATGTCCAGCGTGCGCGGGGTCAGGTGATTGATGTGCGGGCCTTTGAACGCCACGACGTCGGCGATCAAACGGTGCTGGGCGCTGAGGGTCTGGTACTGCGCAGCGGTGACGGTTGCGCTGTGATGCCAGCGAAAGGTCTCCAGTGCCTGTAGGACGAATTCCGCCGCTTCATCTTCATTCAGGCCGCCGGCCGCCTCGGCCTGCTCGATCAACCTTAGCGCTTGCGTAGTAAAGATCGAACGTTGGTTCAACACCGATACGGCAAACGCGCGTAACTCGGGATCCTCGATCAACTCCAGGCGCAGCAGAGAAGTGAACACCCTAAACGGACTGACTTGCAGCGCCGCTTCATGCACTGCGCGAAACGCCGTGGAGTGCACCGGCACACCCGCCGGGGTCAGGTCGTAATAGCCCACCGGTTGCATGCCCATCACCGCGAACAGGCGGGCGAGGGTTGCCAGCTCTTTGGCCGTGCCGACGCGGATGGCGCCGTGGCGCTCCATGTCCAGACGCTCGATCTCACCGGTGCTGTGCAGCTGTCGGGCGATTTGCGGTTCGCGGGCCAGCACCTCGCGGTTGGTCTGTTCCACCAGTTCCATCAGCGCGCCGTACAACGGCACTTCTTCGCGGTACATGTCGGACATCGCTTTGGAGAAGCGTTGGCGGATCAGGTCGGGACTGACGAAAGGCTGCACGGTCATGAAAAAAATTCCTGCCACGGTCACGTAAAGGATGGAGGAAAAGATCGCAGCCTTCGCCGGCGGCGACAAACGAAGAATCCTACGAACTTCATTCTGCCAACGACTGATCCACCAGTTCGATCCAGTGCATAACCGGTGTGCGTCCGGCGCCGGCCAGATGATTCTGGCAACCGATGTTGGAGGTGACGATCAGCTCCGGGCGACCGCTCTCCAATGCATTTAGGCGGTTGTCGCGCAGTTGCCGGGCGAGAGTCGGTTGCGTCAGCGAATAGGTGCCCGCCGAACCGCAACACAGATGACCGTCCGGCACGGGCATGAGATTAAATCCGAGTCGGGTCAGCACCGCCTCCACCGCGCCGCCGAGTTTCAGTGCGTGTTGCAGGGTGCAGGGGCAGTGCACGGCGATCCGCCGTTGGGTGGCGGCGCACACCTGTTCCAGGGGTTCCTGCGCGAGGATCTGCACCAGATCCAGCGTCCGTTCGCTGATCTGCCGCGCCTTGTCGGCGTAGCGCGGATCCTGCGCCAGCAAATGCCCGTAATCCTTGATGAACGCGCCGCAACCGCTGGCCGTCTGCACGATGGCTTGCGCGCCGTTTTCCAGGTGTGGCCACCAGGCGTCGATGTTCTGCCGGGCGCGATCGAGGCCCTTGGCCTGGGCGTCGAGGTGATAGTCCAGCGCGCCACAGCAACCCGCCTCGGCCACCGGAGTGACGCTGATCCCCAGCCGATCGAGCACCCGCGCCGTGGCGTCGTTGGTGTTCGGCGACAGGCCCGGTTGCACGCAGCCTTCGAGCAGCAGCACCCGACGCGCATGGCGCGGAGCAGGGCGTGTGCCGGACACTGGCGCGCGTTGCGGCAATTTGCTTTCGAACATCCGCGGTAACAGCGGCCGGAACGTTGCGCCAACCCGCAGCAATCCCTTGAACACCCCAGGATTCGGCGCCAGTGCGCGCAAGCCCTCGCGCAACAAACGCTGGGCAGCGGGGCGCGGCACGGCCTGATCGACCACCGCCCGGCCGATATCGAGCAGATTGTGATAATCGACGCCGGAAGGACAGGTGGTTTCGCAGTTGCGGCAGGACAGGCAGCGATCCAGATGCAGTTGAGTCTGCGCGGTGGCCGGTGCGCCTTCGAGCACTTGCTTGATCAGGTAGATGCGCCCGCGCGGCCCGTCGAGTTCATCGCCGAGCAACTGATAGGTCGGGCAGGTCGCGTTGCAAAACCCGCAATGCACGCAGGTCCGCAGAATTTTTTCCGCCTCGGCAGCACGCGGCAGTTGTCGGGCTTGTTCGCTGAGGGTGGTTTGCATGGCTAGAACTCCGCGTACATCCGGCCGGGGTTGAACAGCCCTTGCGGGTCGAGTTGCGCCTTGAGCTGCCGGTGGTAGCGCAGCAATGCCGGGGCCAGTGGCTGGAACGGTGTGTCGCTGGCGCCATGGGTGAAGCAGGTGGCGTGGCCGCCAAGTTCCTGGGCGAGGATCTGAATGTGTTCGTGATCGGATTTCAGCCAGCGTTGCGCGCCGGCCCAATCGATCAACTGCTGGCCGGGCCAGTCTTGCGGCCCGAGATTGTTCGGCAGCGACAGGCGCCACAGTGGCAGGCCCTCGTCAAAAAATGCCAGACGTTGCTCGTTCAACTCACGCCAGAACCCCGAGTCCAGCGGTTCGCCGCCGAGCCGTTGATGGGCGGCGGTCACCGAGCCTTCGCCGCCCTCAAGGCGCAGATACAGGCTTTGCCCGTCGTGACAGGCGCCGCTGATCGGCAAAGGTTGCTGGCCCCATTCGGCCAGCCTGGCCAGCGCCCGTGTGCAGTCGATATCGAGGCGGATGCTCAGGCATTGACGCGGTTTCGGCAGGACTTTCAATGAGACTTCGGTGAGCACGCCGAGGCAGCCGAAACTGCCGGTCAACAGGCGCGAGAGGTCGTAGCCGGCGACGTTTTTCATCACTTCGCCGCCAAAACGCAGATGCTCGCCGAGACCGGTGATCACCCGGGTGCCGAGGACAAAATCGCGCACCGAGCCGGACCATGGCCGCCGTGGCCCGGACAGTCCGGTGGCGATCATCCCGCCGACCGTGGCGCTGTCGCCGAAGGCCGGCGGCTCGCACGGCAGCATTTGCCCGGCCGCGTCGAGCGCCTCCAGCAACTCGCGCAACGGCGTACCGGCGCGCACGCTGACCACCAGCTCCGTCGGTTCGTAGCGCACGATGCCGCGATGCACGCGGGTGTCGAGCACCTCACCGGCCACCTCGCGGCCGAGGAACGCCTTGCTGTTGCCACCCTGGATTTTCAGCGGCGTGGCGTTGGCCCGGGCCTCGTTGACCTGATCGAGCAGGGCGCTGCTGGCGTCGACGTCAGCCATCAGAAACGCTCCAGATCAGGGAACGGCAGTTGCCCTGCATGAATGTGCATGGCGCCGAATTCGGCGCAGCGATGCAGGGTCGGGATGTTCTTGCCGGGGTTGAGCAGGCCTCGCGGGTCGAACGCGGTTTTGACCGCGTGGAACAGGGTCAGCTCGGCGCTGTTGAATTGCGCGCACATCTGATTGATTTTCTCGCGGCCGACCCCGTGTTCGCCGGTGATGCTGCCGCCGACCTGCACGCACAGTTCCAGAATCTTTCCGCCCAACGCTTCAGCGCGATGCAGTTCGCCCGGCTGGTTGGCGTCGAACAGGATCAACGGGTGCATGTTGCCGTCGCCGGCATGGAACACGTTGGCGACGCGCAAGCCGTATTCGGCGCCGAGGCGGGCGATGCCTTGCAGTACGCCGGGCAATTCGCGGCGCGGGATGGTGCCGTCCATGCAGTAGTAATCCGGTGACAGGCGGCCGATGGCCGGAAAGGCGTTTTTGCGCCCGGCCCAGAAACGCACGCGCTCGGCTTCGTCACGGGCCTGACGCACCTCGCTGGCGCCTGCCTGGAGCATGACCTCGCGGACCCGCAGGCAATCATCGTGGACATCGGCTTCGACGCCATCAAGTTCGCACAACAGGATCGCCTCGGCATCGACCGGGTAACCGGCGTGAATGAAATCTTCGGCGGCGCGGATCGCCAGGTTGTCCATCATCTCCAGGCCGCCGGGGATGATGCCTGCAGCGATGATGTCGGCCACGGCGCGGCCAGCCTTTTCCACTGAGTCGAAACTGGCCAGCAAGACCTTGGCGACTTGCGGCTTGGGCAGCAGTTTGACCGTGACTTCGGTGATGATCCCCAACAAACCTTCGGAGCCGGTGAACAGCGCCAGCAAATCAAAACCCGGCGCATCGAGGGCGTCGCTGCCCAGTGTCAGGCGTTCGCCTTCGATGCTCAGCACTTCGATCTTCAGCAGGTTGTGTACGGTCAGGCCGTACTTGAGGCAATGCACGCCCCCGGCGTTTTCCGCGACGTTGCCGCCGATCGAGCAAGCGATCTGCGACGAAGGATCCGGTGCGTAATACAGGCCGAACGGTGCGGCGGCCTGGGAAATCGCCAGATTGCGCACCCCGGGCTGAACCCGCGCGGTGCGGGCCGCCGGGTCGATGTGCAGGATGTTGTTGAACCGCGCCATCACCAGCAGGAGGCCTTTTTCCAGCGGCAGCGCGCCGCCCGACAGCCCGGTGCCTGCCCCTCGGGCAACCACCGGCACGCTGTGTTGATGGCAGAGTTTGAGCAGGGTCTGCACTTGGTCGAGTCGCCGGGGCAGCGCCACTAGCATTGGCGTGGTGCGATAGGCCGACAGCCCGTCGCACTCGTAAGGCTTGAGCTCGTCTTCGCGCCAGAGAATGTCGAGATCGGGCACGGCGTGCTGCAAGGCCTTGAGCAGCTCGGCCTTGTTCACCTCCGGTAACGGGCCGTCGAGGCGCTCGTCGTAGAGAATGTTCATTGCGACCCCATCTCACTTGGCGGATGACCTCCTCGCCACAATAAGTTTGTTCTCCGCGGGCTCAGCATGGGTCCAGGTCATCGCTGGTTCCCCAGAAACTCCCGATACAACCGCGCCGTGTTGGTCGGTTGTTCGACCATCGGCATGTGCCCGACGCCGTCCCACACGTCGACCCGCAGGTTGGCGATGCCCTTGCTCCAGATCGGCACGCTGCTGACGTCGATCAAGCGGTCCTTGCGTCCCCACAACAGCAGCGCCGGGCATTTGATCTCGGCCAGTTTCGGCTCCATTGGCGGGCTGGCGCGAAAATCACGGAAGATCTCTTCCAGTTCGTCGCGCTGGCGTTCGTAACGCTGGGCGATGGCGTCCAGGATCAACTTGGGCACCCACGGTGGCGAGGCCATGGTCATGGCATACAACTGGCGGAATTCTTCCCGGGAATTGATCAGAAACGGGTTATGCCCGCGGGCCAGATGGCGCTCCATGTCGCTGGCCTCCGGTGCGGTGACGCCGGCCGGGTCGATCAGCGCTACCGAGGCAATCCGGTCCGGGTAGGTCGCCGCCAGCCACGCCGCGATGTAGCCGCCCATCGAGTTGCCTATCACGTGGACTTTCTCCACGCCGCACACGTCGAGCAGTTGGATCATGCGTTTGGCCTGCAGTGGAATGTCGTAGCCGCCACCGGCCTTGAAGCCGGTTTCACCGTGACCGGCGATGTCCGGAATGATCACCCGGTACTGGCGGACAAAATGCCGGGCGAAGCGCAGCCACAGGTTCTTGTCGGCGCTGTAGCCGTGCAGCATGAGGATCGCGCTCGCCGCTTCATAGGGGCCGCCTTGCCACGTCGATACGCTCATTTCGGCGATTGGCACCTCGATTTTGTGCAATTTATACAGCTTGGCTTCGAGGGCCATGCTCAGGTCGTACAGCCAATGGCCGACCGCCGGGTAACTCAACCAGCTCCAGGCCACGAAAACCGCGAGAGCGACAAACAGCAAAAGCATCGACGTCTTCCTTTTACGTGTTCAGGACAGAATGTGGTCAGCCGGTTTCAGCGCCCGGGTCAACCGGTAGTAGCTGAAACTGAAACCCGGAAAAATCGCGATCACATGACCGCTCTTGCTTTGATACCAACTGTGACAGCCGCCGGACTTCCATACCGTGCGTTCCATCTCACGGTGGATCATTGCAGTGTAGGTACGTTCCGCTTCGGGACGCACTTCAATGCTGCGCAGGCCTTTGGCCTGGAGGGTGTGGATGCAGTCGAGGATGTAATTCATCTGAGATTCGATGATGAACAGCGCCGAAGTGTGGCCAATGCCGGTGTTCGGCCCGGTGACGATAAACAGGTTGGGAAACTCCGGGAGGCTGGTGCCCAGGTAGGCGCGCGGGTACTGCGCCCAGACGTCCTTGAGCTGCACGCCATGCTTGCCGGTCACCGGATAGGACACCACGCCGTCGGTGGCGTCGTAGCCGGTCGACCAGACAATCAGGTCGACTTCGATGTGCTGGCCGTCCGTGGTGGTGATCCCGGTTTCGTCGAGCGCGGCGATGCCTTGTTCGCGGCTGTGCAGGGTGACGTTGGGCCGGGTCAGCGCCGGGTAGTAGGTGCTGGAAAGCAGGATGCGCTTGCAGCCGATGGTGAAGTCCGGGGTGAGTTTTTCGCGCAACAGCGGATCCGGCACCTGTTGCTTGAGAAAGCGCAACGCCTGGCGCTGGACCAGGTGAATCGCCGGTTTTGAATATTTGAACGCGATCACCCGGGTTTCGAATTGCCAGTAGAGCAACCAGCGCAGCAGCTTGTACGCCGGTTTCAAACCCAGCAGCCAGCGCTGAAAGCGCCCGAACGTGCGATCAGCCCGCGGCAACACCCAATGCGGTGTGCGCTGGAACACATGCAGTTGCTCGACCTCGGGCGCAATCGCTGGAATCACCTGCGCGGCACTGGCGCCGCTGCCGACGATGGCCACGCGTTTACCCCGGTAGTCGTAGCTGTGATCCCAATTGTTGGTATGAAACGTCTTGCCCTGAAAGCGATCCAGGCCGGGGAAGGGTGGGATCACCGGTTGGCTCAGCGGGCCGCTGGCGTTGATCACGAACTGCGCATAGAAGACGCCACGGTTGGTCTGCACTGCCCAGCGCTTTTCGGCCTCTTCCCATTCAATGCGCTCTACATTGGTCTGCAGCTCCACACGTTCGCGCAGGCCAAAATGCTCGATAACGTATTGGGTGTATTGGTGCAGTTCGGCCTGGGCGGCAAACATCTGCGTCCAGCGGTACGGCGCGAAGGACAGCGAATACAACGGCGAGGGCACATCTACCGCCGCGCCGGGATAGGTGTTCTGGCACCAGGTGCCGCCGAAAAAGTCGCGGCGTTCCAGCAGGCGAAAATCGTCGATCCCGGCCTTGAGCAAATTGACCGCCGCACATTGGCCGCCAAAACCGCTGCCGATGATCAACACTCGGTAGGTCTGCATGGGCCTCCTTCTTATAGTCGTTTTTCCGTTTTCTTCCTTTCAGGTATAGCTAAATATTTGCACTGTGCGCGGCGGCGATGGCCCGGTATTCAGCGGCTGGTCGGTGATGGCTATTTAACGGCTGGCTGTTAGACTTCCAGCACATCGGTCTGACGATGTGCGCAGGTTCCGTTGAGTGGTCGAGGCCCTTATGCGAAACAAGGGAGGAAAGGGACTTTCACTGGCCAGGAGGCTTTATACATCGCGAACCCTCGGGCTGGTGCTGGGGCTGTTGTGCGTGAGTGCGGCGATGTACCCGCTCGACCCGCCGCTGTGGGTCTGGGCGCTGATGCTGTTCAATGGCCTGCTCTGGCCGCATCTGGCATTTCAATGGGCCCGTCGTTCCAGCGTTCCCTATCACGCCGAACACCGCAATCTGTTGGTCGATGCGTTTATGGGCGGCTTCTGGGTCGCCGCCATGCATTTCAATCCACTGCCCAGTGCCACCACCATCTCGATGATGGCGATGAACAACGTCGCCATCGGCGGCTTGCGTTTTCTCGCCGCAGGCCTTGCGGCGCAGATCCTTGGCATCGGCGTCGGCCTGGTGGTTTTCGCCCCGGCGTTCATTCCGCAAACCTCGCCGTTGCAGCTGTACGCGTGCCTGCCGTTGTTGATGCTGTACCCGTTGGCATTGGGCTGGATCTGCTTTCGCCAGGCCTACACGCTGGGGCTGCACAAGCGTGAGTTGCTGGCGCTGAGCCGCACCGACAGCCTCACCGGCTTGCTCAACCATGGTGCCTGGAAGGATCAGCTGGAAATCGAATTTCAACGTTGCCGCCGGCAGCAACAGGGCGCGGCGATTGCCTTGATCGACATCGATCATTTCAAGGCGATCAACGATACCTACGGTCACGTGGCCGGCGACATCGTGCTCCGTCAGTTGAGCAAGATGCTCAAGCAGAACCTGCGCGCCGCGGACGTGGCCGGGCGTTACGGCGGTGACGAGTTCTGCGTGATTCTGCCGGACCTGCCGCTGTTCAATGCCGCCCAGGCCATGGAAGCCTTGCGCGAGCGTTTCGCCACCCTGGGTTACGAACAGAACCCGGCGCTCAAGGTCAGCCTCAGCATTGGCCTGGCCGCTTACGACCCGGCCCATGGCGATGCGACCCGTTGGCTTAACGATGCGGATCAGGCGCTGTACGAGGCCAAGGCCAGCGGGCGCAATCGGGTGATCTGCAACAGTGATGATCGGCCGAAGCGCGAAGTGCTCGATTCGGTCTGACTGCCCACAACAATTCCCTTTGTAGGCCTTCGCCTGCTCGCGATAGCAGTCTATCAGTAACCCGGATGTTGACCGATATAACGCTATCGCGAGCAGGCTCACTCCTACAGGTGTTCGGTGTCGGTCGGGGGAGATGTCGCATCCGGTATAGAGCCTTGCGTCGATGTCAGGTACGGTTGAATCCCCCCGACGCGAACCAAGGATCGATTCATGACGTTCTCATTTTCCCGCTCTCTGCTGGCCGCCAGCCTCGGCCTGTCTCTCGCCTTCAGCACCGCCAGCGCCTTCGCCGAACCGCACAAGCAAGTGCTGGCCGATGCCGAACAGTATCAGCCCGAAGCCCTGAAACTGCTGGAACGGCTGGTCAACATCGACTCCGGTTCCGGTTATGAACCGGGGTTGAAACAAGTCAGCGAGATTGCCATCGACGAGCTGAAAAAACTCGGCGCAACCATCGAGCTGGTGCCCAATACTCCGGAAAAATCCAACCACGTGCTGGCAACGTTCAAAGGCACCGGCAAGGCAAAAATCCTCCTGATGGCGCACATGGACACGGTGTTCAAGGAAGGCTCCGCCGCCGAGCGCCCGTTCCGTATCAAGGACGGCCGCGCTTACGGGCCGGGGGTGATGGATGACAAGGGCGGCATCGTCGCAGGGATCTACGCGCTGAAAATTCTGAAGAACCTCGACTTCAAGGACTACGCGCAAATCACCTTCCTGCTCGACGCCAGCGAAGAAACCGGCTCGGACGTCGCCACCGATCTGATCAAGAAAACCGCCAAGGCCCACGACGTGACCCTCAACCTTGAGCCGGGACGTCCGGCCGATGGTCTGGTGGTGTGGCGCAAGGGCAGCGCGACGGCGTTGGTCGAGGTCAAAGGCAAGGCTGCGCATGCCGGCGTTGCGCCGGAGCTGGGGCGTAACGCGGCGATGGAGGCCGCGCACCAGATTCTGCAACTGGGCAAACTCGGCGACGAGGCGAAGAAAACCACCATCAACTTCACCGTGCTCCAGGCCGGCGATCGCACCAACGTGATCCCGGATCACGCGACGGCCAAGGCTGACGTGCGCGCGGCGGTGCCGGAAGAGTTCGACCGGATCGAGAAAGACCTGGCGCGGGTCTCGCAGGACAAGTTGATCGCCGAAACCGAAGTCACCACCAGCCTCAAGCGCGGCTTGCCACCCATGCCACAGACAGCGGAGTCGGATCGTTTGATGGCCATGGCCCAGGGAATTTACGGCGAGATCGGCCGCAAGCTGACTGAAGAGGGCAGCGGTGGCGCGGCGGATGCCAGCCTGTCGGCCGGGGTCGGTACACCGACGCTGGATGGTTTCGGGATTGTTGGCGGCAATATTCACACGCCGGAGGAATACGCCGAAGTAGCGAGCGTGACGCCGCGGATTTATCTGTTGTCGCGGATGATCATGGAATTGGCCAAGCGCTGAGCCGGTAGCCACAAACCGGCGGTGTTGCGGCTGACGTCTTCGCGAGCAGGCTCGCTCCCACAGGGATTTGTATTCGCCGCAAGTCCAATGTGAGAGCCTGCTCGCGATGGCGTCAGCCCATTCAAAACTCGTACTGCCTGACTCACCGCTTTCGCGAGCAAGCTCGCTCCGACATTGGAGCTGTCGAACACGAATGCGGTGTTCACTGAACATCTACTGTGGGGGCGGGCTTGCTCGCGAAGAGGTCAGACCAGGCTGCACCTTATTCCTTCACGCTCATGTATTCCTTCGCCCAGAGAATGTAATCCTCAGGCTGGGTGTAGGTGTGCGTCAGCTCGGTGGCGTTCAGGTCCGAGGCCTGGGTGAAGATCTGCCGCTGCTCGCGCAGGCTGTCATAGGTGGCCTTGATCGCGGCGAAATATGCGCCGTGACCGTCGATGGTCACGCGCACGCCCAGTTCGGCCAGACGCTTGTCGTCGCGCAGCGCCGGGTTGCCGTAGGTGACCAGCATCAGCGGCACGCTCAGGTGTTCGGCGATCTGTTCGAGCTGATCGAAGTCCTGCACCCCGACCATGCAGATGCCGTCGGCACCGGCGGCCTGGTATTGCTTGGTGCGGCTGATGATTTCCTGGTTCGGCAGGATGCCGGCGTTGGTGCGGGCGATGATCGCCATTTCCGCATCGACCCGGGCTTCCAGCGCCGCGCGGATCTTGCCGACGCCTTCGGCGACCGAGATCAGGTCAGTGGATTTGCGGCCGAATTGCGCCGGCAGCAGGGTGTCTTCGATGGTCAGGGCGGCGACGCCGGCACGTTCCAGTTCAACGATGGTACGCATCACGTTGAGGGCGTTGCCGTAGCCGTGGTCGGCGTCGGCGATCACCGGCAATTGGGCGACGCGGCCGATACGGGTGGCCTGTTCGGCGAATTCGCTGAGGGTGATCAGGGCAAAGTCGGGGGCGCCCAGCACTTGCAACGAGGCCACGGAGCCGCCGAGGATCCCCACTTCAAAACCGAGGTCGGCGGCAATGCGCGCGGACATCGGGTCGAACACCGAGGCGGTGTGGTAGCAGGTGTCGGAAGCCAGCAATTGACGGAAGTTACGGCGCAAATCTTGATGGGAAAGCCTGGTCATACGAGTTCCACCAATACAAAGGAATGGAACGGCTTGAGCAAAGGTGTCAACGCCGAAGAATGAAAAGGCTATCACGCGAATGGGTCAAGGTTCATGACGAATTTGCGCGGGAGAAGGGGATTCAGGCCGCTACTGCCTGTTGCTGTTGCCTGGGCAGCAGCACCGCGCGCACCGAGTTGCCCGGTTGCAGCTGCAGGCGCTTGGCGGTGAGGCGGTCGACCACCAGGGTATTGCCGACCTGACGGCCGGGGGCCACGGTGATGCGGCAGTTTTCCAGGCGACGGTTGTGGATCAGCCACAACGGCGCCTGATCATCTGGTGTGCCGAGGCTCAGGGCCAGCGCGAGACTGTCGCGCACGGTACGAATGTTCGGGATCGCGGCTTCAATGACCGGGCCGCCGTCGAAGATGTCGATGTAGCCCTTATGCACAAAACCTTCTTCGCGCAGGATCTTCAGCGCCGGTTCGGTGTTGGGGTGCGGTTGGCTGATGACCGCTTGTGCCTGTTCGGTGAGCAGGCAGGTGTACAGCGGCTGGCGTGGCATCAGTTCGGCGATGAACGACTTGTTGCCCAAGCCCGACAAATGGTCGGCGTGGCTGAAATCCATCTTGAAAAAGTGCCGCCCCAGGCTGTCCCAGAACGGCGAGCAGCCGAGTTCATCGGCACTGCCGCGCAGTTCGGCGATCATCTTCTCGCCAAACAGCTGCGGAAATTCAGCCACGAACAGCAGACGTCCGAGCGACAGTAACCGACCATTGCTACCTTGGCGGTGCTGCGGATGCAGGAACAGCGAACACAGTTCCGACTGGCCGGTCAGCTCGTTATTGAGAAACAGGGTAGGGATCTGTCGCGAAATACCCAGATCCGGCGATGAAGTCACGGTCAACCCGACCCGGTAGTTGTACCACGGCTCACGCAGACCCACCGCCCCGGTCAGGGCGCTGACACCGACCACGCGCAGGTCGTCGTCTTCGAGCACGAACAGATAATCGGCGTCGGCTCGCTCCACTTGCTCGGCGAACGCACGCTGGGCCCAGCGTACGCGGTGGGCGAGGCGGTCTTCATTGGCCGGCAGGGTGGTGAACCCCGGGCCGGCCTGTTGCACCAAGGTCATCAGTGCTGGCAGGTCGCTGACTTTGACCGGACGGACGATCATGCGGTAACTCCTTGTACGCGCCTGTTCGGGCACTGTCGTTGGGTGTGCAGCCGGGCGCGGCTCACAGGGCTATCAGCCTGATCGTGCTGCCATCGGTGACATTCAGCGCCGCACATAACTGCGGCGTGAGGGACAGCGGTTGATCGGGTTGGTAATCCAGTTCGGCGACGATGGCCCGGAAGCCGTGCAGCGCGTCGTTGCTCAACAGATAGCGGCCCCGGGCGTCGATCTGTGCTTGCTGGCGCACGCTGGCGATCCGGCTGCGGGCAATCGAACGGATGTTCGCGGTGCGCGCATACAGGGTCGGGCCGGCGTCGAACAGATCAATGTAGCTGTTGGTTTCGAAGCCCTCACGCTCGAGGATGTCGAAGGCTTCCTGGCCGTCGGGGTGAATCCGGCCGATGCATTCCTGTGCGGCCGGGGGCAGCATCGGCACGTAAATCGGGTATTGCGGCATCAGTTCGGCGAGAAACGTGCGGCTTTGCAGGCCGCACAGACGCTCGGCCTCGACGTAGGGCAGGTCGAAGAAATGCTTGCCGAGTGCGTCCCAGAACGGCGAGTGACCGTTCTCGTCGCTGTAGCCGACGATTTCGGTGATCACCGCATCGGCGAAACGTTGCTCGTGGGCGGCGATGAACAGCAGCCGCGCCCGCGACAGCAATTCGGAAAAGGCGCTGCGCACCAGCGCGTTATCGATGTGAAAGCCGCGCAGCAGCGTGTGGTCGTTGAGGTCGTGACACAGCGACAGCGCCGGCACCCCGTGCTCGATGTTCAATTCTCGCGAGGCGCTGGTGAAGTGCCGATTGCGCAGGCTGTAGAACGGCTCGTTGAAACCGGCAGTGGCGAGGATTTCCGAGCAGCCGACCAGCCGCTGACGGTCGAGGTCTTCCAGCACGAAGAAGTAGTTCTCCGGGCCTTGCGCCTGAATGTCGCTGTCGAACGAGGCGCAGGAGCCGGCGATTTTTTCGCGCAGGCGCTCGCTGTCGTCCGGCAGCGACGTGACGCCGACCAGACTGTCGCGGGCCAGTTGCTGCAATTGCGGCAGGTCGGTTGGCGCGACCGGGCGTAAGACCAGCATGGATGCACTCCTGTATCAAAGGGTTCGGTGATCCCCACCGAACCTGACTATCACTGTCGGTTGCCACGCTTTAAAGCGGCGGTCGCCTGATTTATTGTCAGACGCCGCTCTTTTTCTTGTCAGCCATTGCTCGGGTCAGGCAGCGCGGTGCTGGCGCCGAGCTTGTTCAGGAAGAACAGGTACACCAGGCCCAGGGCGATCCAGATCAGGCCGAGTTTCTGTGCATCGACGCCCATGTTGTACATGATGGCGGCGACGATGATGAAGCCGATCACCGGGCAGATCAGATGGCGTACGACCTGACCGGACTTCTGCCGACGCCAGTAGTAGTTGATCACCGTCAGGTGCAGCAGCATGAAACCGCTGAGGGCACCGAAGTTGACCAGCGAGGTCAGGGTGTCGACCGAATTGATGAACAGGTAGCAGATCACCAGCGACAGCACCGCCACCAGGTAAATGCTCAGGTACGGGGTGTTGTGTTTCGGGTGCACCTTGGCCAGCACTTTCGGCAATTTGCCGTCGCGGGCCATGCCGAACAGCAGACGCGACACGGCGGCTTGCGAGGTGATCGCCACCGCGACGCCCCAGGCCAGTGCGGTCGCCACACCGGTCAGGGTTGCCAGCCAGCTGCCGGCAGCCATTTCAGCAATTTCATAGAACGCAGTGTCGGCAGACTTGAAGCCCATGCCGGCGGCCAGATCGGTGGCGATCCAGGTCTGTACGACGAAAATCGCGCCCATCACCACCAGGGTAATCAGTGCGGCTTTGCCGACGCTTTTGCCCGGGTCGCCTTTGATTTCTTCGGCGAGGGTCGAGATCGCATCGAAGCCGAGGAACGACAGCACCGCAATCGACACAGCTTGCATCAGCAGGGCGAAGTTGAACGTTTCCGGGTGATACAGCGGCGCCAGGGTCAGTTCGCCGTTACCGCCACCGTTGTGTAGGGCATTCCAGGCGTAGAACAGAAAAATCCCCAGCACGACAAGCTGTGCCAGCAGGAAAACGATGTTCATCCGTGCGGTGAAGGTGATGCCGCGCAGGTTGACGAAGGTCGCGCTGACCAGGAACGCCAGAATGAAACCGACCTTCGGGATATCCGGGTACAGGTGGTTCAGAGCCATCGCCGCGTAGACGTACAGCAGCGGCGGAATCAGCAGGTAGTCGAGCAGCATCAGCCAGCCGGCGATGAAACCAACGTGCTGATTGAGGCCGCGCTGTGCGTAGGAATACACGGAACCTGCGATCGGAAACGCCCGCGCCATGCTGCCGTAGCTCAGCGCGGTGAACAGCATCGCGACCATGCCGATGATGTAGGCCAGCGGCACCATCCCGGGCGCCTCGGCATTGACGTAGCCATACACGCCGAAGGGGGCGATGGGGATCATGAAGATCATCCCGTACACCACCAGGTCGGTCAGTGTCAGGCTACGTTTCAACTCCTGTTTGTAGCCGAATTCTTCTATTTCCATGAAGCGCAACTCCTTGTCAGCCTATCCAGCGTTATTAGTTGTTATGTCGATCCGTCGTTTATCGCGTCAGCAGTCTCTACAGCATTCGTTACAACAGCGGCGCCAGGCGCTCGGCCCACAGTGATACGGCTTCGGGGCTGCGCAACAGGTCGTTGCGCACTTCGATCAGCACCGACTCCAGCCCTCGGGCATCGCCGTGCACCGGCACGGTCATGTCGCCCAGCGGATCAATCCGGTACGGCTGGTTGCCCGCGATCTTCAGCGGGTACTGGTCGAGGCCGTCGATCACCCGTTGCGCGTAGGCGCTGGCCTGGCCGAACAGCACACCGACTTCCAGCGGGCGCGGCTGGCCGTAATACACCGGGGTAAAACTGTGAATCCCTACCACCCGCACCGCTTGACCCTGCGCCACGCGCTCGTCGATCAGGGTCTGCAGCCGGGCGTGAAACGGTTTGAACAGGTTCTGGCGCCGGTATTCGCGTGTGGCTTCATCCAGATCGCGGTTGCCGGGCACCTGATAAATCTCGCTCTGCGCCGGGATGCTGTCCGGGGCATGCCGGGGCCGATTGAGGTCGATCAGCAGCCGTGAATAATTGGCGCTCAACAACGTCGCCCCGAGTGTTTCCGAGAGCTTTTCAGCCAGTTGCAGTGCGCCGATGTCCCAGGCGATGTGCTCGCGCGCGGCTGCATCGTCCAGGCCCAGATTGTTCAGGGCGTCGGGGATGTAGCGGCTGGCGTGCTCACACACCAGGATCAACGGATGCGATGAATCTTCACGGCTCAGGTTGTAGACCGGGCGGGTGTACAACCCCAGCTCGGTGGATTCAGTACAGGCGTGCATAGTGCTCACACAGGTCAGCGGGCGAGAGCTGTTCCGTCAGCGCCAGTTCCTCGGTTTTAAGGGCGTGGTAAGTGTCGAGCAACGGCTTGGGCAGCCATTGGTTGAAGGCTGCACTGTCACGCAGGCAATCCAGCGCCTGGGCCAGCGAGGCGGGCAGGGCTACGATGCCCCGGGCCTTGCGTTGCTCGTCGTTGAGTGAATCGGGAATTTCATCGGTGATCGCGTTCAGCGCCAGACGCTGTTCGATGCCCAGCCGTCCGGCAATCAGTAGTGCGGCCATCGCCAGGTGCGGCGAGGCGGTGGCGTCCATGGCACGGAATTCCAGGTTGTACTGCGCCGCCACGGATTTGCCGCCCAGGCTCACGGTCGGGCAGATGCGCAACGCCGCTTCGCGGTTCTGCTGCCCCAGACACGCGTAGGACGCGCTCCAGTGATGTGGCTGCAAACGCTCGTACGACACCGGCGTCGGCGCGGTGAAGGCACACAGCGCCGGCAGGTAATGCAGGATCCCGGCGGCCCAATGCTGGCCGAGGGTCGACAGACCGTTGCTGGTGCCGGCGTCGTAAAGCATCGGCAGACCTTGCAGATCGAGCAGGCTGACGTGCAGGTGCACGCCATTGCACACTGCGTCAGCCTTGGTTTTCGGCGCGAAGCTGACGTCGACGCCCATTTGCCGGGCGATTTCGCGGGTGATCTCGCGCACGTTCACCGCGCGATCCGCCGCCGCTACACCAAGGGTCGGGCGGCAGGTGATTTCGTATTGATGCTTGCCGTATTCGGGCAGGAACATTTCCGGCTCGACGCCGCCGGCGCGCAGGGCGCTGAGCAGCCAGCCGCCGAATTCGGCGCCCTGACGCTGGGCTTCAAGGGTGAACGCCAGATGCTCGGTAAAACCGGCATGCAGGTTGAATTCGTGTTCGAACGCCGCGTTGACCTGCAAGCCGAGGTCGTCGCGATAGCGTTCGATTTCATCGCGCAACAAGGTGCGCGGGCAGGCGCTCCACGGGCGGCCGTCGGTCTCGCGGATGTCGCCGTGGATGAAGTCCAGCGCCGGTGCAGCGGCGTCCGGGCCGTTGCCGACGGTGACGCGGCTGGCAAGATCAGGGATCAGCCGCAAGTCGCCATAAGCCCCCCACGGGTTGGTCGAGGCGATGATGTCTTGCGGGGTCAACGCGCTGTTGGCCGGCACCCAGCCGCAACCGGCGGCTTGATAGTGCTCCAGCTCGTCGGTCGGAAACGAACGGCCACGGGTGATGCCGATCAGGTCGGTGGTGACGATGGTGGTCATCGGCAACGGCGTCAGGCGCTCGCTCATGGGCGCATCTCCTGCAATCGGCCGAGCACGGTTTGCGTGTCGGTGATCCAGCAGTAACCCTTGATCGCATTCAGGCAGGCGTCATGCCGCGCCGGGGTGTAGGTGGCGCAGGCGTCTTCGACCAGCGTCACCAGATAGCCGCGGTCGGCGGCGTCGCGCACGGCCATGTCGACGCACTGGTCGGTGACGATGCCGGCGATGATCAGATGGCGGGTTTCGAGGTTGCGCAGCACGTAATCGATGTTGGTCGAGTTGAACACCCCGGACGAGGTTTTCGGCAACACGATCTCGTTTTCCACCGGGGTCAGGTCGTCGATGATGCGCGCCTGTTCACTGCCCTTGGGCAGGTGCATGTCCGACAGCTTGTGGTCCAGCGAGCGATCGCGACCGTCGGCGGTCAGGCTTTCGATAAGGGTGTGCAGCACGTTCTGCCGCGCCTGGCGAAAGGCGCTGAGCAACCGGCGCTGGTTGGGCACCACCTGCATGTGGGTGCGGGTCAGGAAATACTCGGCGTCCGGCCCGTTCAGGTGCGGGTCGTACTGCGGTTCGAGCCAGGCTCGCTGCATGTCCACCAGCAACAACGCGGTGTGATCGGTGACAAACGGCAAGTCCCGCGGCGAGCGGTGTGGAAGGCTGAACATCCTTATTTATCCTCCAGCAGGTGGGTGTTGAACTCGTTGCGCATGGCGTCGATGCCTTCCAGGCGATCGGCCAGATCGGGGCTGCGCAGGGTCAGGCAGGCAATCAGCGCCTCGACCTGGGCCAGTGCCGGCACCATGGTGTCGAACGGCGAGGCCGATTCCACCGGGGCGCTGATGATCAGGTCAGCGAGTTCTCGCAGCGGCGAGGCATAGATGTCGGTGAACAACACCACCCGGGCGTTGCGGCTTTTTGCGGCACTGGCCACGCGCAGGGCCTGGGTCTGGTAGCGGCGATAGTCGAACAGCAGCACAACGTCCTGGCGTTGCAGGTCGAACAAGCGATCGGGCAGTTGCGCGTTGTCTTCCAGGGCAAAGCAGCCGGGGCGCAGCAGGCGCAAGTGATTGAGCAGGTAATGGGCCATCAGGCTGCTGAAACGCCCGCCGAAGCAGTAGATCTGGTGCCGTGTATCAAGCAGCCAGTCCAGCAGAATGCGCACGTCTTCAGGCTGGGTCAGAACCTGGGTTTCCACCAGCAGGCGCTGGCTGTCGGCCAGATAATGGCCCCAGGCATCGTCCTTGTTCAGGTGCGAACGCGGTTGCAACAAGGTGCTTGGCGAACGCAGGCGGTGGTCCATGTCGCTGAGCAGGGCGTCCTGAAATTCGGCATAACCGCCGAATCCGAGTTTCTTCACCAGCCGCACGATGGTCGGATCGCTGACGCCGGCGTGTTCGGCCAGACGCGCCATCGGACCCAGGCCGTTGCGTGGATACTGGTCGAGCAGGGCGCGAATCACTTTGCGCTCCGACGGCGTCAGTTCCAGGTCGGGATCGGTGATCAAGTCTCTTAGAGGGGGCATCCGGGCTCCTGCTGGATGAAGAGGTGTTGAATTCGTTTCATAATCCGTTAAAACAGTATTTATGTAACTCAGGTTACATGTCTAGTGAATTTTTAGCGCTCGCGATTCAGCGTTTAAATAACGTGAGAGCCCTGTGAAACAAGGGCTACACCGATGTCGCCGACCCTTGTAGTCCATTGCCCATTGGTGTGTGAGACATTGCCGTTTTTTCCCATTCAGCAGGTCGGACGTAAAGCTTGCGAGATCCCCTGAGACGCCCGGTTTGCGGCACAATTGCCGCAAGACCGGCGGTTTGCCGCCGATTCAACTGATGTTCATCGAGTGCAATCCTGTGCAGTCCACCCGTTTGACTTTGATTTGCCACGCTCGAACCGTCGCACAGAAATTGGCGTGTTTTCCTACGAACGAGCCTGTTGAAAAACAGCCATTGGCGCTCGATGTGTTGGCGAAACAGTTGGGTAGCGCCACTCGCTTGTTGTGCGGGCCGGAATTGCGTACGTGCCAGACCGCCGAGTGGTTTGGGGCGGTGCCGCAAGTGGACGAAGCGCTGCGCGATTGCGATTGGGGGCGCTGGCACGGGCGGGCGATCAAGGATCTGCAACTGAGCGAGGCCGAGGCGTTGCAGGCGTGGATCAACGATCCGCAGGCGGCCCCCCATGGTGGCGAATCGGTGAGGCAATTGGGCGAGCGGGTCGCCGCGTGGCTGCACACTCTGCAAACCACGCCGGGGCATATCGTAGCGATCACCCATCCGTTCGTGATGCGTGCTGCCGTGATGCAGGTGGTGCAGGGCGCCGCATTTAACGCGATGGATGTTGAACCGCTGTCAGTGGTCGAGTTGCGGTTCAACGGGATCTGGCGGCTACGCTTGCCGGGTATCGATCTTGCGGGAGCACAGTGATGAAACGATTGCTGGTCATCGGCATCGGCGCCGGAAATCCCGACTACATCACGATGCAGGCGGTGAAGGCGCTCAACCGGGTGGACGTGTTCTTTCTGATGGACAAAGGCCGGAGCAAGGACAAACTGCTCGACCTGCGTCGGGACATCTGTGAACGCTACATCACCAATCCTGCTTATCGATTTGTCGAAGCCCACAGCCCGGAGCGCGAGCGCGGCGACGTGGACTACACCCGCGCGGTCGAAGATCTGAACCGCGCGAGGCAGGAAACCTTCGTACGCCTGATCGATGAGCAACTGTCTGACGGCCAGTGCGGCGGTTTCCTCGTGTGGGGCGACCCGGCGCTGTACGACAGCACCATCCGTATCCTGCAGGCGATTCTGGCGTCAGGCCGCTGTGCCTTCGAATACGAAGTGATCCCCGGCATCACCAGCGTTCAGGCCCTGGCTGCTCAACACAAAGTGCCGTTGAACACCATCGGCCAGCCGATTGAAATCACCACCGGCCGGCGCCTGGCGGCAGGGCAGGTGAGTGACACCGACAGCCTGGTGGTGATGCTCGACGCCGAAGATGCCTACCGTCGTGTGGCGGATGAGGAGACCGAGATTTACTGGGGCGCCTACCTGGGCACGCCGGATGAAATCCTGATTCGCGGCAAGCTCAAGGATGTGGCGGAGCAGATCGAGCGCACGCGCAAGGCGGCGCGGGCTGCGCATGGGTGGATCATGGATACCTATCTATTGCGCAAGCCGTAGGTTTTTTGTGGCTGGACTGGCCTCTTCGCGAGCAGGCTCGCTCCCGCAGGGGGACGCATTTCAAATGTGTGCGAGCCTGCTCGCGAAGGGGTCATCACAGCCACCTCAGGAAATCGCTTTGACCCCACGCCCAAACCGCTCCCGATACACCGACGGCGGCACCCCGACCACGCTGCGAAACGCCACGCGAAAGCTTTCCACCGAACGGTAACCACAGCGCTGGGCAATCTGCTCGGTGTTGTGTGCGGTGCTCTCCAGCAGTTCCCGTGCCCGGGCCAGGCGTTCGTGTTGCAGCCAGGCCTTGGGCGATTGCCCGCTGGCCTCGGTGAAACGCCGCAGAAAGGTGCGCTCACTCATCGCCGCTTCGCTCGCCAGATCGCGCACTTCCAGCGGTTGGTGCAGGCGCTCGCGAGCCCACTGCATCACCCGCGACAGATCATTGCGCGGTGTCGGGCTGACCGGCGTGGGGATGAATTGCGCCTGGCCGCCGGTGCGTTGCGGCGACATCACCAGTCGCCGCGCCACCGAATTGGCGACCTGGGTGCCGAAGTCCCGGGCCACCAGATGCAGGCAGGCATCGATCCCGGCGGCGCTGCCCGCCGAGGTGATCAATTGGCCGGCGTCGACGTACAGCACGTCCGGATCGACCGCAATCGCCGGGAAGCGTCGCGCCAGTTCATCGCTGTAGCGCCAGTGCGTGGTCGCACCGTGGCCATCGAGCAAGCCGCTGGCGGCCAGCACGAACACCCCGGAGCAGATCGATAACAGCCGCGCACCCTGGGCGTGGGCCTGGCGCAGAGCCTCAAGCAATGCCGGTGGCACCGGAGCCTCGCGGTCACGCCAACCGGGAATGATGATGGTGCGCGCCTGCGCCAGCAGCTCCAGGCCTCCGTCGGCCAGGACGTGGATGCCGCCCATGGCGCGCATCGGCCCTGAGTCCACGGCGACGATGCGGTGCTGGTACCACGGGAACTCGAACTCCGGCCGGGCGAGGCCGAAGATCTCCACGGCAATCCCGAACTCGAAGGTACAGAGGCCGTCGTAGGCCAGAATCGCGACCAATCCAGGTGACTCAGGCATTTGGCGGAAAACTCCCGGTGAGTGTCTTGCGCGCCACTGTAGCGTCAAGTGCCGGGCCGATAAAGTCTGTTCACACCCCAACCGATACAGGAGCTACACAGCATGACCAGCCTGGTTCGCGAAATGCCTGCTGCACCGTCGGCGATTGCCCTGATGCACTTCAGCAACCGTCTGACGTTTGAAACCGATTGTTCCGATGTGTACAGCAGCCAGGAGGCCGGTGAAGTCGATTTTGTGCTGGTCGATGTGCGCGGTCCGCTGGCGTTCGAACGTGGTCATGTGCCGGGCGCCATCAACATCCCGACCCGCTTGCTGACCGCCGAAGGCCTGGCGGATTACTCGAAGAGCACGCTGTTCGTGGTCTATTGCGCCGGCCCGCACTGCAACGGCGCCAACAAGGCAGCGGTGAAACTGGCGGCGTTGGGTTACCCGGTCAAAGAGATGATCGGCGGCGTGACCGGATGGCTGGATGAGGGCTTTACCCTGAGCGTCGTACAACCCGCCAAAACCCCCATCGCCTGCGAATGCTGAAAATGCTTTTGTAGGAGCTGCCGCAGGCTCGGGCCGCGTTCGGACGATCTTTTGCTCTTGTTCTTAAAAACAACGTCAAAAGATCGCAGCCTACGGCAGCTCCTACACGGTAATTTTTGTTGTTTTCAAAGATTTGTCCTACAGCCTTTGCACCATGTCGGCGCACCATTGATCCCGGTCAACGAGTGCGCCGATGATATGTAAGTATTTGTCGCATAAACACAATTTACCCTGTGCGCGCCGCCATAGACTGCCGTCCACTTCGGTTTTTGCCGTTAAATGGCCATGACCGAACGCCAATCGAAAGCTGCCAATAAAAGCCTCCGCACACAGGAGTAATAAATGAAGAAGCTAGTGATGTTCGGTGCCCTGGCACTGTCGATGTTGTCCCTGACCGCTGTGGCTGCAGACGCCAAGCCGATCCGCCTCGGGATCGAAGCCGCTTACCCGCCGTTCTCGATGAAAACCGCTGACGGCAAACTCACCGGGTTTGACGTCGACATTGGCGATGCCCTGTGCAAGCAGATGGACGTCAAATGCGTGTGGGTCGAGCAGGAGTTCGATGGTCTGATCCCGGCACTCAAAGTGAAGAAGATCGACGCGATCCTGTCCTCGATGACCATCACCGACGACCGCAAGAAGAACGTCGATTTCACCATCAAGTACTACCACACCCCGGCGCGCTTCGTGATGAAGGAAGGCTCCGGTGTCAAAGACCCGCTGACCGAGCTCAAGGGCAAGAAAGTCGGCGTGCTGCGTGCCAGTACCCACGACCGCTACGCCACCGACATGGCCAAGGATGCCGGGTTTGAAGTGGTGCGTTACGGCTCGCAACAGGAAGCCAACCTCGACATGAAGTCCGGCCGTCTTGACGCGATTCTGGCCGACTCGGTCAACCTGAGCGACGGCTTCCTGAAAACCGACGCCGGCAAAGGCTTCGAATTCGTCGGCCCGACCTACGAAGACGCCAAGTACTTCGGTGGTGGTGCCGGTATTGCGGTACGCAAGGGTGATACCGAGCTGGCCGAGAAATTCAACAAGGCCATCACCGAAATCCGCGCCAATGGCGAATACAAAAAAGTCCAGGACAAGTACTTCGACTTTGACGTGTACGGCCATTAATACGCCGTAGGAAAAAAGTGGCCCCGTGCAGACGGTGGCCACTTTTTTTGTGCTCTGATTCATAGGAGAACCCTGTAGGAGTGAGCCTGCTCGCGATAGCGGTTTAACATTCAGCCACTTTAGTGCCTGACAAACCGCTATCGCGAGCAGGCTCACTCCTACAGGGGATCTGCGTGATCCAGCCATTCAGGAGTTTTCTCATGCAACGCATCGACCATGTTCTGCCCTGGAGCCATCTGGGTAGCGAACGTTCCCTCAGCGTATTTCGTTACGGCGCGGGCAGCCGCAAGGTGTATATCCAGGCCAGCCTGCACGCCGACGAGCTGCCGGGCATGCGCACCGCGTGGGAACTGAAACAGCGCCTCAACGAGCTGGAACAGCAGGGCCGTCTGCAAGGTGTGATCGAGTTGGTGCCGGTGGCCAACCCGATCGGCCTCGATCAGCACCTGCAAGGCAGCCACATGGGCCGCTTCGAACTGGGCAGCGGCAAGAATTTCAACCGCGCGTTTGTCGAACTCAGCGCACCGGTGGCGGCGCGGATCGGCGAGCGGCTGGGCAGCGAAGTCGAGGCCAACATTGCGCTGATCCGCCAGACCATGGGTCAGGTGCTTGATGAGCTGCCAGCCCCGGCCTCGCAACTCGAAGCGCTGCACCGCTTGTTGCTGCGCCACGCCTGCGATGCCGACATTACCCTCGATCTGCATTGCGATTTCGATGCGGCGATCCATCTCTACGCGCTGCCGCAACACTGGCCGCGCTGGCAATCCTTGGCGGCGCGACTGAAGGCCGGCGTGGCGTTGCTGTGCGAAGACTCTGGCGGCAGTTCGTTCGACGAATCGTGCTCGGCACCGTGGTTGCGTCTGGCGCGAACGTTCCCGAACGCGGCGATTCCCCCGGCCAACCTCGCCACCACTCTGGAACTGGGCAGCATGGGCGATACCCGGGTCGATCAGGCCCAGGCCAATTGCGAAGCGATTCTCGGGTTTCTCGCCGAGCAGGGCTTCATCGGCGGCGAATGGCCGGCGGCGCCGCAGGAATGCTGTGAAGGCATGCCGTTCGAAGGCACCGAATACCTGTTCGCACCGCACCACGGTGTGGTCAGTTTCCTGCGCAATGCCGGGGAGTGGGTCGAGCAGGGCGATGCGCTGTTCGAGGTGGTGGATCCGCTGAATGACCGCCTCACCACGGTCCGCGCCGGTACCAGTGGGGTCTTGTTTGCGATCGATCGCGGACGTTACACCCAGCCGGGAATCTGGCAGGCCAAGGTGGCGGGGCGCGAGCCGATTCGGGTGGGCAAGCTGATCAACGACTGAGGGATCTTCTTTGGATTTTCCGGCCTCATCGCGAGCAGGCTCACTCCTACATCTGGAATGCGTACCCCTGTAGGAGTGAGCCTGCTCGCGATAGCGCTCTCGCCAACCCCACTATCTTCAGGCAAGTGTTAGGCTCCCCCCGAACCCGACACCCTGTGAAGGAAGGCTTTATGTTGAAGGCGTTTGCCCTGTTAACCCTCCTGGCGTCCAGCGCCGTCCACGCGCAAACCACGCTGCAAAGCGACTTGCCATTGAAGTACATCGAACAGGTTCACCCGGACGCGGACGCCCGGCCGCTGGTGATTTTCCTGCACGGTTACGGCAGTAACGAAGCCGATCTGATCGGCATGAAGTTCCAGCTCCCGGCGCAGTACAACTACCTGTCGGTGCAGGCACCGCTGGCGTTGGGCGAAGGGCGTTTCCAGTGGTTTCGCAAGAAAGGCGAAGGGGCCTACAACGGGGAGACCGATGATCTGAAGGCCAGTGGTCAGAAGTTGCGGGCGTTTGTCGCGCAGGCAGCGAAGAAATATCACACCAGCCCGGACAAGGTGTACCTGATCGGCTTCAGCCAGGGCGCGATGATGACGTACGAGCTGGGCTTGCGTCCGCCCGTGGCGGTCGGCGGCATCGCGGCGTTGAGCGGACGGCTGTTGCCGGTATTGAAAGCCGAGCTCAAGGCCGAGCAGCAACCGTTGCCGCTGAAGATCTTCATCGGCCACGGCACCGCCGATGATCGGGTGCCGTACCACGACGGCACCGAGGCCAATGCGCTGCTGCAAAAACTCGCCTACACCCCCGAGTTTCACGCCTATCCCGGCGTTGGCCACAGCATCAGCGCCGCCGAACTGCGGGACTTGAACGCCTGGCTGCAGCAGCTCAATCCGTGACGATCATTTGTCCTTGAGGATGGTTTTCACCAGCGCCTCGTGACCGCTCTTGTCGCTGGCCCGGGAAATCACCTGGACCAGCGCCATGCGCTTGCCGGACGCTGCGAGCAGGGTGGTGTTGAGCGTCTGACCACCGCCCTGGGTGGCGGTGCTGTCGACCTGACGCACACCGAGGCCGCTGCTTTTCTGGGTCAGGCTTTTTTCGCTGAGCTTGTTGAAGTCCGGCAGGGCCTTGCGCTGGTCATCGATGAAACTCGCCAGACTGCCGTCGAGAAACTCATTGTCGTTGTCCTTGACGGTGGTGCCGCCGGCGATCTGATTTTCCGCCGCGATGACCACGGTCTTGGTGGCCTGATTGGTGTACATCGTGCCCTTGGCACCGGTCGGGCCGGCGGGCAACGGGTCGGCGGTGAAGCCTTTGGGCAGGACGAAGGTGAACTTGCCGTCGAGCATCGACACGCTGTTGGTCGAGGCTTTTTCCTTGGCCTTGGCCGCCTGGGCATTGATGGCGCCGAAGCCGGCGACCGCCGCCAGCAACAGGACGACGGCTTTCTTGCTGAGCAATGACATGTGAATCTCCGAGGGATGGTCGCGCCAGGGCGGCGATGATCCCACGGAGCGTGCATGGCATTCCAGCGCGGTTTGTCAGGCGCTCGCGTCAGCCTTGGGGTGGCGGGCCTTTGCCGGGGCTGGCCGGGCCAGCAGTTTGCGGGTGACCCCGAGCATGGCCAGCGACACCGCCACACCGGCGATGAATCCGCTGAGACCGAGGCTTGGCAGGGTCAGCGCCGACACCAGGCAAAACGCCGAAAACGAGTACATCCCGGTGGCCGTTGCCCGCAGCAATGCTGCGGTAAATGCCGGGCCGCGTGTCTGCTGGGAGAACACCGCCATGACGCTGCCGAGCACCGGGAACACCGCGAGCAGACCGCTCCAGCGTTCGCCCACGGTACTGGCGAGCATCGTCACCAGCAGCGTCAGCGCTGCCCCGGCAATCATCCGCCAGAGCAGTTTGTCCGACTTCGGGGCCGGGCCATTCAGCACCGGTTGCACCTGGGGGAACAGGTACGGCGCCGCCAGCAGGGCCGTGGCTGCCGCCGCGACCGAGAACGGCAGCGACAGCGGAATCAGCGACAGCACCAGCGCCAGCACCGCCCACACCGCCAGGGAAATCGTCAGCGCCCACGGCCAGTTTGCCCGCTGCGCGACCTGCGCATAGGTGGCGCAGAACGCGATCATGGCGAACATCGCCGACAGCGCCGCGACCGCCGATTGCGCGGCAAACGGCGCCCCCTGTTCGATGGCGAGGAAAAACAATATCGGCCCGACCACCACCGGCAACCCCGACAACCACCCGGCCACGCTCGGCCCCCAGCGCTTGCCGGCGAGGGAAATCAGCAGCAGAAAACCGGGGATCAGCAGCAGTTTGAGCATCAGCACGCGGGTGGCTCCGTCGGGTGAGAGAGGGCCACGTTAGCATTGCCGCTGGTCGATTGCTGCATTGTTCGGCATGAATTGTATACAACGTGCTGGCGCTGATCGCCGACTATGCTCTGAGTATCAGGGTTTACCGGAGTCGATGCCGCGATGAGCAAACCATCGAAGGTGGTGCGTGGGTGTTGTGGCATCGGCTTGTGGGCGCTGTTACTGACGCCGACCTGGGCCAATTGGCAGGACGCCGTGCCCGGCGCGCAGGTCATCGGTACCGGCGATTTCAGTGTGTTCGGTTTCGACGTGTACAACGCGCGGTTGTGGAGCGCGGCACGCCCGTTGTCGACCGAACAGCCCTTTGCCCTGGAGTTGATCTATCGGCGCAAGATTTCCCGTGATGATCTGGTGCAGGCCAGCGTCGACGAAATCAAACGCCTGGCCGGCACTGGCGTCAGCCCGGCGCAACTGGCCGCGTGGCAAGTGCAGATGCAGCAGTCGTTCGTTGATGTGCAGGCTGGTACGCGAATCACTGGCGTGTACTTGCCGGGGCAGGGCGCACGGTTTTTTGTCGGTCAGCAGTTGCAGCATGAAATCGATGATCCGCAGTTTGCCCGGGCGTTTTTTGATATCTGGCTGGATCCGCGCACGCGCAGTCCCGAGTTGCGTCAGCAATTACTGGGTATGAGCCATTAAAGTCAAAAGATCGCAGCCTGCAGCTCCTACATTGGGATGTGTCCTCTGTAGGAGCTGCCGCAGGCGGCGATCTGTTGATCTTCAAGGCTGGCGCTGAAACGTCTAAGCTGCGCCTTTCGAACCTGTTTCTGGATGTGTGCGTGAAATTCAGCTTACCCAAAATCGCCACCGCGCCGTTTTGTCCGCCGGAAGTGGCCGGCAGTGTCGCGGTTGACCCGAACGCCTCGTTCTTCAAACGCGCACTGCGCTTCGCCGGTCCAGGGTTACTGGTGTCGATCGGCTACATGGACCCGGGCAACTGGGCGACCGCCATCGAGGCCGGTTCGCGCTTTGGGTACAGCCTGCTGTTTGTGGTGCTGCTGGCGAGTCTGGCGGGGATGGTCGTGCAGTGCCTGTGTTCGCGCCTGGGCATTGCCACCGGCCGCGATCTGGCGCAACTGTCCCGCGAGCGCTACAGCACCCCGACCGCGCGCCTGCAATGGGTGCTGGCGGAAATTTCGATCATCGCCACCGATCTGGCAGAAGTGCTCGGCTGTGCCTTGGCCTTTCACTTGTTGCTCGGTTGTTCGCTGACCTTCGGCATCGCCCTGACCGCCTTCGACACACTGCTGGTGCTGGCCCTGCAGAACCGTGGTTTTCGTCGCCTGGAAGCGATCATGCTGGTGCTGGTGGCGACCATTGGCGTGTGTTTCTTCGTCGAACTGGTGCTGATCAAACCCTACTGGCCGGAGGTGTTCGCCGGCTTCAAACCATCGCTCTCGGCAATCAGTGACGCGGCACCGTTGTACTTGGCGATCGGCATCCTCGGCGCGACGGTGATGCCGCATAACCTCTACCTGCACACCTCGATCGTGCAGACGCGGATGATCGGCAAGGACCTGGCGAGCAAGCAGGACGCGGTGAACCTGGCGCGCATCGACACCATCGGTTCGCTGGCCCTGGCGCTGCTGGTCAACGCGGCGATCCTGATTCTGGCAGCGGCTGCCTTTCACCAGTCCGGGCATACCGACGTGGTCGATATTCAGGACGCCTATCACCTGCTCGATCCGCTGGTGGGCGGTGCGCTGGCGAGTGTGCTGTTCGGCGTGGCCCTGCTGGCGTCGGGGCAGAGCTCGACGTTCACCGGGACCATCGCCGGACAGGTGATCATGGAAGGCTATCTGAACCTGCGGATTCCCTGCTGGCAGCGGCGTTTGATCACCCGCGGGCTGGCGCTGATCCCGGCGTTTATCGGCGTGTGGCTGATGGGCGACAACGCGGTGGGCAAGCTGCTGGTGTTGAGTCAGGTGGTGTTGAGCCTGCAACTGCCGTTTGCGCTGTACCCGCTGATTCGCATGACCAGCGACAAGCAACTGATGGGGCCGTTTGTGAACCGGCTGCCGACCCGGGTGCTGGCGTGGGGCTTGTTTGCGGTGATCAGTGGGGCGAATGCGTGGCTGATTCTGCAAATGGCGGTGTGACTGAGGGTTTTGTGGCGTCTGAATTGGCCCCATCGCGAGCAGGCTCGCTCCTACATTTGGAACGCGTTTCCCTGTAGGAGTGAGCCTGCTCGCGATAGGGCCAGCCGATTCAAAGAAGATTTTGAATGGACAAAAAAAGACCCGGTGCAACGCAAGTCGCACCGGGTTTTTGTTGCCAGCGAGCAGTGGATGTCGTGGATCCGCCACCCGCCGTTGAACTCGTTGTTTAAGTGCGTTCCAGCGCCAGCGCCACGCCCTGACCACCGCCAATGCACAAGGTCGCCAGACCTTTTTTCGCATCACGCTTGATCATCTCGTGCAGCAGGGTCACCAGCACGCGGCAGCCCGACGCACCGATCGGGTGACCGAGGGCGATGGCGCCGCCGTTGACGTTGACCTTGTCCAGATCCCATTGCAGATCCTTGGCCACCGCCAGCGATTGTGCGGCGAAGGCTTCGTTGGCTTCGATCAGGTCCAGTTGGCCGATGTTCCAGCCCGCCTTGTCCAGGCAGCGGCGGGTAGCGGAAACCGGGCCGATGCCCATGATCGCCGGATCAACGCCCGCATTGGCATACGCGGCGATTTTCGCCAGCACTGGCAGGCCCAATGCTTTGGCTTTTTCTGCGCTCATCAGGATCACCGCAGCGGCGCCGTCGTTCAGCGACGAGGCGTTGCCGGCGGTGACGCTGCCATCCTTCTTGAACGCCGGGCGCAGTTTTGCCAGGGATTCGGCGGTGGTGTCGCCACGCGGTTGTTCATCGACCTTGAACGCCACCGGGTCGCCTTTGCGCTGTGGAATCAGGATCGGGGTGATCTCATCAACGAAGCGACCCGCCTCAATCGCGGCGGCCGCTTTCTGCTGCGAGGCCGCGGCGAAGGCGTCCTGCTGCTCGCGGCTGATGTCGTACTTGTCGACCAGATTTTCTGCGGTGATGCCCATGTGGTAATCGTTGAACGCATCCCACAGGCCATCGCTGATCATGGTGTCGACCATTTGCGCATGGCCCATGCGCAGACCGGTGCGCGCACCCGGCATGACGTAGTTGGACAGGCTCATGTTTTCCTGACCGCCGGCGATGATCACGTCAGCGTCGCCGCAACGGATCGCTTGCGCGCCCAGATGCAGGGCTTTGAGGCCCGAGCCGCAGACCTTGTTCAGGGTCATGGCCGGAACGGCGTGGGGCAGGCCAGCTTTGATGGCGGCCTGACGCGCCGGGTTCTGGCCGGCGCCGGCGGTCAGTACCTGGCCCATGATCACTTCATCGACCTGCGCACCGTCCAGGCCGGTCTGCTCGAGCAACTGGCGGATCACCGCCGCGCCCAGATCAACCGCGGACACGCTGGCCAGGGAACCCTGGAAACTGCCGATCGCGGTGCGCGTGGCGGCAACAATTACGACGTCTTGCATCTTCGAATTCCTCACTGGGCAGTGAACTGCATTTCCGGTACGTGATCCGGGACGATCAGTTTACCAGCGGTTTTGGCGACGATTTCCTCGACGCTGACGCCAGGTGCGCGTTCCTTGAGGACAAAAGCGCCATTTTCGATTTCCAGATAGGCGAGGTCAGTCAGCACCCGCTTGATGCACCCGGCGCCAGTCAGCGGCAGGCTGCACTTGGACAGCAGCTTGGACTCACCGTCCTTGGACGCGTGGGTCATGATCACGATGATGTTGTCGGCGCCAGCCACCAGGTCCATGGCGCCGCCCATGCCCTTGACCAGCTTGCCGGGAATCATCCACGAGGCGATGTTGCCTTCGACGTCGACTTCGAACGCGCCCAGCACGGTCAGGTCGACATGACCGCCACGGATCATCGCGAAGGATTCGGCGGAGTTGAAGATCGACGCGCCGATGCGTGCGGTCACGGTTTGTTTGCCGGCGTTGATCATGTCGGCATCAATGGTTTCTTCAGTCGGAAACGGACCCATGCCGAGCAGGCCGTTTTCCGATTGCAGCATGACTTCCATGCCTTCGGGAATGTAGTTGGCGACCAGGGTCGGAATGCCGATGCCGAGGTTCACGTAAAAGCCGTCCTGCATTTCGCGGGCGACGCGCTGAGCCATTTGTTCGCGGGAAAGTGCCATGTTGTTGTTCTCCGTCTGGGCTTGAGTTATTTGCGGATGGTGCGCTGTTCGATGCGTTTTTCGAACGTGCCGCAAATGACCCGGTCGACGTAGATGCCGGGGGTGTGGATCTGCGACGGATCCAGCTCGCCGGGTTCGACGATTTCTTCGACTTCGACCACGGTGATCTTGCCGGCGGTGGCGGCCAGCGGGTTGAAGTTCTGCGCGGTGTGACGGTAGATGACGTTGCCGAAATGGTCGGCTTTCCAGCCTTTGACGATGGCGAAGTCACCGGTGATGGACTCTTCCATCAGGTACTTGCGCCCTTTGAACTCACGCACTTCCTTGCCTTCGGCGACCGGGGTGCCGACCCCGGTGGCGGTGAAGAACGCCGGGATGCCGGCGCCGCCTGCGCGCATTTTCTCGGCGAGTGTGCCTTGCGGGGTCAGGATGACTTCGATGTCGCCCTTGAGCAGTTGCTCTTCGAACAGTTTGTTTTCGCCAACGTAGGAGGCGATGACTTTGCTGATCTGGCGGTCGGTCAGCAGCACGCCGAGACCGAAACCGTCGACGCCACAGTTGTTGGAGACCACGGTGAGGTTGCGGGTGCCTTTGCGCTTGATCTCGGCGATCAGATTTTCCGGGATGCCGCACAGGCCGAAGCCGCCGGCGATCACGGTCATGCCGTCTTCAAGACCTGCCAAGGCTTCCTCGTAGGAATTCACGCGCTTGTCGAAACCTGCCATATGCACCTCTTTTATTGTTTGTCGGGCGGCTGGCTAGCCGAATGACTGGAGTGTCTCGCTGGAGGATATATTTGTTAAGTTGATTTTTAAGGTTGATTGATAGATAAAACTCAACAATAGACTCCATTACCGGTAGGAGCTGCCGCAGGCTGCGATCTTTTGCTCTTGTCTTTTAAAGTCAAAAGATCGCAGCCTGCGGCAGCTCCTACAAGGATCAAGGCGTATTCAGTATGACCATCAAACAGATCCGCGCCTTTCTCGCCGTGGCCCAGAGCCTGAGCTTCGCCGTGGCTTGCGAGCGTCTGCACCTGTCGCAATCGGCGCTGAGCCTGACCATCAAGGCGCTGGAAGAGGGCCTAGGCGGGCGGCTGTTCAGTCGCAATACGCGCAACGTGGCGCTGACCGCCGAGGGTGAGTCACTGCTGCCGCTGGCCCGGCGCCTGATCGCCGACTGGGACAACGCCGAAGACGAAATGCGCCAGCGCTTCAGCCTGCAACGCGGGCGGGTGACGCTGGCGGCGATGCCGTCGTTTGCCGGCAATCTGCTGCCGCCGATCCTCAAGACCTTCCGTGCGCGCTATCCGAACGTCAACGTCACGGTCAACGACGTGATCAACGAACAAGTGCTGGAAATGGTCCGCGACCGGCAGGTGGAACTGGGCGTGGCGTTCGAGCCGATGCAGAGTACCTCGCTGACGTTCACGCCGCTGTACATGGACCGTTTTGTCGCCGTGGTGCCGCAGGATTCGGCGCTGGCCGGGCGCAACGAAATCGACTGGCAGACCTTGCTGCAGGAACCGTTCATCACCCTGCAACGGCCGTCGACGGTGCGGGTGATGCTCGAAGAACACCTGCAGGCCCGGGGCATGAAGCTGCCGGTGGAATTCGAAAGCCATCAACTGGCAACGGTCGGGCGTATGGTCGCCAGCGGGCTGGGGGTCAGTGCGGTGCCGGCGTTGTGCGCCGAGCAGATGCTGGAGCTGGGCGCCTGTTGCCTGACTTTGAATGACTCGGTGGAGCGGGCGATTGGCGTGCTGACCGACCCGGGTAATGACCTGTCGGCGGCGGCGCAGGCACTGTTCGACATCCTCAAGGCTGAACACTGAACTTGAAATCATTACCCCCTGTAGGAGCTGCCGCAGGCTGCAATCTTTTGATCTTGCTTCTAAAAAACAACATCAAAAGATCGTCCGAACGCGGCCCGAGCCTGCGGCATCTCCTACAGGGGAGTGCGGATTCAGGTGGTCAGGTGTTGAGCCAGCAACGGCAGCAGTTGTTCGCACGACGCTTCGATCTTCAAATCCAGCAACTCATCCGCCCGGGTCTTGCCCAGATTGATCGCCATCAACGGCTTGCCCCGATCGGCGATCACCCGGCACAGGCGAAATGCCGAATACGCCATCAGCGACGAGCCCACCACCAGCAAGCCCTTGGCATCTTCCGCTGCGGCCATGGCCCGGGCCGCCGTCGGCTGCGCCACGTTCTCGCCGAAGAACACCACGTCCGGTTTCATCCGCTCGCCTGCGCAATAGGGGCATTGCGGTGTCTGAAAACGTGCTTCGAACGCCGGGTCGAGCAGGGTATCGCCGTCCGGCGCCTGCACCGCGTCGACCCCGGCCAGATACGGATTCTGTTCAACCATTCGCTGCTGAATATCATCGCGCGCGCTGCGCTGGCCGCAATCCAGGCACAACACCCGGTGCAGGCTGCCGTGCAGTTCGATCACGTCATGACTGCCGGCCTGATCGTGCAAGGTGTCGACGTTCTGGGTGATCAAGGCGTCGATTTGCCCTTGGCGCTGCAACTCGGCCAGCGCCGAATGTGCCGCATTCGGCTGCGCCTGACGCACCCGTGGCCAGCCGAGCATGGCCCGCGCCCAGTAGCGACGGCGGGATTCGGGGGCGGCGAGAAACTCCTGGTACATCATCGGCTGCCGGCCCCGGCGCACACCTTCGCTGTCGCGGTAATCCGGGATGCCCGACGGCGTGCTGATGCCGGCGCCGGTCAGCACCACAAAGCCACCATCGGCCATGGCCTGGTGCAGGATGTCGAGGTGTTCGCGGATCGGGCTGTCGAGCATGGTCAGCACTCCGGGGCAATTGGGGTGCCAAGCAGATTAGCACCTACCTCTGTGGCGAGGGGGCTTGCCCCCGTCGGGGTGCGGAGCAGCCCTCAAAAAGCGGGCCTGCTGCGCAGTCCAACGGGGGCAAGCCCCCTCGCCACGGGTTTCAGTCCCGGTATCTATTTGCGCGCCTCCAGAATCAGATTGAACGGTGTCTGCGTCGCCCGGCGAAAATGCTTGAACCCGGCCTCGGCAAACACTTTGCGCAAGCGCATTTCACCGGCCTGTGCGCCGAGGCCGAGACCGACTTCCTGTGACAGCGAGTTCGGCGTGCAAATAAAGGTCGACGCCGCATAAAACAGCCGACCGACCGGGTTGATGTTGTCGTCCAGCGTATCGTTGGCGAACGGTTCGACCAGTAGCACCGTGCCGTCGTCCTTCAGCGATTCGTAGGCATGCCGGGCCGCGCCGACCGGGTCGCCCATGTCGTGCAGGCAGTCGAAATAGCAGATCAGGTCATAGTCGCCGCCGGGATAGCTTTTGGCGGTGTTCTGGAAGAATTTCGCCCGGCTGCTGACACCCCCTTCTTCAGCGCGCTGGGTGGCGACGGTGATCGACGGCGCGTGGTAATCGAAGCCGACGAAGCGCGAGTTGGGAAACGCCTGAGCCATGATCACCGTCGAGGCGCCGTGGCCGCAGCCGATGTCGGCGACCTTGGCGCCGTCTTCGAGTTTCGCCACCACGCCGTCCAGCGCCGGCAGCCATTCAGCGATCAAGTGACCTTTGTAGCCGGGGCGGAAGAAGCGTTCGGTGCCGCTGAACATGCACGGGTGGTGGTCACCCCAGGGCAGGGCGCCGTTGCCGCGCATCGCCTTGACCAGTTTGTCCTTGTCGTGGAAAAACGATGCCACCACGCCGAGCCCGCCGGCGACGTACACCGGTGAGTCTTCGACGGCCAGTGCCAGCGCCTGTTCTTCCGGCAGGCGAAACTGGCCATCGTGATGTTCCATGTAGCCGGACGCGGCATGGGCGCTGAGCCACTCACGGACGAGTCGGGGGTTGCAGGTGGTTTTTTCGGCGAGGGCTTGCGGGGTGATCGGCTGACTGTCGGCCATTGCCCGGTACAGCCCGAGTTCTTCGCCAACGATGACGTTCGCCAGCATCGCGGCGCCGCCCATGTCGTTGACCAGTTTGCCCATGAATGCGTTGAGTCGGGCCTCGTCCATCACATGTGCTCCTGAAACAGGATCACAGTCCGGCGGCGTTGAAGGTCGAGGCATACGCCACCGGGCGGTGGTCGTGGAAACGGGCAGGGCGACGGATGCGTCCTGCAGCCCCCTCGACTGGGTCATCAGTCAGTCTAGCCGGGCTGGGGCAACCTGCAGACTTTGTGAACCCTGCGAATCCCCTTGTAGGCGTGAGCCTGCAGGGATTTGTATGGGTCAGGCATGCAGTGGCAATTTCAGTTCTGCACACAGCCCACCGCCCTCGCGGTTGCTCAGGGTCAGCGACCCGCCAAGGGCCATGGCCAGTTGCTGGGCGATCGCCAGGCCCAGGCCGGTGCCGCCGGTGCTGCGGTTGCGAGAGTTTTCCACGCGGTAGAACGGCTGCATGACCTGTTGCAACTCGGCTTCGGCGATGCCCGGCCCGCGATCCATGACCTTGATCGACAGACCGTCGCCGGTGTCGACCTGCAACTGCGCCGCCCCGGCGAATTTCAGCGCGTTATCGGTCAGGTTCACCAGCACCCGGCGCAGGGCCTGGGGCCGGGTCTCGATCACCGCCGCGCTCTTGCCCTGAAGCTGCACGTCCTGGCCCATGTCCTGATAGTCGAACACCAGGCTGTCGAGGAACGAGTCGAGGTCGGTGCGCCGGCTTTCCTCGGTCGAACCGTGGATGCTGCGGGCGTACGCCACGCCTTCGCGCACCAGATGCTCCATCTCGCCGAGGTCGTTCCACAGTTTGTCTTTCTCCACCGAGTCGTCCATGAATTCTGCGCGCAGCTTCATGCGGGTGATCGGGGTTTGCAGGTCGTGGGAGATCGCCGCCAGCAGTTGCATGCGCTCTTTCAGATACGCGGCGATGCGCGCCTGCATCGCGTTGAAGGCCCGTGCGGCGTAGGCCACTTCCGTAGGGCCTCGCTCGTCGAGCATGACCGGGTGAGCGTTGGGATCGAGGGTTTCCACGGCGTTGGCGAGGCGGGCGAGGGGGCGGATGGCGATGCGCACTGCCAGCCAGGTGCAGGCGATCAGCAGCGCCAGTTGCCCGAGCAAGACCCCCGGCAGCCACGGCGACAGCGGCGGCATGGCCGGACGCACATCGATGGTCACCGGGCTGCCGTCGCTCAGGCGCACATGGGCCTGAAAGTGTTTTTGCTCCCCGGCAAACCGAGTGAAAGTCAGTGGGTGGGCGCCGCCGATTGCGGCGCTGATCGAAGTCACGGCCACTGGCACTTCGTCGGCGTCGAGCGGGGCACCGGGATCGCCGTCGCTCAACAGATAGTCGTAGTTGGTGCGGGCCAGTTGCTTGAGCCAGGCGGGGCGTTCCTGCGCGGGCAAGCGGTCGAGGATCGCGATCGAAGTCGAGACGTCGCTTCGCATATTGCCGAGCATGGTGCTTCTGGCACTCTGGAAACGCTCGTAATACTGCGCGCCGAACGACAGTGCCTGGGCGAGGATCAGCCCGACCAGAAAGATCAGCGACAACCGCGACGCCAGGGTGCGCGGCCACTGCAACTTAAGGCTCATGCCGAGGCTCCGAGGATCTCCACCGGCAGCGAGAACACGTAGCCCTCGCTGCGCACGGTCTTGATGCAGGCCGGTTCGCGCGCATCGTCGAGCAGACGCTGGCGCAGGCGGCTGACCAGCAGATCAATGGAACGGTCGAACAGATCAGCCTCGCGACCCTGGGTCAGGTTGAGCAACTGATCGCGGCTGAGCACCCGTTGCGGATGATCGAGGAACACTCGCAGCAAGCGGTATTCGGCACCGCTCAGCGCCACCAGTGTGCCGTCCTGGTCCAGCAGGTGGCGGGCCGAGGTGTCCAGTCGCCAACGGCCGAAGGCGAGCAGGCGACCGCTTTCGGTGACCACCAGATTCGGCGGCAGCATCCGCGTGCGCCGCAGCACGGCGTTGATCCGCGCCAGCAATTCGCGGGCGGCGAATGGCTTGGTCAGGTAATCGTCGGCGCCCATTTCCAGACCGATGATACGGTCGGTTTCATCGTTGCGCGCCGTGAGCATCAGCACCGGCGTGGCCTTGTGTTTGCCCACGCGCAGTTCGCGGCACAGCTGCAGGCCATCGTCGCCGGGCATCATGATGTCGAGCACGATCAGGTCGACGGTGTTGGCTTCGAGGAAGCTGCGCATCTGCCGGCCATCGGCGACCACCGTGGTGCGCAGGCCGTTCTTCTTCAGGTAATTGCCGACCAGTTCGCGGATCTCGCGGTCGTCGTCGACGATGAGAATGTGATCGACATGTTCCATCGGTGCAGAACCTCTATCAAAGGGCAATGCCGTGCAGTCTATCGATACTCTGGCTGCTCGCCTGCCCGGGTTTGTATTGCAGTGTATCTGGCGCAACGCGGGATACACACAAACGCAAAAACGCGATTTCTGCAGGGTTTTGTATCGCTGTGTATCTCCGGGCAGCGGGGATACACAGCGAGTTATAGCGGGCGTTTTCTGACACAGACGCGATACCTCACGCGCCTCAAATAGGCTCCATCGAGGCCCACACAGCTTGCCTCGGCTCAACCCACACAAGCCTTGAGGAAATCGCCATGACCCACAAAACCGTTGTCGCCGCCTGCCTGTTCGCTGCTCTGAACATCTGCACCCTGTCGGCTCGCGCCGAAGCCGACGTCAGCCCGCACACCTACACCTACGGCACACACCTGGACGTGCAGAAAGTGCTGTCGATGACTCAGGACACCTCGGTGAACTGCGGCATTGTCGACGCGCGCATGACCTACCTCGATTCGGCCGGCAAAACCCAGGTGCTGGATTACCGCAAATTCGCCGACGGCTGCAACAACGAAAACTGAGTGCTCACTGGCATCCGCGGTCGCTGGCCGTTCGCATCAATGGCTCATAGCTCGCGCACCATGAGCCATTGCTCGTTGTCCCAGGCGTGAAAGCGCTCCAGCACTGTCCAGCCACGTTTGGCGTAGTAGTCCTGTTTGTTTTGCGTGTGCAGGTAGAACCGCGCGCAGCCACGCTGTTTCGCCGCCTGGCTGATGCCTTCGATCAAGCGTTCCGCCAGTCCCCGGCCCCGAGCCTGCGGGCTGACAAATACGCATGCCAGCCATGGGCCGAGATCCGGGCGCAGGTCCAGATCCGCCCGGGCCAGCGCCGCACCGCCGAGCAGTCGGTCGCCATCCAGCGCAATCAGGCACGGCCAGTCGCCGTTGCTCTGGCCGGCAGCGAACTCGCGTTGCCATTCGGCCAAGGGTTGCCGGGCGTATTCGTAGGCGAATTGCCGGTGGATCCACTCGGCGTAAGTGTCGCTGTGTTGCAGGTGATCGACGAGCCATTCAAGGCGCAGGGACATGACGGGAATCCATTCTCGGAACACGGGAAGGCATAAGAGCCGATTGCCCCCGCCTGTGGCAATCCCGACAGTGTTTCGAGGGCTTTACAAAACCCCGCCATTCATCGGCCCGGCCCTTGTTTTACTGGCTCTTCGGACGATTGGCAGGGACGCCGACGACCCTCGGCGCGATAGTGAGTGAGTGGGTCAGTTCTGCAACCTGCTGTGGAGCACGATTGATGAGTACACCCATTGATCTGGCGGGCCTGAAAGAACGCCAGAAAGTCGCCTGGGCCAGCGGCGATTACGCGCTGATCGGTACCACCTTGCAGATCGTCGGCGAGAACCTTGCCGAGGCCTGCGACCTGCGCTGCGATGAACAGGTGCTGGATGTCGCGGCCGGCAATGGCAATGCCACTTTGGCGGCGGCGCGACGTGGTTGTCAGGTGACTTCCACCGACTACGTGGCGGCGCTGCTGGAACGTGGCCAGGACCGGGCGCGGGCCGAGCATCTGGACGTGATCTTTCAAGTCGCTGATGCCGAAGCGTTGCCGTTCGCCGATGAGAGTTACGACGCGGTGCTCTCGACGTTCGGCGTGATGTTTGCCCCGGATCAGGCCACAGCCGCTGCGGAACTGGCGCGGGTCTGCCGGCGGGGCGGGCGGATCGGCCTGGCGAACTGGACGCCGGAAGGGTTCGTCGGCCAGATGTTCAAGGTGCTGGGTCGCCACGTACCGCCGCCCGCCGTGGCGCAACCGCCGTCGAACTGGGGCACCGAAGCGTGGTTGCACAGCCACTTCGGCGAACGTGAATTCCTGCTGCAGGTGACGCGCCGCACGTTCAACTTCCGCTATCGCTCGGCGGCGCATTTCATCGACATTTTCCGCCACTGGTACGGGCCGGTGCACAAGGCATTCGCGGCGCTGCCGCCGGAAAGCGGGCAGGCGCTGGAGAGTGATCTGGCGGATCTGCTGAACCGGTCGAACCGGGCGGGGGAGGGATCGCTGGTGGTACCGAGCGAGTATCTGGAGGTGGTCATCACCAAGCGCTGAACGTCCGGAAAGATGCAAAACCGTTGTGGGAGCCTGCTCGCGAAGGCGGTGTGTCAGTGGAAAAATATCCGACTGACGCACCGCGATCGCGAGCAGGCTCGCTCTTTCAGAAAACGTTTCAGTCGTTGATTTCGGACACTACGCCTCGACCGACTGTTCGGCTGTCTTCACGGATATCGAAATGCTGACCTGGCTCCATTGCGATTGATTTGGACAGTTCAACTTTGAGTTCCACGGTGTCCCCCGGCATTACCGTTTCAACGCCACTTGGCAATTCGATCGCTCCGGTCACGTCAGACTTATGGAAGTAGAACTGGGGTCGGAACTCCCTGGAAAACGCGGTATGACGTCCGCCTTCTTCCTTCGACAATACATAGATACTGGCGGTAAATTTTTTGTGAGGTTTGATTGATCCTGGTTTGGCCACAACCTGGCCAAGTTCAATGTCTTGAGGCTGGAGCCCGGCCAGCAACAGGCCGATATTTTCCCCTGCGTGGCCCTCATCCGGCATTTTGTTGGACGTTGCGACGCCAGTGCAGGTGGTTTTTCTTGTGTCACGTCTACCGACTAATTCCACTTCGTCGCCAACCTTGATAACACCTCGCTCAATGCGCCCCGTTACCACAGTACCGCGACCTTTGAGCGTGAAAACTTCCTGCACAGGCATCAGAAAAGCCCCAGCTTCAGCCGGGGGAGTAGGACGGGGGTCATCGAAAACATCTACCGGGCCGCTCATGGCAATGACGCCCCCGAATGTGACGCCTCCGTATGATCCGGATAGTCCAAATGCTCGAAGTCGAGACCTTTTTGTCCGAGGGTACCGACGTAGATGATGGGTTTGTCAGTGTTGGCGACCATGATGATGAGCTCCCGTGAGTAGCGGCGAATCGTGTTTTCGATTTCACGGTAGCGAGTTCAGAGTAAAGGCGGCAACTGTCAAAGCTGACAGTTGACGGGCATTCAAAGATTCACTAAGAGAGCTGCTGAACACCAAGAAATCGGCTGTTTTAATAGCCTTGAACGCTAAAAAGAGAGTGTTAGTAGTGAATAGATCTAGAGGCAGGAGATTGTGGTCACCCAGCGTTGATTCAGCATCATGAAGATCCCCTCTAGACCTTCGCTTGCTCGCGAAGGCCTAGAGGGAGATGGTGTTTGGCGGGGCTGGCAGCTATTTCAAGTGCGGCCGATCAAACCACTCCAGCGCCGTGCGCCAGATGCAGATTCCCAGAAAGTACGCCGACATCAGCAGCCACAAAGCCATCACCAGCGGATTGAGCGCTGGGTGGTTGAGCACCAGCGACAGGCTGCACAGCAGCCAGATCGCCGTCACCGCGATGTTGATCGGCATGAACCGGCGCACGCGGAACGGGTGGAGGAATTTCATCCGGGTGACGGTCAGCAGGGCCAGGCCGATCACCGTCAAAAAGGTGATCCACGGCCCCGGGCCGATGATGTACAGGCACAGGGCAACCACGTTCCACGCGGCCGGGAAGCCGACGAAATAGTTGTCCTTGCTCTTCATGTTGACGTTGCAGAAGCAGAACAGCGACGACACCAGAATCAGCGACACGGTCAGCAGCAGGGTGTAGTCGGGCAGGGGAATGTAGCGGTAGATGAACAGTGCCGGGATGAACACGTAGGTGAGGTAGTCGATTACCAGATCGAGGATCGAACCGTCGAAACTCGGCAACACCGATTGCACATTGACCTTGCGTGCCAGCGCGCCGTCGAGACCATCGACGATCAACGCCACGCCCAGCCACATCAGGCAATGGGTCGGCTGGTTTTCCAGCAGCGCGAGGGTTGCCAGAAAGGCAGTGACCACGCCGGTCGCGGTAAAACCATGGGCGCCCCATGCTTTGAGCCTGGCGATGTGTACGGTCGATATCACAGGGGCGTTCTCCAGAAAAATGAAGCAAGCCGGGTATCACCCTTGGGCACAGGGCGCCGGCAAACCGGGTCGGGGTTGCAGCTATCGACCGGTTCGGCCGGGATAAGGTTCACCACCTTTGAATCTTAGCTGGCCGCACAAAAAATACCTCGGCGAAATCCGCCGGTGGCGCCAGGCGTCAGCTAAATGGTGTTGGCGCGATGGCTGCGGCAGTCTATCGTTGCCTGACGCAATTAATGCCAATGCCTGAGGACGACATCATGAACACCAGCGATTTGCTCGAACAACTGCTGCGGGGCCAGGCCTCGGCAGGACAACAAAGTGGTGCCTCGGCCGGTGGTGGTCTGGATGGGTTGGGCGGCTTGCTCGGCGGCCTGTTGGGCGGCGGTGCGAGCGCTGGCGGCAGTGGGGCGCAGTCCGGTGGGCTGGGTGGTCTGGGCGGCTTGCTCGGTGGCCTGCTCGGCGGTGGCAGCGGCGGTGGTTTGGGCGGCGCGCTCGGCGGAGCACTGGGCGGCGGCGGTACGCAAAGCCGCTCCGGCGGCACCAATTATGCGGCGCTGGCCTCGCTGGGGATGATGGCGTTCCAGGCGTATCAGGCCTGGCAACGCAGTCAGGCCTCGGCCGCACCACAACAGATCCCGCAAACGGCGAATCTGCTGGCCGGGCCCGAGGTCGAGGAACACAGTCACGCGGTGCTGCGGGCGCTGATCGCGGCAGCCAAGGCTGACGGTGAGATCGATGAACGTGAACAACAGATGATCAACGGTGAAATCAGCAAGCACACCGACGATCCGCAATTGCAGCAGTGGTTTGAAAGCGAAGTCGCCAAACCGCTGGATGCGAACGAAGTCGCGCAGGCGGCCAACGGCGATCCGGCCATGGCCGCTGAGATGTATCTGGTCAGTGTGATCCTGGTGGACGACCAGCAGGATGCCGAGCGCAACTACCTGGATGAACTGGCAGCGGCGCTGCAGATCGATCCGCAATTGCAGGTGCATCTGGAACAACAGGCCAAGGGTACGGCTTAAGGCAAAGTCAAAAGATTGTCCGCACGCGGCCCGAACCTTCGGCAGCTCCTACAGAGGATTGGCGGTGTACTCCAGATACCTGTAGGAGCTGCCGAAGGCTGCGATCTTTTGATCTTCAGAGCCAGATTGCGTCCCACAACGGATAATCACCCAAGCGCTGCACCAGTCCGGCTCGCAATGGGTTCATGACGATATAACGGGCTGCCGCTTTAAGATCTTCATCGCGACGCAAGGCCCGGTCGTAATAGCCGCGTTGCCATAGACCTCCCTGGCTGCCAGACATCAGGTTTACCGACCGACAACTGCGCGACTTGACGCGGCACATCAACTGCGCCAAGGAACCTTGTTGCAACTCAACCAGCCAGTGCAGGTGGTCCGGCATGACCACCCAAGCCAAAGATTCAATCAATCCTGCCTCATCGGCCGCGCGCATCTGTTCAACCAATAATCGTCCCGTTCTCCAGTCGGAAAAAACCGGTCGACGCGCCTCAACCACCGCCGTCAGCAAATAGACACGCCCAACCTCCGAATATCGCCCCTTGCGCAAACCACATGCTCTTGCAGCTTCAGGCATTCCATTGCCCTCCGTGACCATCGTCTTGGAACACTAGCGTTTCCGAGGCCAATCGCGAATCCAGCTCATTACACGATGTAAATGTAGGAGCTGCCGAAGGTTCGGGCCGCGTGCGGACGATCTTTTGATCTTCAAAAATCAAAAGATCGTCCGCACGCGGCCCGAACCTTCGGCAGCTCCTACAGTGATCAAGTGATCAAGTGATCAAGTGATCAAGTGATCAAGTGATCGAGTGATCAAGTGATCGAGTGATCAAGTGATCGAGGGTTGATCGGGCCGTCCGTCAGGGCGATTTTCATGTCGATTGAATTTTTCTCCGTAGCGGTTGCTCTGCTGCTGTAGAGGCGTGAAGCAACGCCCTGACAGGCCAACCGACCGAGAACATTGACATGACTGCCCTGACTTCCCTGCAAGCGCCGAGCGCGCAGCAACAGCCGATCATTGCCGACGGTGATCTGCGGCGCATTTATGAGGCACTGCTGCTCGAGGATTCGCCTGAAACCCTCGCGCAGGATTTTCTCGATGAACAATTGCTGCGTGCCTCGCAGTTACCCGAAGCGCTGCCGCAGGATCCGTCTGCCTGGCAGGCCTGGGTCGCTCAACGCTGCACCGAGGTTGCCCGGCAGTATGCCGAGTACCTGCAACAGCGCCAGGCCGGCGGGCCGCGCCAGTTCTTCAGCAACAAGGCTCACGCGCTGTACTTTCTGCAAGCCGTGGCGCCGACCAAACTGGTCGATGGCGCGTGGCTGTACGGATTGTTGCCGCAATGGCGCGACCCGCGTTTTGACGGCTTGCTGTGCACCTATCTGGAAGAACTCGGCGACGGCAATCCTGCGCAAAACCATGTGGTGATCTACCGCAAACTGCTCGCCGAACATGGCTTGCAGGACGCCAGCGCCATCACGGATGAGCGCTACCTGCAAGGCGCGCTGCAACTGGCACTCGGTGCCTGTGGCGAGAACGTTCTGCCGGAGGTCATCGGCTACAACCTGGGCTATGAACAACTGCCGCTGCACTTGCTGATCAGTGCCTATGAACTCAGCGAGTTGGGCATCGATCCGTACTACTTCACGCTGCACGTGACCATCGATAACGCCAGCACCGGCCATGCGCAAAAAGCCGTGCAGTCGGTGCTCGACCTGCTGCCACTGGAAGCCGATCGCGGCGAATTCCTGCGCCGGGTGTCGCTGGGTTATCGACTCAACGATCTGGGGCAGGGCAGCCGCGCGATCATCGAGAGCTTTGACCTGGAACACGAAGTGCTGGCGATGCTCGAACGCAAGCGTCCGTTCGGCCAGCACATGCATTCGGACTACTGCCGCTTCGAAGGCAAAACCGTCAATCAGTGGCTGGCCACGCCCGAGCAACTGCCCGGATTTTTGCAGGCGATGCAGGACAAAGGCTGGATCAAACGCAACCAAGACCCACAGGCCAGTCGCTTCTGGCAGTTGATCGACGGTGACGGTGCGGCAATGTTCGGCGTGTTCAGCCCGTATGAAAAACAGCTGCTGCACGACTGGATTGCCGGTGACTGGACGCCACCCGACCCACGCAAGGTGCCACGACGCAGCCGTCAGGTCGCGACTCCCGACGCCGCCGTGCCCGAACACGATCCCGATGTGCAACGCCTGACCGCCGCCCTGCAAGGCCAGGACGGTCACGGGCAAATGGCAACGCTGATCCCGTGGCTGGCGCCAGCCCGTCACGCCCACCCGGCGGGGCTGTTGGCGACGCGTCGTTTCATCGAACTCAAATCCAGCCTGCGCTAAGGAAATCCCCATGAATCAGGAAGAACAACTGTCCGCCAACGACCTCACGCTGCTGCAACTCGGCCGACGCTTGCAGGCCGACGGCTACCGTTTCATCACGCCGACGCCCTTGACCCATCAACGCGTCAACCAGCGAGATGAGGGGCAGGCCGCCGAGACCCTGCGCGACGTCTTCGGCTGGTCGCGTCCGTTCGAGCCGGGGTTGTTGTCTGCTGACGAACAGCGGCAATTGCAGGAGGCGCAAGTGATCGATGTCTACGACGGCCGCTTGAAAAGCCGGGTGCGCTGGTCGAGTCTGGATGACTTGCTCTTCGTCCACTCGGGGTTTCCCACCGACGCCGCCGACTCGGTGTTTTTCGGCCCGGACACCTACCGTTTCGCACAGCTGATTCACGCGCACCTGCAACAGAACTTCGCGCCGATTCAGCGCGCCGTGGACATCGGCTGCGGTGCCGGCGTCGGTGCGATCCTGATTGCCCGCGCGCGACGTGAAGCCGAAGTGCTGGCGGTGGACATCAATCCCGCCGCGCTGCGCCTGACCGCAATCAACGCGGCATTGGCCGAGGTTGCCAATGTCGAGTTGCAGGCCAGCGATGTGCTGCAGGGCATTGACGGCAGCTTCGACCTGATTGTCGCCAACCCGCCGTACATGGCCGACCCGGCCGGACGTGCCTACCGGCATGGCGGTGGCTCACTCGGTGCCGGGTTGTCGCTGCGCATCGTCGAGCAGGCCCTCAATCGACTGGCGCCCGGTGGTTCGTTGCTGCTGTACACCGGCGTGGCGATGGTCGACGGTCGCGACCCGTTTTTCGACACCGTGGTGCCACGGCTGGACTCGACGCGATTCGGCTGGACCTATCGTGAACTGGACCCCGACGTGTTCGGTGAAGAGTTGTTGAACCCCGGTTACCAGCGTGTGGACCGGATCGCCGTGGTCGCGCTGACCGTGACCCGCATGGGCTGAAACAAGGCAGGTGCGCCATGAACCGGAACCTCGACGACTACAACCGCATGCGCGATTTCTCGGCGACCTCAGAGCCCGCCGCCGTCAAGCGCCGTGCCCGCAGCAAGGCCACCGAGCATGCGCTGCAGTTCTGCATCCAGAAGCACGACGCGTCGCATCTGCATTACGACTTTCGCCTGGAACTCGATGGCGCACTCAAGAGCTGGGCAGTGCCCAAGGGGCCGTCGCTCGACCCCAAGGTCAAGCGCCTGGCCGTGCATGTCGAAGACCATCCGCTGGATTACGCCACGTTCGAGGGCAGCATTCCCGAAGGGCATTACGGCGCCGGCGATGTGATCGTCTGGGATCGTGGCGTGTGGATCCCGCTGGAAGACCCGGCCAAGGCCTACGCCAAGGGCAAACTCAAGTTCGAGCTGCAGGGCGAGAAGCTGTCCGGCCTCTGGAACCTGGTGCGCACGCACATGCCGGGCAAGAAGGAAAACTGGTTCCTGATCAAGCATCAGGACAGCGCCGCCCGCCCGCAAGACGACTACGATGTGCTCAGCGCGGAGCCGAACAGCGTGCTCAGCGAGCGAACCCTGATCAGCAAACCGAGGCTCGCCGCCGAGCAAGCCAAACCCGTGAAAAAGGCCCCGGCCAAACCGCGCAAAGCCGCGTCCGGGACGCTCACCGGTGCGCGCAAGGCCAAGCTCCCGGCGCAACTCAAACCGGAGCTGGCGACCCTGGTCGACAGCGCACCCGAAGGGCAGTGGAGTTACGAGATCAAGTTCGACGGCTACCGGATCATGGCGCGCATCGATCACGGCGAGGTGCAACTGTTTACCCGCAACGGTCACGACTGGACGCACAAACTGCCGCAACAGGCGCAAGCACTGGCCACGTTGGGGCTGGAATCGGCTTGGCTGGACGGTGAAATGGTGGTGGCCAACGAGCAAGGCGTGCCGGATTTTCAGGCGCTGCAAAACGCCTTCGAAGCCGGGCGCAGCGGCAACATCGTCTATTACCTGTTCGACTTGCCGTACCTCAACGGCGTGGACCTGCGTGAAGTGCCGGTCGAGGAGCGCCGCGCGGCACTGTCCACGGTGCTCGGTGGGCATGAGCAGCCCTTGCTGCGCTTCTCCGAAGCCTTTGACGAAGCCCCGGACGCGCTGCTCAACAGCGCCTGCCAGATGCAGATGGAAGGGCTGATCGGCAAACGCCTTGGCTCACCCTACGTGTCGCGGCGCAGCAGCGACTGGATCAAGCTCAAATGCAAGCATCGGCAGGAATTCGTGATTGTCGGCTACACCGATCCGCAAGGCGCGCGCAGTGCCTTCGGTGCCTTGCTGTTGGGCCTGCATGATCGTGACAGCGGCGAGCTGCGCTACGCCGGCAAGGTCGGCACCGGGTTCAACGAAGCGACGCTGAAAAGCATCCTCGCCCAACTCAAGCCGTTGCAGGTGAAGAAGGCCACGGTGGTCAATCCGCCAAGTGGCTTCGACGCCAAAGGCGTGCACTGGCTCAAGCCGAGCCTGTTGGCAGAAGTGGCGTTCGCCGAAATGACCAAGGACGGCTCGGTGCGTCACGCCGTGTTCCATGGTTTGCGCAATGACAAACCGGCCAGGGCCATTACCGAGGAGCGAGCGAAAACCGTGAAGACGTCAGCCAAAGCCAGCCCATCGAAAAAGGCACCTTCAGCAAAAAAAACCACCCCTTCGAAGACCAGCGAACCGGCACCGTCGCAGCTTGGCCTCGCCAGCGGCAAGGTGCGCATCACCCACCCCGATCGGGTGATCGATGCAGTCAGTGGCACCACCAAGATGCAACTGGCCGAGTATTACGCCAGTGTTGCCGAATGGATTCTGCCGCAACTCAAGGATCGCCCGGTGGCGCTGGTGCGGGCGCCGGACGGTATTGCCGGCGAACTGTTCTTCCAGAAAAACGCCGAGCGCCTGGCGATTCCCGGCATCACCACGCTGGACAAAGACGTCATCGGCCAACCGGTGATGCTGATCAACAACGCCGAAGCGCTGATTGGTGCGGTGCAGATGAGCACGGTCGAGTTGCACACCTGGAACGCCACCACGGTCGATCTGGACAAGCCTGATCGATTCGTCCTCGATCTCGACCCGGACCCCGCGCTGCCGTGGAAAAGCATGGTCGAAGCCACCGCGTTGACCCTGACCGTGCTCGATGAACTGGGACTCAAGGCGTTCCTCAAGACCAGTGGCGGCAAGGGTATTCACCTGGTGGTGCCGTTGACCCGCAAACATGGCTGGGACGAGGTCAAGGATTTCAGCCACGCGATCGTCAGCCATATGGCGAACCTCTTGCCGGAGCGGTTTTCAGCGGTGTCCGGGCCGAAAAACCGTGTCGGGCGGATCTTCATCGATTACCTGCGCAACGGTCTGGGTGCCACCACCATTTGTGCCTACGCGGCGCGCACCCGCGAAGGGTTACCGGTGTCGGTGCCGCTGTTTCGTGACGAGGTGGCGGAGATCAAGGGCGGCAATCAGTGGAACATCAGCAATGTCCATGAGCGTCTGAACGAGGTCGGCGATGAGCCGTGGGCCGAGATGAAGAAAACCCGCCAGAGCATCACGGCCGAGATGCGCAAGCGGGTTGGCATGAAAAAGTGATCAGGTGTCGCGCAGCAAGTCGTGGGCGTTGAGCAGTTCGAAGGCGATTTCGGGGTGGTTGTTCAGGCCCCGACGAATCGCTGCGGGGATCGATTTGCGCGTCTTGCGACACATCCCCGGCAGCTCCGCGATCTGAATGTCGATGCCAAGCATGGTGCGCACTTCATGAAATCCCGGGGCGACTTCCACACGTACGCCCAACTGCTCGTACATACGGTTCTGCAGGTGCCGCAGGTCGGCGAGGTCCTTTAGTTGTTCCAGGCGCGCGAGAAGGATTTTTTCCTGCTCGCGCGTGAGACGAAGGATGCGCAGATCCGTGCCGGGCGTCTCCAGCAACGATTCGCGCCCGCAATCGCAGGCGCCGGGCGGGCAGGGTGAGCGCAAAGGCGCAAGGGGCGCAAGAGTCGTCATGGCCTCCATCATAGAGGCCGTCGGACCGTTTTGCCTATGCGCCTTCAGCTGCCGTCCATCGGCCGCCGCATCCGTGACAGCTACTGATTCAGGCCTTCGTAATGCACCAGAATCGCGTTGGCGAGGTCCTCATCGCTGGCGTTCAGACCGGGGTTGTCGTGGCGCACCTGTTGCAGTACCGACTCAAGATAAACGCCACGGATGGCCCCGCCGCTGGCGACAAATGCGGACAAGTCGTCGCGTGCCGGGATCACCATTTTGTGATCCTTGAAGGTCGAGTACAGCGAGGCGGACACACCCGCCGAAGTGGCGACGTCTCCGGCATCGACACGAGCCAGAGCCGAGCCGACAGGGAGGCACAGCAGGAGAGAAGAAATGAGCACTAACTTGCGCATGACGGTGTTCCTCCACAAGCGCGAAGCAAAAAGGAAGGACTACATAATCTCAGAGGGGCGCCGCTTGCCGGAGTTCCATTCGAGCGCAAGGATACTTGCTGAAACGCTCTGGGGCGGCGCATTTGCCCAAATAGGCTTAACTGAAACCCTGACAGGTGCATTCCAGCGAGCCTCAGGAGGAACCCACGGTGTCGATCAAATTGCGTTTGCTGTTGCTGATTGCAACCAGCCTGCTGACGGCGCTGATCGTGAGTCTGGTCAGCTATGTGGGGAATACGCGGATGTCCGGCGCGGTGAACGACAACGCGGTGAGCATGACCGCGCTGCGCAATCATATGGAAGCCGACATGATGCACGATGCGCTGCGTGCCGATGTGTACTCGGCGATGCTGGTGGGCCTGGGCAAAAGCACCGGCACGGCGGCCGAGGTGCGGGAGTCGATCAACGAGCACGCGACGCACTTTCGCGAAGTGCTGGATGAAAACCTCAAACTGCCGGTCAACCCGACGCTCAAGGCTGCGCTGGAACAGATCAAGCCCAGCCTGGACACCTACATCGAGGCGGCCGAGCGCATTGTCGGCCTGGCACTGGACAACCCGGACAGTGCCCAGCGGGAACTGGGTACGTTCAACGCGGCGTTCAGTCACCTCGAAGAGCAGATGGCCGCGCTCAGCGAACTGATCGAAAGCAATACCCGCGACACCAGTCAGGCCACCGAAAGCGCCATCCGCAGTGCCAACATCGCCCTCGGTGCGGTGTTGCTCGCCAGCCTGTTGCTGTTATTGGCGCAAGGGCGCTGGGTGACCCGCAGCATCATGGGGCCGCTGAAGTCCGCCAACCACATCGCCCAAAGCATCGCCCACGGCAACCTCAGCGAGCCGATCAGCGAACCGACCGGCAAGGACGAAGCCAGCACTTTGATTCGCAGCCTGGCGACCATGCAGCGCGATCTGCGCAACATGATCGATGCGGTGCGACGCAACGCCCATGGCGTCAGCGGCATGAGCGAGCAACTGAGTCAGGGCTGCCATCAGGTGGCCGACAGCAGTCAGCAGCAAAGCGCCGCCGCCGGCACTATGGCCGCCGCTGCCAGCCAGATGACTGCCAGCATCGAGGAGATCACCCGTCACGCCGAACGTGCGCTGGGCATGGCCAATCAGGCTGAGTCTCTGGCCAAGAGCGGCGGGCAGGTGATCCATCAGGTGGTCAGCGACATGGACGACATCGCCCGCTCGGCGCAGCAGTCGGCGCAGGTGATCCGTACGCTGGATCAGGAATCCGAAGGCATCTTCAACATCATTCAAGTGATCAAGAGCATTGCCGACCAGACCAACCTGCTGGCGCTCAACGCGGCCATCGAAGCAGCGCGAGCCGGCGAGCAGGGCCGGGGCTTTGCGGTGGTCGCCGACGAAGTGCGCAGTCTGGCCGCACGCACCAGTGCCTCAACCCAGGAAATCGCCGCCATGGTCGCGCGCATCCAGCACAGCACCCGCGAGGCGGTCAGCAGCATGGAGGCCGGTGTGGCCCAGGTCGACAAGGGCATGGCGGTCACGGCCGAAGTCGAACGGGCGATCCGCGAGATCCTCGACGCCACCCTCAGCACCACACAACTGGTCAACGACATCACCCGCACCATCGGCGAGCAGAGCCAGGCCAGCAACGAAATTGCCCATCAGGTGGAAATGATCGCCGGCATGTCCGAGGGCAACAGCAAGGTGATCGGGCAGACGGCCAATACCACGGATGAATTGTCGAGTCTGGCGGGGGCGTTGGCGCTGTCGGTGGATCGGTTTCGGTTGTGAGGCGAATGTGGATGTTTGCTCACGACGAACTGAGCATATCGATCACTGATCCGCCTTTCGCCGGACCTTTATGGCGGCCTCAATCTTCAGCCTGAAATTGTATTTCGAGAAAAGATTCTTCGCGTTGAATTCTGGTTTAACGAAGGGGGCTTTTTTGTTGCAGACGTACGCTATTTTGGGATGGTAGCTAGCCAAGAATTGCTCGCCGTGTGCTGCAATCAAAAATTTAATAGTCGACTCTAATTGTTTTATTCCTTGGCTTTGCCAGCCACTTCCAGCTCGATCCTTGAGCTCCACCAAGTACAAGGCGTCTTCGGTATTCAGCATGCAGTCACAGCGCTCCCGGCCTTTTTCCTCTCCGTCTTTGATCACGCATTTGTCAATCGCGGTAAATACAACCGATCTTTGGAGGGGATTTACTACGGACGCTACCCATGTTGCCCGGTTTCCGGCGTCAACATAGGCTACGGGAAACTCTTGATCGTCACGTATTCCAAATTCGGCATCAGTAAACGGGCCTGTCTGGCAGCGAGTATCAAGAAAATTCACCCTTTCAGCTCCTCCTCAATATCGAGGAGTGCGTCAAATAGATCATTGCCTTCTTGCAAGGATCTGTTCAGAAAGTTGTCATCGGAAGGGATGCCATCAACTATCGGCAGCGTCTTGATTGATCCGTTTTTTTCATCTGCTTGGTAAATTGCCAACTCATTGATGTCCACCAAAGCGTGTAAAGGGATAACCGTGGCAAGTTTAGGGAGGAGGTCCTTATCGCGTTTTTTCTTGTGAATGCTGTCCTGCAGATGTTTGCCTTGTACGGCAATCGTCAAGTAATTAACCACATAGGGGCTATGGGTTGTCATCACTAGACGGTTGTTCTCTCCCTGATTATTGAACTGCAGAAGACTCTGCAAAACGCTCCATTGCGACTGCGGATAAAGATTTTGTTCCGGCTCTTCCACTATATTGATAAACGCTGACTTGTTGAATCTGGACGAGAGGGCGGAGAGAGCGATACGCCGCTGTTCCTCCGTCAGAGAATCGATAGAAAATATTTGTACGACCTCCTTTCTGAAGCGATCCAGTTCTTCGGCGCTCATGTTCTCCTGTCGCTCTTCACTGTGTACTTGAACAGCATTGGCCAGGTAATGGCTTACTAAATGCAATGGCACAGCAGATTGAAATCCACTGGAGGCGTCGGCCAATCTGAGCTTGTAATCGGAGTCACGAATATTGAGGAGGTCGTTCAGTTTGTCGTATTCGAGTTCTGCCTGGTTGATAGGCAATAACAGAGTGCCCTTCATATTGGCTTTGGCTGCATCGAACTCAGTCAGAAATTCCTTAAGCGAGTCAGAGGATAATTTCAGCTCGCGAGGGTGTCTGACGTACGAGATGAAGTTGCGCTCAGCAGGCACATACATAATCTGAGGCAGATGGTAATTTCCGCCCTTCGAAGCAGTGATATGTAGCTGGCCCCGCAGGTAGCGAATGGAAAAGGCCTCACCTTCGTATTCGATCTCTGAGGAGTCAGAGATGTAGTGTTCTAGCCTGTGATAAGTCAAAAAGGGTTTGATGAATTTATTCTTTCGTTCAAACCATTTTTGTTCGTAATCCCCGCGCACCAAAGCCTTTTCTATCCACGAAAAGGTTGAGTACAGCTTGGCCAGCGTGCTTTTCCCGGAGCCCTGATTGCCCACGAATACGGTCACGCGTTTGAACTCTATCCAACCGTCATTCTCAACTCCATCGCGGATAGGGCCAAAATGCTTGACGCGTAGTCGGGTCATTGAACACTCCATGAGAAATAGCTTGGCAGGTACAGCTGTGCAGCATATCAGGGCGTTAAGCAAACGGGAGGGGCAAATGCGTGAAGCTTGCCGGCGGAACGTGCTTTTCTCCTAAGAATAAAAGCTCCGCCAATTCAAATCGGCGGAGTGCTACACATCAGTCAGAATTTGTACGCCTGTCTCCCGACCAGCAACCACGTTCCTTGCTGCTTCTGCCAGATCTGGAAATTCTCGATCTCCGTCGGTACCACCTCCGTGCCTTTCAGTGCCTGCGCCGAAAAATGATGACGCACCAGTGCGGTGTCACCAGAAAGGGTGATGGTCTGGTTCTGCATTTCAAGTGTCTTGAATGCACTTTTGCCTGTTTCGATGTCGGCGATGAACGCTTTTTTGTCCTGGATCTTGCCGTTGGAGTGGCCGTAGGTCAGGTTGTCGGCCGTCAGGGCGTTCAACTCGGGGATGTTTTTGTGCAGCATCGCCTGGGTCAGATGATCGACCGCTTGGGCGACATCTTTTTCTGCCGGGGCAGGGGCAGCCATGGTGTAACCGCAGAAGGTGCAGAGAAATCCGATCAGAAGTCGGGTCCTGGTCATGGGGCTGTTTCCTTGTAGTTATGGGGTTGATGACTGATCACCTGACTGCTCATCATCGGTCATCGTACAACGTAGCAGGTTTTGGTTTGTTCAGGCAGCCGTTCCAGGCTTTCCGTCACAAGGGCGCTAAAGTGGAAAGGTTAAAAGGCTTCAATCAGAGTCTCACCGGATCATGTTCGGCCTTTGGCAGCCGATAAGACCCAGAGCAGAAAAAGACTCTCAAGTCGGGAACAGACGCGCGGGTTTGCCCTGACGTGATATTCTTCGCGCCAACTTGGTTTGACCTTATTCGGTTTGCCTGCCTTTGGGGCGGGCTGACGGAATCCCTGTCGCTCAAGTAGCTGAAGCCAATAATGATAAGAAGTCAGTTCAGAAGGGACATTAACTGAGGTCGATGCGGTACATCGGCCTTGTGTGCCCACCCGTCAAAATTGCAGTGTGAAGGTGCCCGCGACCCTGGCCTGAGTGTCGCGACAAAAGGCCCTCATACCCACAACAGCGGCGGGCGGAAGGCGTTTTATCATAGGTGCAACGGATGTTTAAGAAAGTGAACACAGCCTTGCTGGGGCTGGCTTTGGCGATGGGGATGTCGTCTGCCAATGCTGCAGAAGCAAAGAAAGTCGACGTTCTGCTGATCGGCGGCGGCATCATGAGCACCACCCTGGGTGTGTGGATCAATGAGCTGGAACCGAGCTGGTCGATGCAAATGGTCGAGCGCCTCGATGGCGTCGCCCTGGAAAGCTCCAACGGCTGGAACAACGCCGGTACCGGTCACTCCGCTCTGGCCGAGCTGAACTACACCCCGGAAGACGACAAGGGCAACGTGACGATCCCGAAAGCCGTCGAGATCAACGAAGCGTTCCAGGTGTCCCGTCAGTTCTGGGCCTGGCAGGTTCAGCAAGGCGTTCTGAAGAACCCTCGTTCGTTCATCAACACCACGCCGCACATGAGTTTCGTGTGGGGTGATGACAACATCAAGTTCCTGAAAAAGCGCTACGAAGCCCTGCAGGCGAGCCCGCTGTTCGCCGGCATGCAGTACTCCGAAGACCCGGCTGTGATCAAGAAGTGGGTCCCGCTGATGATGGAAGGGCGTGACCCGAACCAGAAAATCGCGGCCACCTGGAGCCCGCTGGGTACCGACATGAACTTCGGTGAAATCACCCGCCAGTTCGCCGGTTACCTGCAGACCAAGCCTAACTTCGACCTGAAGCTGTCGAGTGAAGTCGAAGACATCACCAAGAACGCCGACGGCACCTGGCGCGTCAGCTACAAAAACCTGAAAGACGGCACCAAGACCGAAACCGACGCCAAGTTCGTGTTCATCGGCGCCGGTGGCGGCGCTCTGCACCTGCTGCAGAAGTCCGGCATTCCTGAAGCCAAGGAATACGCTGGCTTCCCGGTCGGCGGCTCGTTCCTGGTGACCGATAACCCGGCCATCGCCGAGCAGCACCTGGCCAAGGCCTACGGTAAAGCTTCGGTGGGCGCACCGCCGATGTCGGTTCCGCACCTGGACACCCGTGTCCTGGACGGCAAGCGCGTCATCCTGTTTGGCCCATTCGCGACCTTCAGCACCAAGTTCCTGAAAGAAGGCTCGTACCTGGACCTGTTGACCAGCACCACCACCCACAACATCTGGCCGATGACCAAGGTCGGCATCAAGGAATACCCGCTGGTCGAGTACCTGGCCGGTCAACTGATGCTGTCGGATGAAGACCGTCTGAACGCGCTGAAGGAATACTTCCCGAACGCCAAAGCCGAAGACTGGCGCCTGTGGCAAGCCGGCCAACGCGTGCAGATCATCAAGCGTGATGAAGCCGCTGGCGGCGTGCTGAAACTGGGCACCGAAATCGTTGCCGCACAAGACGGCTCCATCGCCGGTCTGCTGGGCGCATCGCCAGGCGCATCGACCGCTGCACCGATCATGCTGAGCGTGCTGCAGAAAGTCTTCAAAGACAAAGTCGCGACCCCTGAGTGGCAAGCCAAGCTGCACCAGATCGTTCCAAGCTACGGCACCCAGCTGAACAACGATCCGGCCAAAGTGGCACAAGAGTGGGCGTACACCGCCAAGATCCTCGAACTGCCAACCCCTCCGGTGATTGGTCAGGCTGTTGCTCCGGCAGCACCTGCAGCTGAAAAAGCTGAAGCGCCGAAGGAAAACGCTGCACGTGACATGGCCCTGTAACTAGACGCCAGACACACAAAAGCCCACTGAACCGGTAACGGTCAGTGGGCTTTTTTTTGAGCAGTACAAATCGGAGTCGACCTGCCAATTCACCCGTTCGAGGGTGTCTCCTATCGGTTTTTGTCTCACGAGGCATTGATCGTACGCGCGATCAGTATCTGATGGTCTTTATGGATAGATAGGATCGTGCATATGCCACTGTGAATATATTGCGTCTCTGCCAGTGCTATTGCCCCTGTCTTTTTTACAAGCTTCACAAATACAGTTGCATCTGTGCAGCTGAGGTAATGGGCTGCGATTGAATTCATTTGGGGCACCCGGGCTGAGGATAGGTTTTGGTACGCCTGACTCATGTCTGTTGCCAACTTGGTCTTTGAATTCCATTTTCATCTCTCCTTGCGTATAGGAATTTAGCATCTCCCGGGAACCCGCATACCAGCGAATTTCCCAATGATTGAACCTCAGGTTAATTATTTTTTCTCTTTCGTTCACCTGTAAAATCTGACAGGTTTTTATAATTTTTCTTCATTTCCTAATTACAAATGAAGGATATCGAATATAAGATTTTTCATTAAAAAGCCCACTGAGCCTGGAACGGTCAGTGGGCTTTTTTTGTGTCGCCATTTTGATTGGAACTGCCAGCGATCTGTTTTTGAAGATCAAAGTCAAAAGATCGCAGCCTGCGGCAGCTCCTACAAAGGTTTCGCTTTCGCTAGATAGGCGCCGAGACGCCGCCCCATTTCTTCCCCCAGCGCTTGCAAGCCGCTCAGCGGGCGCACCATCACTTCAAACTCGACAATCTTCCCGCGCTCATCAAAGCGAATCATGTCGACGCCCTTGAGTTCTTTCGAGCCGACTTTCGCGCTGAATTCCAGAATCACGTTCAAGCCATCGGCAGTCGCCAGTTCGCGGTGATATTTGAAGTCTTCGAACACGTTGAACACCGTGTTGAGGATCATCGTCACTACCTGTGCGCCGGGGTAGGGCGTGTGGGCCATGGGCGAGCGGAACAGCGCGTTCGGGTCGAGCAACTCGGGCAGGGCCTTGAGGTTGCCGGTGCGGATCATTTCGTGCCAGCGCTGCAGGGATTCGGCGGCGTTGGGGTGCAGGTTCAGTTCGGACATGGGCCACTCCTGGGATTGTTGTTCTTCACGCGACGGCAATGACTCTAGATCAAAGCGGCCGAGGGCGAACCTTTGTGGGGCGATCTGAATACCGGGTCATGGCCGGAGCAGATCAGATTGGCATCTGATCCGTATTTTTCTGTTGAATCTGCCTCTGTTACCGGTTCAGTCAGGCGCTCAAAATACCCCTGCAGTTCGGTTTCCTGCGGCAGTCCTTCATCCCGAAGCGCCCGGTGCACCGCAAGCTCAGCATTGAGGAGAGCAGCATGAACAAGATGGCGATTTTCCTGGGTGGGTTTCTGACATTGACCATTCTGATCGGAATGCTCGCGACGATTTCCCCGGTCTGACCCCCGGCCGTTCCAACACCGACCTCCGGCGCCCTTTTTTTGTGGAAGGGCGCGTCTGTTTCTGCTGCTTTGTCATTTCTCGCATCACACTGCACTGGTGCCCACCTGCGAACTGAACTAAACCGGGATATCCAATCCCGGGAATGTTCACTGTGCCTGATCTGTCATGGACTCGTTGATCAACGCCGCCGGCCGCGCGCTTGCGGCGGGTGATCCGCTGGCCGCACTTAAGCTTGTCGCCCTGCGCGAAGACCCGCCTGCGCTGGCCCTGCGTGGTATTGCCATGGCTCAGCTCGGGGATTTGTCCCGGGCCAGGGCGTTGCTGCAGCGGGGGGTCAAGGCGTTCGGCGCCAATGAGCCGTTGTCGCGGGCGCGCTGTGTGGTGGCCGAGGCTGAAGTGGCGCTGGCGACGCGGGATCTGGGCTGGCCGGTGAAAGCGCTGGAGGCCGCGCGGCGAGTCTTGCTTGATCACGCCGATCACCTGAATGCGGCGCACGCCCGGTATTTGCAGATCCGTCGTTTGCTGCTGATCGGTCAGCTCGATGCGGCGCAGGCGCTGCTCGCGGAGCTGGATCCCGCGCCGTGGCCTCCGTCGTTGCGCGCCGTCCACGAGTTGCTGACAGCAGGGATCGCGCTGCGTCAGGTGCAGGCGCACACGGCGCGGGCGGCGCTGGAACGTGCGCAACGGGCGGCGCAGCAGGCCGCTATTCCAGCGCTGACGGCAGAAATCGAACATGCCCTGCAAATGCTCGATGCTCCAGCGGCGCGATTGATCATTTCTGGCCAGTCTCAAACAGTGACGCTTGCGCAGGTTGAAGCGCTGCTCGCCTCGTCGACGCTGGTGGTCGACGCCTGTCGCTACAGCGTGCGCGGCGCCGGGATGACAGTGGCGTTGGCGACCCGGCCGGTGCTGTTCAGTCTGCTGCGGATGCTGGCTCAGGCGTGGCCGGCGGATGTGCCGAGAGACGCGCTGATCGCCCAGGCGTTTCGCTTGAAACTGAGTGACGATTCCCATCGTGCACGCCTGCGGGTGGAGATCGGCCGGTTGCGTTCGGCGTTGCAGCCGCTGGCGCGGATCGTCGCGACCGCGCGCGGTTTTGCCCTGGCGGCCGATGACGTGGCGTTGCTCACTTTGCCGGTCGAGGACAAACACGCCGCGCTGCTGGCCTTGCTCGCCGATGGCGAAGCCTGGTCAAGTTCGGCGCTGGCCCTGGCGTTGGGCAGCAGCCAGCGGCAAGTGCAGCGCTCACTGGAAGCGCTGGCGCTGGCGGAAAAGGTGCAGTGGTTTGGCGTCGGCCGTGCGCGGCGCTGGACCACGCCGCCGGTGCCGGGTTTCGCGACGATCTTGTTACTCCCGGTGGCGTTGGGCAATGGTTAGGCTGGACTCACTCAGACTCACCCACCAGCGAGGAAGGCATCATGAAACAGGCAAAGGCAGAAATCCTTCGTGAGTACGGCCCGTTCGAAGGCGTCGAACGTGTCCACGGCGTGACCTTCGATGGCCAGCAAGTGTGGTTCGCCAGCGACGGCCAGCTCAATGCGCTGGACCCGGCCAGCGGTGAAACCGTGCGCACGCTCAAGGTCGGCGCCGACGCCGGCACCGCGTTCGACGGCCAGCATCTGTTCCAGATCGCGGACAGCCGCATCCAGAAAATCGACCCGGCCACCGGTCGTGTGCTCAGTACCCTCCCGGCGCCGGGCGGCGGTAACGATTCGGGGATGGCCTGGGCCGAAGGCTCGCTGTGGATCGGCCAGTATCGCGAGCGCAAGATCTATCAGGTCGATCCGGAGACCGGCGAGGTTTTGCGCACGCTGACGTCAGACCGTTTTGTCACCGGGGTGACCTGGGTTGACGGTGCGTTGTGGCATGGCACCTGGGAGGGTGATGAAAGTGAATTGCGTCGGGTCGATCCGCAAGATGGCGAGGTGCTGGAAAGCCTGATGATGCCCGCAGGGATCGGCGTTTCCGGGTTGGAAGCGGATGGCGGTGAGCGGTTTTATTGCGGCGGCGGGGGGAGTGGGCGATTGCGGGCGGTGCGTCGGCCCAAGTGATTGATGGTGTTTGTGCTGGCCCTTTCGCGAGCAGGCTCGCACATTTTCACCGGTTAACGCTGAACCAATGTGGGAGCGAGCTTGCTCGCGAAAGGGCCAGTAGCTCCAGTGAAAATCTCCCAGGCGAATCAAGGCGCGCCAAACACCATCGTCCAGTAAACCCCCTCATCACTGCGCGCCTCACTGGCAAACCCGGCGCCGACCTGAGTGAACATCGGGTTCATCAGGTTGGCGCAATGCCCGGGGCTGGCCAGCCACCCGGCCATCGCCTTGCCCGGTGAACTCTGGCCGGCGGCGATGTTTTCGCCGATCTGCCGACCCCGATAACCCGCCGCCCGGGCGCGATCCGCCGGCATGTCGCCGTCCGGGTCACGGTGGGCGAAATAGTTGCCGTAGGCCATGGCCTTGCTGTGCCCCTGTGCGGCGGCGCCCAGTGCCGGGTTCCAGCTCAAGGGGCGGGCGGCGGCGAAACGCTGGCGTCCGCACATCCGTGGGCGTGCCCGGGCGGCGTTGACCTCGGCGAGCAGGGCTTTACCGACGCTGCGGTTGTCGCCGACACGACTGTCGAGCACCGGTTGCGCCAGCACCACTTGCCATTCACCCCGGGAACGGCTGATGCCGATGTCGGCGTATTGGGCGTCAAGCAGTGCGCCACAATAACGGTCTTGCAGCCTGTCGAATGCCTCATCGGCGTCTTCGGCGCCGACAATACGGATGCTGCGCACGGCCACGGCCGAATACCCGGACGATTTGAGCGTCTCGCGCAATCCGCCGCCGTAGCCATAGCCGATCGGCAGTGCCAGATTCGATTTCAACGCCAGGGGCGCCAGACGTTGTGCCGGACGCCGGTCGCAACGTTGCGGGTGGGCGCGGTAGTCGTTGATGGCGGCCACCAGTTGCCGCTCTTCACTGGCGTGGGCGGTCTCGGTGAAAAGCGGGGTAAGGATCAGCAGGCACAGCGATACGAAGCGTGTTGAGCGAACGGCATGGCGCATGGGACGGCAGGCTCTGGGAAAAGGACAGTGCTGAAGTGGGCGGCCGCAGAATGCGGCGCCACTAGGACTGGGCTTTTTGCACTTGGTTCATGATGGCCATAAGGCTTTTTTGCTGGGTTGATGAAGGGCAGGGCAGGCCTGGATTTTGTGTTGCCCGCACTGGCCTCTTCGCGAGCAGGCTCGCTCCCACAGGGGGCATGCATTGCCAAGGTGCGAGCGAGCTTGCTCGCGAAGAGGCCAGTCCATACGAATGCCTATCAACGATTGAGCACATCCCCCATCCACTGCAGATACTGCACCCGCTCGGAAATCGAGTTGTGCCCCGCGTCCGGCACCACCCGCAGCGTCGCCACACCGTTGGGGAAATGCTCCAGCAGCCGTTGCGTGCTGGCACGGGGAATCACCTCGTCATCGCTGGCCGCCAGCAGCAAGGTCGGCACTTGTATGTGCGCGGCATAGCGACCCGACTCGAAACGATCCTTGAGCAACCACTTCACCGGAAACCACGGGTATTGGCGGACGGCGATTTCTGCGAGGCTGTTGTACGGCGTCACCAGAATCAGTTGGGTCGCCGGGCGCTGACTCGCCAGCCGCACCGCCACCCCGGACCCCAGGCTGCGCCCGATCACGGCAATCTGTGGATGGCTGGCGTACACCTGATCGAACAATGCCAACGCATCTTCGGCAATCGCTTCCTCCGAGGGCGCGCCGCCGCTGCCGCCAAAACCCCGGTAGTTCAGCAGATACACCGCGTACTCGGGAAAGGCGTCGCTGAACGCCGGCAGGTTGCGCGACACGTCCTCGGCATTGCCGCCAAAGTAGATCAGTGCCTTGGGCCCCGCGTGCTCGCGAACGGTCACCCAGACATCGGCATCCGGCATCGCCAGTTTCAGCCGCGAATCCGCCGTGGCGACGGCGCTGTCAGGCTGGGGGAAATAGATCAGCGAACGCTGAAACACGAACAGCGCAACGCACAGCAACACGTACAGGGTGATGATCAAGGCGACGAGTGACATCAGGATTCTGGACATTCGGCTAACTTTAACGGGGCGCGGGTGTTCGCCGTCGCAGTGTAGTCCAGCGGACCGGGCAGGCCGCCGTCGCACACAACGTGCAACAGATTCACGCAGCAGGGGAACCAGCATGCGCCACACTGAGGGTTGCTCCCGTCGCCGATTGCTCACGCTGGCTGCCGGGGTTTCGGCGGTCCTGACCTTTGACCGGGCGTTGGCCACTGCCACGACGCCGACTGCCACTTCGCCGAGCCAGGCAGGAGACCAGACCATGCAGACCCGCGCCATCCCTTCCAGCTCCGAGCCGCTGCCCATGGTGGGCCTGGGCACGTATCGCGGCTTCGACGTTGCGCCCGGTGAAACCGCTTATAGGCAACTGCCCGCAGTGCTCGACGAGCTGTTCAGAAAGGGTGGCACGCTGATCGACAGCTCACCGATGTATGGCCGCGCCGAGCAAACCACCGGCGAACTGCTGTCGATCCACGAACCGCGCTCGCCGGCATTTCTCGCGACCAAGGTATGGACCCGCGGGCGCAAGGAAGGCATCGCGCAGATGGAACAATCCTTCAGTCTGCTGCGCACCGAACGCATCGACCTGATGCAGATCCACAACCTGCTGGACTGGCAAACCCATCTGCCGACCCTGCGCGAATGGAAAGAACAGGGGCGCATCCGCTACATCGGCATCACCCATTACACGCCCTCGGCCTACGACGAAGTCGAGTCGGTGCTCAAGGCCGAACAGCTCGACTTTCTGCAAATCAACTACGCCCTCGATGACCGTGGCGTGGAAAAACGCATCTTGCCGCTGTGCCGCGAGCGCGGGGTCGCGGTGATCTGCAATCGGCCGTTCGGCGGTGGCGGATTGCTCGCGCGGCTCAAGGGCAAACCGTTGCCGGCCTGGGTCTCGGACGTGCAGGTCAACAGTTGGCCGCAACTGGCGCTGAAGTTTCTGCTATCGCACCCGGCAGTGACTTGCGTGATTCCCGGCACCGGCAATCCGCGCTACATGGCCGACAATGCCGGCGCCGGGTTTGGGCTGATGCTGACGGATGCGCAGCGTCATCAATTGATCGCGCTGCTGGAATAGGCGCTCAACCGCGATAACGCAACGCCTCCAGCAACAGCGCAAACGCCGGCGCTGCCTGACGTCGGCTCGGGTAATACAGGTGATAACCGGCAAACGTCGGGCACCAGTCTGCCAGCACTTGCACCAGACGCCCGTCGGCCAGATACGGCGCGACAATATTTTCCGGGATGTAGCTGAGGCCGAAACCATCCAGTGCGGCGTCGAGCAGCGGATAAACACCATTCAGCGTGACTTGTCCGGATACCCGCACCTTGAGGCTTTCGCCGTTCTTCTCGAACTCCCAGGTGTACAGCCCGCCATTGGTGGGCAGGCGCAGGTTGTTGCAGGCGTGTTGGGTCAGATCCCTCGGCGTCTGCGGCCGCGTGCGGCTGGCGAAGTAGGCTGGAGAACCGACCACCGCCATGCGCATGTCCGGGCCGATGCGGGTGGCGATCATGCCCTGGGCCACGTCTTCACCGAGGCGAATGCCGGCGTCGAAGCCTTGCCCGGCGATGTCGACGAAACCGTAGTCGCAGATCACCTCCACGGCGATGTCGGGATACTGCGGCAGGAAGCCCTTGAGCACCGGGCGCAACAGCCAGTTCAGCGAATGGTCGGTGGCGCTGATGCGGATGCGCCCAGCCGGGGTTTCGCGCAGGTTGCTCAGGGCCGCCAGTTCCAGTTCGATCTCTTCGAAACGCGGGCCGATGGTCTGCAGCAAATGGTCGCCGGCCTCGGTGGGCGAGACGCTGCGGGTGGTACGGGTGAGCAAGCGCAGGCCAAGGCGCGCTTCGAGGGCGCGGATGGTATGGCTGAGCGCCGATTGCGAGACGCCGAGTCTGGCCGCCGCTTTGGTGAAACTGCGCTCGCGGGCCACGGCGAGGAAGGCGAGCAGGTCACTGGCGTTTTCTCGAAGCATTGATGAGTGTCCTGCATAAGTTCTTTCGAATTCTAGTCGATTATCTGAACAGTCCGGCTCGGTAAAGTGACGCAAGTTCCCTGTAGGAGCTGCCGCAGGTTCGGGCCGCGATCGGACGATCTTTTGACTTTAGCTTCTCAAGCAAGAGCAAAAGATCGCAGCCTGCGGCAGCTCCTACAGGGGAGGGGGGCGGGGGGTCAGATCATCGGCGGTAACGACGAGAGAATCTTGTCCAGCGTAATCGGATACTCGCGCACCCGCGCCCCGGTGGCGTTGTAGATCGCATTTGCCACCGCCGCACTCACACCGCAAATCCCCAGTTCCCCCACACCTTTGGCTTTCATCGGTGACGAAACCGGATCAGTCTCGTCAAGGAATATCACCTCCTGATGCGGGATGTCGGCGTGCACCGGCACCTCATATCCGGCCAGGTCATGGTTGACGAAAAAGCCCAGCCGCTTGTCCACCGCCAGCTCTTCCATCAACGCCGCGCCGACGCCCATGGTCATCGCCCCGATCACCTGGCTGCGCGCCGCTTTCGGGTTGAGAATCCGCCCCGCCGCACACACCGCGAGCATGCGCCGCACGCGGACTTCGCCGGTCGCCGCGTCCACCGCGACTTCGACGAAATGCGCACCGAAGGTCGACTGCTGATACTGCTTGGCGAGGTCGGCGAATTCGATACTGTCCTCGGCCTCGACCACGCCATTTTTGGCAGCATCACGCAACGGCAGGGTCTTGCCGCCGGCGCGGACCTGACCGTCGGCAAACTCGATGTCGCTGCCGCTCATGCCCAGTTTGCTGACCACCGTTTCGCGCAGCTTCATGCACGCGGCATAGACCCCCGCGGTCGAGCAGTTGGCGCCGAACTGGCCGCCGGAGCCGGACGATACCGGGAAGGTCGAGTCGCCCAGATGCACGCTGACATCCGCAAGACCGACGCCCATCATCTCGGCCGCTGTCTGGGCGATGATCGTGTAGCTGCCGGTGCCGATATCGGTCATGTCGGTCTCCACCGTGACCTTGCCGTCGCGCTCCAGCCGCACCCGGGCGCCGGATTTGAGCAGCAGGTTGTTGCGGATCGCTGCGGCGACGCCCATGCCGATCAGCCAGCGACCTTCGCGACGGCTGCCGGGTGTGGCGTTGCGCTGGTTCCAGCCGAACTTCTCGGCGCCGGTCTGCAGGCATTCGATCAGGCGTCGCTGGGAGAACGGACGTTCGGTTTTCACCGGATCGACCTGGGTGTCGTTGAGGATGCGGAACTGGATCGGGTCGAGCTTGAGCTGCTCGGCCATCTCGTCCATGGCGATTTCCAGTGCCATCAGCCCCGGCGCTTCACCGGGCGCGCGCATGGAGTTGCCTTCGGGCAGATCCAGCGGCGCCAGGCGCATGGTCACCCGACGGTTTTGCGCGGCGTAGAGCAACTGACTTGGTTGCGCGGCGACTTCGACCTTGCCGTCCTTGAGGTTGCCCGACCAGCCTTCGTGGGCGATGGCGCTGAGCTTGCCGTCCGCGGTGGCGCCCAGACGAATGCGCTGGATGGTGGCGGGGCGGTGGGTGGTGTTGTTGGCCATTTGCGGGCGGGCGAGGGCGACTTTCACCGGGCGATTGGCCAGGCGCGCACCGAGGGCGGCGAGGATCGCGTCGGCGCGGATGAACAGTTTGCCGCCGAAGCCGCCACCAATGTACGGCGAGATCAGGCGCACGTTTTCCTTGGGCAAACCGAGGGTGGTGGCGATGTCGCCGACGCTCCAGGCGATCATCTGGTTGGAGGTCCACAGGGTCAGATGATCACCTTTCCAAGCGGCCAGTGTCGCGTGCGGCTCCATCATCGCGTGGGACTGGTCGGGGGTGGTGTAGGTCTGGTCGAACTGCACCGGCGCGGCGGCGAAGGCCGAGTCGAAATCGCCGTGGGTGACGTCGGGCAACTCGTCGTCTTCGACACCCTGGTCGCGCACGTTGGCCAGTTCGAATTGGCCTTTGGCCGCGACGTAATCGACCTTGACCATTTGCGCGGCGGCGCGGGCCTGTTCGAAGGTCTCGGCGACCACCAGCGCAACGGCCTGGTGATAATGCTGCACCTCGGGCCCGGCCAGCAGCGGCGCCGAGTTGTATTGGCCCTTGCCGAGCTTGCCGGCATTGGCGGCGGTGACGATGGCCAGCACGCCGGGCGCGGCTTCGGCCGCATTGAGATCGATGTGGCTGATGCGACCCTTGGCGATGGCCGAACCGACCATGAAGCCGTAGGCCTGATTCGCCACGGCGTCATGCTGCTCGTAGGCGTACGGAGCCTGGCCGCTGGTTTTCAGCGGGCCTTCGACGCGGTCGGTGGGTTTGCCGATGACCTTCAACTGGTCGATCGGGTTGGTGGTGGCGGGCGTGTCGAATTTCATGCTTCATCCCTCGCTTGCGCCAACACCGAGCCGAGCGTGCGCTCGACCAGGGTCAGTTTGAATTGGTTGTCGTGAGTCGGCGTGGCGCCGTCGAGCAGGCGTTCGCTCACGGCTTTCGCGCCGTGGGGCAGCAACGCGTCGGCGGCTTCGACCCGCCATGGTTTCGGCGCAATACCACCGACCGCCACGCGACCGTTGCCGTCCTTTTGCAGGATCAAACCGACCGACACCAGGGCAAAGGCGTATGACGAACGATCACGCACCTTGTGATAAAGATGCGTGCCGCCGACCGGGGCAGGCAGGGTCACTGAGGTAATGAACTCGCCGGGCGTGAGGCTGGTTTCGATGTTCGGCGTGTTGCCCGGGAGCTGATGGAAATCGGCGATGGCGATGCTGCGGGTGCTGCCGTCGGGTTTGACCGTTTCAATCTGTGCATCGAGGGCGCGCATGGCAATCGCCATGTCGCTGGGGTGGGTGGCGATGCAGGCGTCGCTGACGCCGATCAGCCCCAGTTGCCGACTGACCCCGCCAATCGCCGCGCAACCACTGCCGGGCTGGCGTTTGTTGCAGGCCTGATTGACGTCATAGAAATACGGGCAACGGGTGCGTTGCAGCAGGTTGCCGGCGGTGCTTGCCATGTTGCGCAACTGGCCGGAAGCCCCGGCGAGCAAGGCGCGGGAGAGCAGCGCGTAGTCCTTGCGCACGCGGCTGTCGGCGGCCAGATCGGTGTTGCGTACCAGTGCGCCGATGCGCAATCCGCCTTCGGGCGTGGCTTCGATTTGGTCAAGACCGAGGTGGTTGATGTCAATCAGGTGCAGCGGGGTTTCAATGTCGAGTTTCATCAGGTCCAGCAGGTTGGTGCCGCCAGCGATGAACTTCGCGCCTTCGACCTGCGCCGCCAGCGCTGCGGCTGCGGCGGGGGAGTCGGCGCGGCTGTAATTGAACGGTCTCATGCCGGCACCTCCGCGACTTCAGTGATGGCTTCGATGATGTTGGAATAGGCGCCGCAGCGGCAGATATTGCCGCTCATGCGCTCCTGGAATTCGCTGGCGATCAGTTGCGGCGCGTCGGTCAGGCTGGGGCTGACGTGGCTGGGAATACCCTCGCGGATTTCCTTGAGCACCGCCACCGCCGAGCAGATCTGCCCCGGCGTGCAATAGCCGCACTGGTAGCCGTCGTGCTTGATGAACGCAGCCTGCATCGGGTGCAGGTTGTCGGGCATGCCGAGGCCTTCGATGGTGGTGATCTCGCTGCCGTCGTGCATCACCGCCAGGGTCAGGCAGGCATTGATCCGCCGCCCATCGGCGATCACCGTGCAGGCGCCGCACTGACCGTGGTCGCAGCCTTTTTTGCTGCCGGTCAGGTGCAGGTGCTCGCGCAAGGCATCGAGCAGGGTGGTGCGGTTGTCGACTTCAAGGGTTTGGGGTTTACCGTTGACGTTGATCGTCACTTTGGCCATGGCCGGTTGCTCCAGACTGGCCGCGTAGGCCTTGAGGCTAATGAAAGGCGGCATCGCGAATGCCGTGGCGGTCACGGCACCGAGGATCAGGAATCTACGTCGGGAAATCGTCATGCTTCGATTCCTCTCTGGCTTAATCAGGACGGCAGGGATTGAAAGGCCCAGTCGGGCGCGCCGGCATGCTTGCCGGTCTCGTTCTTGGAATGACCTGCGCGGAGGGGAAAAGGTTTTTGCGGATTTGCGCTATAGAGTTATGCGCATGGCTCATGAGTCTGCTGAGCGACATGTAGCCAAATGTGGGAGGGGCGGTGCGACGATTCGACTTGCTCCCACAATTGAAATGCATTTCAACTGTGGGAGCCTGCTCGCGAAGAGGGCGTCATGACCGACCTCAATGCCCGCCAACCACCATCGAGGTAAACGGCGCCACATACGCCTGCAACGTCACCAGCCCACCCACCAGGATCGCCAGCACAATCGAGTGGAAGAACACGTAGCGCAGAATCTCGCCTTCATGCCCATACCAACGGGTCGCGGTGGAGGCGACCACGATCGATTGCGCGTCGACCATTTTGCCCATCACCCCGCCGGAACTGTTCGCTGCCGCCATCAGGATCGGGCTGATGCCGAGCTGTTCCGAGGTCACCCGCTGCAAACCGCCAAACAACACGTTTGACGCCGTATCCGAACCCGTCAACGCGACACCCAGCCAGCCGAGCAACGTGCCGAACATCGGATAGAAAATGCCCGTCGCCGCAAACGCCAGGCCCATGGTCGCGTCGAGTCCCGAGTAACGTGTGAGGAAGCCCAGCGCCAGCATCGCGGCAATGGTGATCAGCGAAAACCGCACCACCCATAACGTGCGCAGGTACTGCTTGATCAATTGCGGGATCGAATAGCCCATCAGCAGCCCGCCGACAATCGCCGCCAGCAGAATGCCGCTGCCGGTGGCGGTGAACCAGGTGAATTTGTAGATCGCTTCTTCGGCTTTCGGCGCCGGCACCACCGGCGGGACTTTCTGCACTTGCAGGTGCAGGGTGGTGAAGGTCAGCGCCGGCGAAAAAATCGGGTTGGCCTCGTTCAGTGGTTTGCCTTGGGGATCGAGTTTGACGGAATGGGTCACCGGGTCCAGCGCCGGGCGCACGTCAAAGATGTTCTTGAAGCCCTGAGTGCCCCAGGCAAACACGAACACGGTGAGGATGATCCACGGCATCCACGCACGCATCACCGCCGGGCGCGCCTGATCGCTGAACGTGGCGCTGGCGGTGACTTTTTCTTCCTCGACCCGGGAGTTGTCGACGCGACCTGCCAGGGCGGCCGAGGTGTACACCGTCGCCGGTTTCCAGACCCGCAGAAACAGGGTCAGGCAGGCCATGGAAATCAGCGCGGCAATCACGTCCACCAGCATTGGGCCGTGGTAGTTCGACACGAGGAACTGCGGCACCGCGAAGCTGACCCCGGCTACCAGAATCGCCGGCCAGATTTCGAGCATCTTGCGCCACCCGGCAAATGCCCAGATCAGCCAGAACGGCACCAGCACCGAGAAAAATGGCAACTGCCGACCGACCATCATCGACAGCTCCATCTCATCCAGCCCGGTGACCTTGGCCAGGGTGATGATCGGTGTGCCGAGCGCGCCGAATGCCACCGGGGCGGTGTTGGCAATCAACGCCAGACCGGACGCGGCCAACGGCGAAAAACCGAGGCCGATCAGAATCGCCCCGGTCACCGCCACCGGTGTGCCGAACCCGGCCGCGCCTTCAAAAAACGCACCGAAGCAGAAGGCGATCAGCAGCAACTGCAAACGGCGGTCGTCGGTGATCCGCGCCAGTGAATCCTGCAGCACTTTGAACGAGCCGTTCTCGGTGGTCAGGCGATGCAGAAAGATGATGTTGAGCACGATCCAGCCGATCGGCAGCAAGCCATTGGCCGCACCAAACAACGCCGCCGAACCGGCCATGCTTGCCGGCATGCCGAAGGCGAAGATCGAGATCAGTAACGCCGAAGCGAGGGCGAGCAGGGCGGCCAGATGCGCCTTGACGTGAAAGAACGCCAGCGCCGCGAGCATCACCACCACCGGTACGGCGGCCATGAGCGTGGAGATCACCGGGTTGCCGAACGGGTCGTAGATTTGCTGCCAGACCATGGTCCACCTCTGCTTGTTGTTATTGAGGGCGCAGATCCATTGCATGGGGCTTGGTTGCAAGGAGTATAGGTGGCATTTCGCCGCCGCTCGGGCAGTGCGGACAGGGCGACAAACGGTCGATAGTGGCCACTGAATCAACGGCGTTTTGCCCGGTCGTATCTGCGGCTGTCCGTAAAGCGTCATGAAGGCGCGGGCAGCGTGGCCGATTCCGTCGTCAAAACCTTGGTTTTAGGGAAGTGTTGAATGAAGCGCGCAACAACGATGCTGCTGACCGTGACCGCCGCCGTATTGCTCGGCGGCTGTGTGGCGGACTTTGATGATGACCACCACTATGGCCGGCATTACGACCGCGATCACCGCCGCTATTACGATCATGACCGGCGCTGGGATGACCGCGATGACCGCCGCGACGGGCGTCGCTACTACCGTGATCGGGATGATGACTGATTGAACGCCAAGAGGGCGTCCCGCCACGGGACGCCCTCTTGGTTTAGCCTTCGAATTAAAAGTGAGCGCTCGCCCGGACGCTGGATCGCGCAGGCACGGCGGCCTCGATGTCCAGCAAATGGGTGGCGAGAATGTCGCTCAGAAAACGGAACTGATCGTTGATGCCGACCACTTCATTGCTGAAATGATGGGTCGCGGCGGGCATCAGCAGATTTTCGAAATTTTCGTTGAACACCAGTGCCTCAGCTTTGTGCGACACGGCGTGTTGGTCGTAGTAGTTACTGCCGAACACCGGGAAACGCACATTCAGGGCGACGTAGTGACTCATGGCATTTTCTCCATTCGAGAATTGTCTTCGAGATGGAATCATCGTGCCTGACGGTGGGGGGCTGCGGAAGGCAATCCTCGCAATGGTCAATATCGATACCATTGATGATCGCCTGTTTCATTCGGTTCACAAGCCGCTGACGCTGGCACAAGCGTTTGCCGCTCTGCCAGCGCTGCGTTTATTGGCTCAGGGGGTACCGTTTCTGCCATACAAACGGAAGCCGGGACGCGAGTTCAAGCGATCGTAGTATGCACTGACTGCCGGCAAGTCTGGGTGCGCCAGGGGGGTCTCGAACCAACGGTTCACCGACAGCCCTATCGGTATGTCCGCCAGAGAAAATTCGTCGCCGCTGACGTAGGCACCGGTCTTCTGGAGTTGTTGCTCCAGGATTGTCATGTGCGCTACCCATTGATGAAAACCTTGCTGTAAAGCATCGGCGTCTTGGTGAGCCGCACTTTTGCGCACCAGTGACATGAATACATAACCCCAGGACTTGTTGAGGTCGGTAGCCTGCCAGTCTATCCATTGGTCGATCCGCGCCCGATGCCGGGGGGCCGAGGGGTAAAGGTGCAAAGCGTTGTCGCGATTTGCCAGGTAGCGAATGATCGTATTCGACTCCCACAGCACGAAACCCTGATCGTTAATCACCGGCACCATTGCATTGGGGTTCAACGCGATGAATTCGGGGGTGTGCGTATCCCTGAAGCCTGATCCCCAGTCTTCTCGTTCAATGGCAATCTGCAGCTCTGCGCAGGTCCAGAGTACCTTGCGGACATTGATCGATGACGCTTTGCCAAATACCTGTAGCATTTTATCTCCCTATCGTATGCCACCTGGCTGAGGCCCTATGATGCCACCGGCCATTAGGTTAAACGAGCATGACGGTTGAATTTTCACGTTGTTTAAATACATCGGTTGCCTAGACTGTACGGTGTGCTTATAACGTTAATAAAAGTCTGCTGTGATAGCGGTTTTTTTTATACAGTGCATGTTTAAGCGTGTCTTGATGGCTATGTTTCAACCTTTTTTTAATGGTCGTTTCCCTGCCCGAATGGGCGGGTGTCATCATTGAGGTAAACGGTTTAAATTTTAGTTTCGTGTATTCGTTAAAGTTGTAAGTGGGGCGGTACTAACGGGTGCCGTCATCGGTATTTATTGCAGGAGTCGTATTGGTGCAGATCGCTATTTTTCAAGTGGATGCGTTTGCTTCTCGACCTTTTGATGGAAACCCCGCAGCGGTTTGCCCATTGAGCGAATGGTTGCCGGACGAAAAGTTATATGCGATCGCTGCTGAAAATAACCTCTCGGAAACGGCATTCTTCGTTAAACAGGGTGATCTCTATGAGTTGAGGTGGTTCACGCCTCAGGTCGAAGTTGACTTGTGCGGCCATGCGACATTGGCTGCGGCGTGGGTCATCTTTAACAAGGTTGGAGACGATGCCCAGGTGCTGCGGTTTTCGACGCGAAGCGGCGAGCTTCGAGTGCGACGTTCAGGCACTGGATTGACGATGGATTTTCCGGCGAAAGTGCCAGTGCGTTGCGAGCCTCCACCCGAGTTGTTGCCAGCGCTTGGCTTGACCACGGCGGACGTTCTGGCCACTGACGACTTTATTGTCGTGGTTGCAGATGAGGCGATTGTCGAGGGACTGTCCCCTGACTTCGCCAAGCTCAAGGGGCTGCCCAAGCGGGGCGTCGTGGTGACTGCCGCCAGTCGCTCGTTTGATTTTGTTTCGCGCTGGTTCGGTCCGAATGTAGGGGTAAACGAAGACCCTGTCACCGGTTCAGCTCATACATCACTCGCACCTTACTGGGCACAGACTCTGGATAAACAGACGCTGAGCGCGCAACAAGGAGGTACCCGCAAGGGCCAGTTACGCTGCGAGATCGCTGGCGATCGGGTGTTGATCAGCGGTGAGTCAGTGCTCTATATGGTCGGGGAAATCACGGTCTAGCGCTGATGCGCGGTACGCCGCCGGAAACTGCCTTGGAGGCAAGTTCCGGTGGCAGACGATTTCTCTGTGCTGTATTCATATCGAGTGGTCAAACTCAATGAAGCATTCCCAATGCATAAGCTTTCATGGCGGCCTCCACTTTATTGCTGGAATGAAGCTTGCGCATGGCGTTGACCAGATGAAATTTCACGGTCCGTTCGTCTATGGACAATATCAGTCCGGTCTCGCAGTAGGTTTTGCCCGTCGCCGACCATTTCAATGTTTCCACCTCCCTGGCTGTCAATGACGCACCTACTTCCGGAATGTATTCATTCGCGATGAAGTTGAGCATGGTGGAATGTGCCAGATGCGTAATCCACGTGAGCTTGGCTTCTTTTTCGTTCAGCTCCAGCAGCGATACAGGCATAGTGGATCTGACCAGCGAGAGCATGCCGATGGTGTCATGTTTGGCGCGCGAAGGCGTACACCAGCCATGGGAAAGTTGATAGTGCCTGGCGTCTTCCCAGAAATGTGGGTTGTCATCAAAAGTCTCAGCCGACCAGCACAAGGGTTGATTCTGGGTCAGGCCATGCTTGACGGTGGGGTCTACACTGAAATAGTTTTTGCTCTTGTAGGTGTCTTCCCACTGGGGAGAATAGTTCGAGGATAAGTGAAATTTCGGGCTGGAAATGGGTAGGGGGAAACGTATGCCAAGGGAATATTGATCAAACTCGAAAGAGCGAACAACGGAATCAAGCAGCGTGAGCAATCCTTCCTTGGATGTAACGTTCATGAACAGAGATAAATAGTGCTCGCGCCAATCAGTCATCTTACTTACCAGCGTAGTAAAGTGTGATGGGAGGTGTCCAGGCTTTGGGTTGTTGATGCCGTTATGGCAATAAATTCATCAAGGCAATAATAAAAATTTATAACTAATCAGGGTGATTGAAATGCTGTCGTTAGCGCCCGATCAATTGATACGTCTGTCCTATGCCGAATTGAGTAGTGTGGTTTTTCAGCCCTCGCTTGCCTGGGTCGACACCTGTTTGACCGCCGAGCTAAAAGAGATCGGACTGCAAGTGGCGTGTGCCGGTTACAGTGAATGGGAGTCTCACGGTTTTGCACCAAAACTGAGCATTGGTTGGGCTTGGTTTAAAGCCAGTTTTTCCGGGAAAGTTCTTATAGCACCGGGCGGGATTAGCTGCAACATTATGTTACGTTCATCGCGGGGTTACGATCTCGGTGCGAACACCACCCAAGAGTTGATTCTTCTGTGGTTATCTGGTCAACCTCTGGAGCGAACTTTGCCCGAGAGTTTGACGCGTGAATACAATGGTTAACGGTAAAGGGTGCAACCGCGAATGTATTGGTGCAACCCACCGTGTCAAGTTGATACAGGCCTTTTGATCAATGAGGAAATGGGTCTGTTCCTTGCTCGAATGAAAAGGTGCAACCCGCAGACTCGCCGTTCTCATTGACTCCCCTATGCGAGTGCGTATGGCGCACTGGTCGTAGCTGGAGCGTCCTGCACGTAAGGTCGGCCTTCATGACCCGCATCAATATTCTTTTGTGAATCCCGTCTAAACTGGCGACTGTCATACCCGGCCCGGCTGATCGCGAACGCAGCGGTGGGGTTGACTGGCGGATCGTCTACCTCGCCGCAGCAGTCTTGCACCGTTTGCATCGGTTATTGTCAGGTCGCATCCGGCCCTGGCTGAAGCCGTACGCCAGGAAGCTGCCCTTTTGGGCAGCTATTTTGTTCTGCACCCATGACTTCTAATTCAAGGAACTGGATTGGAAGCTGGTGCGGAATGTTAAATATAATAAATGGCAAAACTCAGCAACTTACTCCTGAGCTTATCTCTGGGCTCGGTCTCTTCCGCTATAAAATATTTGTCGAAAAAATGGCCTGGCCTCTGCAATGCGAACCAGGCCTTGAATATGACGAATTTGATCGCGATGACACTCACTATGTAATTGCGCAGGACGGCAACGGGCATGTCTGTGGTTGCGCAAGATTGTTATCGACCATGAACGATTATTTGCTTGAGCAGATTTTTCCAGAGTTGATGGGCGATATCCCACTCCCCAAATCACCCGACATCTGGGAACTTTCTCGTTTTGCCTTTGAGTCCGAAAACTCAAGTTCGGGTCATTGGCTGGATACATGCCGGCTGATGAAGCAGATTGTCGCGCTCGCCAATAGAAATAACGTTAAACGTCTGATCGCCTTTTCCGCGCTGGGTAACGAACGCTTACTCCGGCGGATGGGGGTGGATGTTCATCGCGTATCTTCTGCGCAACTGATCGACGGCAAACCAGTGCTGGCCTTCTGGGTCGAAATTAACGACAAAACGATCAATGCCTTGTCAGTTTATTAAAGCGTGAGCCGAGCGATCGTCATACAAATAATGAGGGGTTAGCCATGATTGTTTATCTGATAGGTGTTGCGTTGGCGGTGCTTGTGCTAGAGCAAATTATTCCAGGGTGGAAGTTGCCGAAAGTCAGTACCTGGTTCTTTCGATCCATGACGCTCAACATTGTGCAGATCGCCGTTGCGTTACTTGCGGGTGTGTCGTGGAACAAATGGATGCAGGGCCATAGCCTGTTTCATCTGTCTGAAAGCTACAGTCCGTTGCTGGCAGGTTTCATTGCCTACGTCATCAATACATTCGTGACGTATTGGTGGCACCGCTGGCGTCATGCGAACAATTTCCTCTGGCGCCTGTTCCACCAAATGCATCACGCCCCGCAACGCATTGAAGTGTTTACCTCGTTTTATAAACATCCCACCGAAATGGTATTCAACTCGATGCTGGGCAGCGCTGTGGCCTACGTGTTACTGGGTATCAGCGTGGAAGCCGGTGCGTTCTATGTGATGTTTGCTGCGTTGGGTGAAATGTTCTATCACTCCAACCTTCGGACACCGCATTGGCTGGGGTACTTTTTCCAAAGACCGGAGATGCATCACGTTCATCACCAGCGTGATCGCCATGAGTGCAACTACAGTGACTTTCCAATCTGGGACATGATGTTCGGGACTTTTGAAAATCCCAAGGAAAATCTCCATCCTCAAGGATTTTCCGATAACAAGGAAAACCGGTTTATCGATATTTTGCTGTTCAAGGACGTCCACGAAGCACCTGCGAGTATGAGTGAGTCTGTTCCTCAATTGACCGAGTCCGTTGTAAAGCGTGGGTGAAGGATATGTTTCTTGATATTGATTCGAGATTAAGTCGCGACCTGCTCAAGTGCATCAATTCGGGCATCCCGCATGATGCGTTGAATGTGCCAAAAGATCCGGAGTCGCTGATCGAGAGGATTGAGGATTTACGCAATCGGTATGTTGCATTGCGCAGGTCATTTGGCAATAAAACGCTCCCGGTCAGTAATTATCTGTTTTATATGATGCTCAAGGATAAATATTCCGAGTTTGATTTCGAGTTGCGTAATAGCAGGGCGCGGGTCGTGACCAATATTCATGTGTTCAAATCCAAAGGGCGCATTCCTTCTATCGCCTCTTTGCTGTTATCGGATAATCACGTGGCGAAATCTGCGCTTGAACTCAAATATGCGACGGTGGAGCACATGGCTTTATATGGGGCTGCGCTGTCCCGGTTGGTGTCCGACGGTGGGTTAATCACGCCGACACGGCCAGCGGTTGAAGGGGCGGTTGCGCAGATCCATCGCTGTAAAGCGACCAGCCAGCCGTTGACTGTTGTCAGTGCGGTATGCCCGGATTATTCGTACGACCTGACGGCTGAAGGCAAACCCCGATACACGTTTACGCAGGTGGGTGATCAGCCAGGCTTGGCGGGCACCAAACTGATCAATGCCGATGAGGCCTTGACTGCCTTTTCGGCAGCGGTAGGCGTGACGGTGGAGCACCGGTTATTCGGTGGTGAATTCGAATATATATCGTTCAACAAGAATGCTGGCTCATCCAGTGCGCGTGAGGCGTTTCTCGATAAGGTCAATCGGCAGTTGCGGACTATTGGCGATCAGTTGACGGCGCCCGCAGCCGTCGGTTCTTTCTTCGAACTGTGCGGCAATGAACAGGGCTGGCACGACCAGCATGCAGACATCCTGGAGCGGCTACGCGCAGGCGATTATGGTCAGACCGGTCTGAACCTTGAGCAAATGAATGAAATATTCGAAGCCAGACGTCCGCTGTATTCCAAATGGTTTACGGGGCAAAGCGACGAATTGATCTGGAATAACTTCCTGTCACAAGCCGCCGAATACGCGCTGATGGGAAGGATATTTCTCGACGTTTACAAAGACTTTGTGGTCCTGGCCGTTGACCATTACAAGATGGAGCCGTTCTATTCCTTCTTTGGGTCGGTCGCTGTTTTGTATGTGAAAACGGATTATCTATAGGCGATAGGAAGCTGCCAATATGAAACAGGAACTTTTCAAGACACGCTATACGAAATACGGTCACGGCTTTGATGTCAGGGCCACTTATGAGCAACTGCCACTGCAAGGCTTCTGGACATGGGTGACTGGGAAATCGGGTAATAAAAATGCTCCGAAAGCGGCCAAGGAAACATTACTGAAACCGTGGCAGTTGTTTCTTCAGATCAGCTGGGGTTATGCGGTTTTCTTTGCGGCAGTGCTGTTGGGCAATGAGATCCTGCAGTCGGAACTTCACTGGATCGCCAAGGTTATATTGTCGATTCCTCTCATGTGCATGGTTGTCAACCGCCAGCGGGGGCTATTGCATACGTTCCACTATACGATTCACGGTGCGGGCATTGCTAACAAGAAGTTGGCAAAGTTTGTGTGCAAGTGGGTGCTGTCGATGCCTATTCTGCACACCCCGTGGAACAACTACATGAAACTTCATGTAGGCGAGCACCACAGCGTCAATACGTTTTGCACCGACAAGGATGTTGATCTGCAGTTCATGACCAGCCATGGCTTTTACAAAGGCATGAGCGAAACCGAGTACTGGACAAAGTTGGTGGTCGCGCCGTTTCATCCGATGCGCATCTATGAGCACATCAAATTTCGGCTCGAAGTTTGTTTTGTCAATACTGACAGACACGAGAAAGTCAGTCGTGCGATCTACTGGGTGCTGTTGCTGACGGCTGTTTATCTGTCCGGATATTTCACTCCATTCGCTCTGTATTACCTGCTGCCGATTTTGTTGATCACGCAGTTTTCTTCGTGGATTCAACACGTCACTGAACACCTGTGGTTTGCCGAGAATTCAGAAGGGTTACCAAAGTACATTTTTTACGGGTCGCTCAGTTGGGGGCGTTTCTTCGGTCGCCCGTATCCGATTGGCCATACCGGTTGGTCCTTTGCCTGGCGTGTTGTGAAGTGGGGGCTGGGCACGCTGTTCATCGATATTCCGCTGCGGGTCTTTTCCTTCATGCAGGACTTGCCCAGTCATGATTTTCATCACCGCAGTCCGGGGGTGAACTTCTGGAGTATCGCGCCCGAGCGAGCGGCTAATGAGGGCCTGGTCTCCCGTTTCGGCCCGATGACTGAAACCTGGAGCATGACCGAGAGCTTCCTGATCCTGCGCGATCACTTGTGCCGCAATGAAAGTGATCCGTTCGGCATTGTCACGTGGTACCAGAGCAATAAACAGCAACTTGAAACCAAACCGGCACGTGAAGCCGCCGCCGTCGAAGCCGCTGCTTGATAGTCGATTGATAACGAAGGAACGTGAAATGAATATTGTTGAAGTTGCAAAGCGGGAATTGGCGCAGAAAGGTTCGTTTTATTCGCCTGTCAGTGAGTTTGTTTACAGTCAGCACGACTGGGATGACATCAATGAAATTCTCGCCAGCAAGGCACTGCCGTGGGAGCAGGTGTTCATCGGTGATGCCGACGAACTCAACGACCTGACGGTCGCTCGATTCATGACGGACATTGAGCGACCCAAACGTGTCAACCAGCCGCTCGCCGATCAAATGATCTCGGTGGTGTGCAACCAGAAGCTGATGCAGTTTGTTTCGGGCCTGCTCGACGGTGAAGAGTTTTATATCCGGCGGATGCAAGTCAACAAAATGAAAGATGGTTCTTTCATTGGCAAACATCTCGATGTCGACAGTAATCCCGATTATTTGTACTCGATCGTTTTGCAACTCGGTAAGGGGTTTTCCGGTGGTGAGTTCCTGATCTTTAACGAGCAGGGTGAGCAGGTCAATACGATTCACCCCGCGCTGCAATCGATCGTCATCACTGACTGCACATTCCCGCATCAGGTGGAATCGGTGACTGAAGGCGAGCGCATATCGCTGGTATTTTTTGTCAGCAAGTACGCAGAAAAGAATCGCCGGGTTGCGTGAGTCTTCAGGGTCGGAATTTTGTCATGAAAACGATGAGTAAAACGTTACTGTTCGGTACGCTGGGTGTATTCGGTATCGGGCTGGTCGGGGTGATGTATGTGTTGCATAACATCACCCTGTCCAATGTGTTTGCGACGGGCATCCTTAAAGTCAGCCAGGGACTGTCTGAAAAAGGCACCATTGCCTGGGATGCCAACGCCGTTCCGCACATCAAGGCGGCAAATGACCGGGATGCGTATTTTTTGCTGGGCTATAGCCACGCCAGGGATCGGTTGTGGCAGATGCAATTCAGTAAAAACTACGCCAATGGCACACTATCGGAAACCTTCGGTTCGAAGACCCTGGAGATGGATAAGTTCTCCAGAACCCTGGGCTTCAGAAAGACTGCGGATTCGATCTATCAACAGTTGAATCCGGATACACGGGATGTGCTGCAGAGCTACAGCGACGGGGTGAATTACTTCATCGATAAATTCTCTGACCGGCTCCCGGTGGAATTCGCCCTGACCCGTTCTGCGCCGCCGAATCACTGGCAACCTTCTGACTCGGTTGCGCTGCACTTATTGTTTTCATGGACGTTGAGTTCAAACTTGGGCATGCAGTTGCAGCGCCTGTCATTGTCGAAAGATCTGACGGTCGCGCAAATCAATGAAGTGTTCGCTCCTTATCCGGGAAGTGCCGCGGTGAAAACCCGGGATTATGCGGCGCTTTACAGAACGCTTGATGTCACCGATACCGGGATGGCGCTGCTGGACAAGTTACCGCCTTCGAATGTCGAGGGCGTGGGTTCCAACAACTGGGTCATCAGCGGTGAGCATACGGCGTCAGGCAAACCGATACTGGCGAACGACCCGCACCTGCGCTTGACCAATCCTGCGTTGTTTTACCTGGCATCCATCGAAACGGCCAAGTCTTCGTTGGTGGGTGCCACGTATGCCGGGGCGCCGCTGTTTGTGATCGGGCACAACAAGAAAATCGCTTGGGGCTATACCAACACAGGTTCGTCTGTTCAGGACGCCTACCTGGAGAAGGTAAACCCTGGCGATGCCAGTCTGTATCTCGGCTCTGACTCGACCTGGCAGCCATTTCAAATCGCGGAGGAGACGATTAATGTCAAAGGCGAGGATCCGGTCAGGCTTGCTGTTCGCGCCACCCGACACGGTCCGGTCATCAGTGACATCTACCCGGCCGCGCAACAGGCACTCAACGGTAAGAAATCAGTGGTCATTGCGCTGGCCTGGACAGGGCTGGACACCCGCGACAAAACTTTCGACAGCATTCTGGGGATCAACCGTGCCGAAAACTGGCAGCAGTTTTTAAGCGCTTCTGCCGATTTTGGCTTGCCTCCGCAGAACATGGTCTACGGCGATACCGCCGGCAATATTGGTTATGTTTCGGCCGGTCGGGTGCCCGTGAAGGCACAGGACAATGACCTTTTGGGGCAAGGCCCCGCGCCAGGCTGGGAGGGCAAGTACGACTGGACAGGCTATGTTCCAGAATCGGCAAAGCCAAAGCAGTTCAATCCGCCGATCGGCTACATTGCAACGGCCAATAACCGTATTGTCCCGGATAATTACGCATTCAATTTCGGTCACGATTGGGTGCTGCCTTATCGCTATGATCGAATCATGCAATTGTTGAAGGCGCACGCGCCGCACACGTTGCAAACGTCTGCCGATATTCAGCTGGATCGTTACTCGACTTCAATGTCCGATCTCCTGCCGAAAATGATGGCGCCGCTCGAAAACCATCCGGCGGTCAGCAATGAACTGAGTATTCTCAAGGCGTGGCGGTTTGATTCCGATCCCGACTCAGCAGCGCCATTGATTGCAGCGTATTGGGTGAAGAACCTCACGCAGGCGTTGCTGGAGCCGAAAATTGGCAAGGAACTGTTGGCCGCTGGCTGGAACCAGCGTAACTATGATGCGTTTCTCAATTTGCTGTTGAGCAAACAAGCGGATCAGGCTTTCTGGTGTGGCGCCGCGGATTGCCAGCGCCTGCTGGAGGAGTCCCTGGTCGCCTCGTTGCGTCAGATCAAGGAAAAATATGGCGACCAAGTCAGCGGCTGGCATTGGGGGCAAGCGCATCAGGCGGTATCCGAGCACGTCCCTCTGCACAAGAGCCCCGCAGCATGGTTTTTCGATAATCATAATGCCGTGGGCGGTGACAATTTCACGGTCAATGTCGGTCGCTACAACTACAGCGACCCGGTGAATCCGTTCAATACAAACATTGCCGCGACATTCAGGATGGTCGCCGATCTTTCTGATCTTGATAACTCAAGTTACATCCTCTCGTCCTCTAATACCGGTATCAAGTTCAACGGTTATGTCGATATGAACAGGCTCTGGGCGCGGGGTGACTATGTGAAGATTCCGGTCGCCCGGCAGATGTCTGAAAGTCATGCGCTCAGGTTTTATCCAGATAACAAATTCTAAGAAGGGTGATATATGTCCGATGTGAAAGGTGGTACGGATTGGGATCTGGATTATTCGGCTATTGGCCGTAACTTTCCTGAAAGTTTCAAAACCAAGATTGTCGTCGATCTGCAGCAGGGTATGCCTGATTATGATGTGAATCAGTACTTCGGCAACCAGCCCGGCATTTTCGATATTTATGAGCATCTGGCGCTGGCGATTGACTCGACGACGGAGAAGGTGGTGGGGATCATTGGGGCGAAGAGTATTCCCTTTGGCTCTTCATCGTTTCTGTATCTGTGGACGGCGATGATTGCCGATGAGTGCCGCGGTTCTTCGCTGTTCAAGAAGCTCAATCAGTTTTTTCTGAAGAACGTGATACAGCAGATCGGCCTGCCTAAACTGATAGTGGCCAAGACCTATAATCCGGTGGTTTACAACATGTTCCGGGTCATGTCTTCAAGGGTGCCAGCGGCGCGGTTTTATCCGGACTTGCGACAGGATCCTCAGCCAGCAGATATGTCGGCGCTGGCGGTTGAAATTGTTCAAGCCCTGTCCAAGGACCTGGTGCTGGACATCAATACGGGGGTGATCCCAGGTGGGCAGAGTTCAGTCGCACCAAACTTCTTTCCGAAAATGGACATGTCCAGTGATGACGTAACAAATGCCCACTTCATCAAGCATGTCGGGTATTCGGACCAAGTGTTGTGCCTGGTTCTGTTACAGCCGGACTCGGAAGGATTCATCCAAGATAAAATCATTCGCTGACATGCGTGTCTCTCACGTTTCACTTTTGCTTTCAGCACTGCCAGCCGCCATTTTCTATGGCGCGCTGGCGGCAGCTGCCAATAGCGGGCACGGTGTTTCGGTCGCCGTGCAGGCTGCGGTTGTTCAAGCGCTGATCAGTTACACCTCGACGCTCGTTGCCCTGTCGCTGATGTTCAGACTGGCGAATCTGCTGAGCGGTTACAGTGCTGTCATTCGCCGCAGTATCGTTCCGTTAACGATCATCAGTGTGTTCAGTTCGGTCTCGATCATCATCCATTTGACGGTAGACACGCCCAATGTGTTGTTGACGGTTGCCCCTTCATTCTTCATCGGTTGGGTGTATTTTACGGTCGTCTATTGGCTCAAGGACTCCAGCCAGGCAGTGCCCGACACGGCTGATCCGCTGTAGGCACCTATACTCCTACTGCATATCGGAGAACACCCGGCACAGTGTTCGGCAGTGTTATGGGACATCGTTATCTTGAGTCCGCACTCGTTGATTGTCGTCGCGATTCTGGCTTTGGCGGGGTGCGCCAGCCCGGTTCATGCCCCGCAGACACCGATCGCTGTCCCCGTTTCCGCCGCGACCTGGCACCAAGTGGACAGGGAACTGGTCAGCGCGTCGCAGCAAGCTACCGAGCAGGTCAAGCTGTTCGCCCGTGGCTCGATGGAACATTGGCGCACTCGCGTCTACCAGCAAACTGAAGAAAATTTCATCCCGTGGTTCAGCAGCTACTGGACCCAGGAATGGCTGTCGATGAAGGTCAGTTGGTACACCATCAATGCCGGTGGCGAACAGGACGCCTCGGCCAAGCGCCTGGCGGCGTATCTGCTTGAGCAATATCAGGAAAGGGTGCTGGCACCGGTGGCGGTGGAGATCGACCCGGACGCGATCCTCGGCCAGGCCACGGCGTTCTACGCGCAACTGATGGCGCAGCAGATGCCGCTCATCGCCCAGCGTTATGGCGTGCCGTTGGCGCAGCTCAACGGGCGTCTGCAGAAAGTCCCGGCCATCGCCCTCGGGCCGCCACCGGCGCGGGATGCGTCGCTGTATCAGATCATCAGTACCGAGCCGCTGAACACCCTGCCGGCGTACGCCGCGCTGATCGACAAGATTCACACCGAGGGTGGCAGCAAGGGCATCGCCTCGACCGACGCCGGCATGGCCCCGGTGGCCAAACGCGCCAGTCAGCGGATGGAAGCGGAAATGGCCCCGCGCGGTGCGGCCAGTGCGGTGGCGGCTGCGGCGGGCAAGTTAGTCGGCGGGGTGATCTCGATCGGCGTGGCGGGCATCCGCGCGATCATTCAGGCCAACGACCGGCCTGACAGCGAAGCGCTGATTCGCAGCAGCCTGGGCAGCACCTTCGACAAGGCCTGGTCGAAACTGCTGCAGAACCCGACCACCGGGGTCATGGCCGGTACGCTGCATATCGCCGGGCAGGTCGAAGGCAGCTTGGGCGGGGCTGAACAACCGTCGGTCGGGCTGGGGGTGAATCGTGTCGAATGGCAGCCGCCGCAATCGACTACCCAGCAGATCCAACCCAACGTGCAAGGAGAGTGATCATGGCTTACATCGATATTTTTGTAGCACCTGTGCCCAATGCCAATCGCGACCAGTACAAAAAACACTGTGAGATCGCCGCCAGGCTGTTCAAGGAATACGGCGCAAAGGAAGTGGTTCAGTGCTGGGGCGATGACGTGCCGGAGGGCAAAGTCACGTCATTCCCGATGGCGGTAAAACTCAAGGACGGCGAGACGGTTTCGTCCGGCTGGCTGATCTGGCCAGACAAAGCCACCCGCGATGCCGGCATGGCCAAAATGATGGAAGACCCGCGCATGCAACCGGACGTCAACCCGATGGGATTTGATGGTCAGCGCATGATCTTTGGTGGCTTCAAAAGTATTCTTGAGTCCTGAAACTCCCACATATCCCCGTAGGAGCTGCCGAAGGCTGCGATCTTTTGATGTTGATTGTAAAAAACAAGGTCAAAAGATCGCAGCCTTCGGCAGCTCCTACAGGGGGGCGTCACTCGGCTGAGGGGGTGATACGGCAACTTTTGCGGTGGCGGATCTGCTCGTCCGTCGGCCGTTCGCGGACGAATTCGAAACGCGGTTCACCTTCGCTGTAATGCACCAGCCAGCCCCATTCCAGCTCGGTTTCATCCTGCCCGGGGTTCGGTGGTCGGGCCCACCACGGTTCTTTGCTGAGGATCTCGCGCATGGCGGCCTCCGGTTCGATGGCAATCCTTGAACTATAGACGGGTGTCGCGAGTCGTCAGAGAAGGCTGTGTAGAATCGGCCGATCGACCAGCGAAGGAGCAGGGCCATGACCGATGACGCGCGCAGGGATGAACCGTTCAAGCGACTGTTTTTTGCCCTCGACTGCCCGCCACCACAGCGCAAGGCCATTGCTCAGTGGCGCGGCGACCTGGGGTTGCGCACCGGCAAACCGGTGCCGGCGGATAACTTTCACCTGACGCTGCTGTTCCTCGGTGCCGTGCCGCTGGCGCAGATCAATGAAGTCTGCGAGGCCGCCGGCAAAGTACGCACGCCGGGTGAAACGCTGAGGATTGCGTTGGATCGCTTGCAGGTCTGGCATCGCGCCGGGATCCTGTCTTTGGCGCCCGAGCAGGCTCCGCCGGCCTTGTTGCACCTGGTGTATGCGCTGGAGCAGGCGATGCTGCCGTTTGGTTTTGAAGAGTCGCCGCGCGAGTTTCGCCCGCACCTGACCCTGGCCCGGGACTACCGTGCCGCGGAGCCGGAATCCGCCACGCCGCCGGAGTTTTTCCTGCGGGCCGAGCGCTTCGCCTTGTTCGAATCGCATAAGGGCCGCTATCGAGTCCTGCAGGATTGGCCACTGAGTTGAGCGCACAAAAAAAGGCGCCCGAGGGCGCCTGAAATTCACCTGAACCGAGGAAGCCAGGTGAGGCCGTTCATTGCAGGGGGCAGCGGTGGTAAGGCGCTGCGTGAACGGGAAATCATTAGTTCTTTGTGTCACAACACCGACCCACTGTAGGAGTGAGCCTGCTCGCGATGACGTCGGCACATTCAGCATCATTGCTGCCTGACATACCGCCATCGCGAGCAGGCTCACTCCTACAGGGGTATTCGGTTATTTACCGAGCTTCACCCGTGTCCAGCCCCGGGTCATGATCCGCTGCGTGGCAATCGGCTGATCCGGCACCGCGTACAACGTCGCCATCACCGCTTGCGACGGGTACGACCCCGGGTCGTTGCGGATCGCTTCGTCCACCAGCGGCGTCGCGGCCGAGTTGGCGTTGCTGTAGCCGTTGCTGTTGGTGATCTCGGCAATGATGTCCGGACGCATCAGGAAGTTCATGAACAGGTAGGCGTTGTCGACGTTGGCGGCATCGCGCGGGATGGCGACCATGTCGTAGAAACTGCCGGCGCCTTCCTTCGGAATGCTGTAGTCGATCTGCACCTGGTTGCCGGCCTCCACGGCGCGGGCCTTGGCCTGCAGCACGTCGCCGGAGTAACCGACCGCCACGCAGATGTTGCCGTTGGCCAGGTCCGAGATGTACTTCGAGGAATGGAAGTACGCCACGTACGGACGGATCTTCATGAACAGTGCTTCAGCTTCGAGGATGTGCGCCTTGTCCTTGTCGTTCACCGGATAGCCCAGGTAGTGCAGGGCGGCCGGGATCATTTCGGTCGGCGAGTCGAGGAAGCTGATGCCGCAGGCTTTCAGTTTTTCTGCGTTTTCCGGTTTGAACAGCAAGTCCCAGGAGTTGGTCGGGGCATTGGCGCCGAGCACTTCCTTGACCTTGGCCGGGTTATAGCCGATGCCGATCGAGCCCCACATGTACGGGAACGCGTGAGCGTTGTCCGGGTCACTGGCGGAGGCGTTTTTCAACAGCACCGGGTTGAGATTCTTCCAGTTCGACAGCTTCGATTTGTCCAGCGGCTGATAGACCCCGGCCTTGATCTGTTTGGCCAGGAAGCTGTTGGACGGCACGACAATGTCATACCCGGATTTGCCCGCCAGCAAACGCGCCTCAAGGGTTTCGTTGCTGTCGAAGACGTCGTAGGTCACCTGGATGCCGGTCTCGTCTTCGAACTTCTTGACGGTGTCCGGCGCGATGTAATCGGACCAGTTGTAAACACGCAGCACCTTGTCGTTGGCTTGGACGCCCGTGGCGATTGCGCCCATTAAGGACAGTGTCAGCAGAGTCCTGCCAAACATTTTCATTGGTGAAACTCCATTTTTTTTATTCAAAAACACAACACAAAACCTGATCGACTGGCACAACTCGTGTAGGAACTGTCGAGTGAAACGAGGCTGCGATCTTTTGATCTTGCTTCTAAAGATCAAAATCAAAAGATCGCAGCGTGCCGCAGCTCCTACAGGTGGACATAGCCCCCTTGCCACAGATTTTGTATGTCTACATTCAGGCCGTGGCGGCGCGTTGCGGCTGCTGCCACGATTCATTCGCCGTCTGATCCATTGCTTCCTGAATCGCACGCTTGCGGTTGGCTTCTGCCTTGCGGCCGAAGTACCAGACCAGGAAGGTCACCAGCGACACCGCCAGCAGAATCAGGCTCGCCACGGCGTTGATCTCAGGCTTCACGCCCAGACGTACCGCCGAGAACACTTCCATCGGCAGCGTCGTCGAACCCGGGCCGGAAACGAAACTCGCCAGCACCAGATCGTCCAGCGACAGGGCGAACGACATCATGCCGCCCGCTGCCAGCGACGGCGCGATCATTGGAATGGTGATCAGGAAAAACACCTTGAACGGCTTGGCCCCCAGATCCATCGCGGCTTCTTCGATCGACAGGTCCAGTTCACGCAGGCGGGCGGAGACTACCACCGCCACATAAGCGGCACAAAACGTGGTGTGGGCGATCCAGATGGTGACGATGCCACGTTCCTGCGGCCAGCCGATCAGCTGCGCCATTGCCACGAACAACAGCAACAGCGACAGACCGGTGATCACTTCCGGCATCACCAGCGGCGCGGTGACCAGACCGCCGAACAGCGTACGACCCTTGAAGCGCGTGACGCGGGTCAGCACGAACGCGGCGAGGGTGCCCAGCGCAACGGCGGCAATCGCGGTGTAGCAGGCGATTTCCAGCGAGCGCACCACCGAGCCCATCAGTTGCGTGTTGTCGAGCAGGCCGACGTACCACTTCACCGACCAGCCGCCCCACACCGTCACCAGTTTCGAGGCGTTGAACGAGTAGATCACCAGGATCAGCATCGGCAGATAAATGAACATCAGGCCGAAGATCAACATGAACTTGGAAAAACCGAAGCGTTTCATCCCCGTGCCTCCATCTCTTTGGCCTGGCTGCGGTTGAACAGCAGAATCGGCACAATCAGGATCAACAGCATCACCACCGCCAGCGCAGACGCCACCGGCCAGTCGCGGTTATTGAAGAACTCTTGCCACAGCACGCGACCGATCATCAGCGTCTCCGGGCCACCCAGCAGTTCCGGAATCACGAACTCACCGACCACCGGAATGAACACCAGCATGCAGCCTGCGATGATGCCGTTCTTGGCCAGCGGCACGGTGATTTTCCAGAAGTTGTTGAAGTTGCTCGAACCCAGGTCCGACGCGGCTTCCAGCAGGCTGCCATCGTGTTTGACGAGGTTGGCGTACAGCGGCAACACCATGAACGGCAGATAGGCATACACGACACCTATATAGACCGCGGTGTTGGTGTTGAGGATCTCGATCGGGTGATCGGTCAGCCCCGTCCACATCAGAAACGCGTTGAGCAGACCGTTGTTGCTGAGGATGCCCATCCACGCGTAAACGCGGATCAGGATCGCGGTCCAGGTCGGCATCATGATCAACAGCAGCAGGACGTTTTGCGCTTCCTTGCTCGCTTTGGTAATCGCATACGCCATCGGGAAACCGATCACCAGGCACATCATCGTGCTCAGCGCCGCGACCTTCAGCGAACCGAGGTAGGCCGACAGGTACAACTCGTCTTCGCCGAGCATGGTGTAGTTGCCGATGTTCAGCATCAGCTGGAATTTCTGTTCGGCGTAGGTGTAGATCTCCGAGTACGGCGGGATCGACAGCGCGGCTTCCGAGAAGCTGATCTTCATCACCAGAAAGAACGGCAGCATGAAGAACAGGAACAGCCAGATGAAGGGGATGCCGATGACGAATTTTCGCCCGCTGGGCACCAGGCGCAGGAATTGTTGATTGAGGGTTCTCATGAGCGCAGTACCACGCCGCTGTCGTCTTCCCACCACACGTAGACGTTGTCGTCCCAGGTCGGACGCGCGCCACGGCGTTCGGCGTTGGCCATGAACGACTGGACGATCTTGCCGCCGGGCAATTCGACGTAGAACACCGAGTGGCCGCCGAGGTAGGCGATGTCATGCACCTTGCCTTCGGACCAGTTGTAGCGGGTCTCTGGCTTGATCGTGCTGACGAGCATTTTTTCCGGGCGGATCGCGTAGGTGATCGATTTGTCCTGCACCGAGGTGCTGACGCCGTGGCCGACGTAGATCTTCTGCTGCAAGTCCGGGCTGTGGATGATCGCGTGACCTTCAAGGTCTTCCACCACGGTGCCGTCGAAGGCGTTCACGTTGCCGATGAATTCGCAGACCATACGGCTGACCGGCGCTTCATAGATGTCGACCGGGCTGCCGATCTGGGCGATCCAGCCCAGGTGCATGATCGCGATGCGCTCGGCCATGGTCATGGCCTCTTCCTGGTCGTGGGTCACCATCACGCAGGTCACACCGACGCGCTCGATGATTTGCACCAGCTCGAGCTGCATTTGCGAACGCAGCTTTTTATCCAGCGCACCCATCGGCTCGTCGAGCAGCAACAGTTTCGGACGTTTCGCCAGGGAGCGGGCGAGGGCCACGCGCTGACGCTGGCCGCCGGACAACTGATGGGGTTTGCGTCTGGCGTATTGGGTCATGTGCACCAGGCGCAGCATCTCTTCGACGCGGGCGTCGATTTCGCTGGCCGGCAAACGATCCTGCTTCAAGCCGAAGGCAATGTTCTGCGCCACCGTCATGTGCGGGAACAGCGCGTAGGACTGGAACATCATGTTGATCGGCCGCTCGTACGGCGGCATGTCGGTGATGTCCACACCGTCGAGCAGAATCCGCCCTTCAGTCGGGCGCTCGAAACCGGCGAGCATGCGCAGCAGGGTCGATTTGCCCGAGCCGGAGCCGCCCAGCAGCGCGAAGATTTCGCCCTGATGGATCTCCAGGGACACATCGTCCACAGCGGTGGTTTCGTCGAACTTCTTGGTGACACGGTCGACTTTCACCAGAACCTTTTTCGGTTGCTGGTGGCCTTCTAGTGCCTTCCTGTAAGTGCTGGAGGCGTTTGCCATGTGAAACTCCCAACAGGTTTCGTTCGCCTGGCCAATGTGGCCGGGCTTGAGTGGATTGCAAGCCAGGGAAACTGTCCTCGCCACACATGGCCCCTGTAGGCGCTGCCGAAGGCTGCGATCTTTTGATCTTGATCCTGAAAAACAAAATCAAAAGATCGCAGCCTTCGGCAGCTCCTACTGGGGATCGCATTTGCAGCGGGTTGCCCTGACCTGGTCGGCGCCGCCGTCCTGGCTGCCTGGGTCGTACTTGTTGTTATTACGGTTTGTTGTTTTCACGGATGACGGATGCGCACACGCGCAACCGCCGACCCCGTGGGGGCAGTAAACAGTGATGAAATCCTGGGGGGGGGTCAGCGCTTGTTGCGTCGCGCCGCCCGTTGCCGGCAAGCCTCACCGAACCCCTGAAAAATCTTCAGATAGTTCGGGTTGTCCAGCACTTGCCATTCCGGGTGCCATTGCACGCCGAGGGCAAAGGTCGGGCTGTGCTCGACCGAGATCGCCTCGATCAGGCCATCCGGCGCCACGGCTTCGGCGCGCAGGCCGGGGGCGAGGCGGTCGATGCCCTGACTGTGGATCGAGTTGACCTGGAACTCACCCGGCAACCCCAGCGTTTCGAACACACCGCCGCCGAGCACAGTGACCGCATGGGCCGGTGCGTACTGCACGGCCACGTCCGGGCTGTCGGCTTCACGGTGATCGAGCATGCCCGGCAACTCGTGCACTTTCTGGTGCAGGCTGCCGCCGAAGGCCACGTTCATTTCCTGGAAGCCACGGCAGATGCCGAGTACCGGAACGCCCGCCGCAATGGCTGCACGCAATAGGGGAAGGGTGGTGGCGTCCCGCGCCGGATCGTGATCCGTGCCGGGGGCGCTGGCCGGGCCTTGATAGTGGAAGGGTTCCACGTTCGAGGGCGAGCCGGTCAGCAGCAGACCGTCGAGTTGACCGAGCAGGTCTTCGATTTCAGTCAGGTTGCCAAGGGAAGGAATGACCACCGGCAACCCCAGCGCCGCAACGCTGACAGCGCGAACGTACTTGTCGCCGCTGATGTGGTAGGGGTGCAGGCCAATCTGTTTGACGCACGCAGTAACGCCGATCAATGGCTTGAATGCCATTTTTATTCACCTCGAAGTTTGACACTTGAACGAGCTTTTCCGGAGCTTAGCCTCGTTGATTTTAATTAACAACTGCCATGTAAAAAATTCTAAACGCCGTTCATCATGTCTTCATGATTCCAGGCCTTGTGGCGCCTGCGTTGGCACGTAAGTGTTAAAAAAAGCCCGAAAAATAAACGCTGAACGGCCAGATGTTCGCTATTGACTTCACTTTGCCTTTCGGATTGACTGGCTCGGCGAAACAGCGGTGAACATAATAATTAACAGCTAAATAGGTGCATCATGTCGGTCCCTCTGCGTGCCGTTCAACTCAACGAAGCAAACGCATTCCTTAAGAAACATCCTGAGGTTTTGTACGTCGACCTTCTGATTGCGGATATGAACGGTGTGGTGCGCGGCAAGCGCATCGAACGCACCAGTCTTCATAAGGTTTACGAGAAAGGCATCAACCTGCCGGCCTCGCTTTTCGCCCTCGACATCAATGGCTCTACGGTGGAAAGCACCGGCCTGGGTCTGGACATCGGCGACGCCGACCGCATCTGCTACCCGATCCCGGGCACCCTGAGCATCGAGCCGTGGCAGAAGCGTCCAACCGCACAGTTGCTGATGACCATGCACGAGATCGAGGGCGAGCCGTTCTTCGCTGACCCGCGTGAAGTGCTGGCCAACGTGGTGCGCAAGTTCGACGAACTGGGCCTGACCATCTGCGCCGCGTTCGAGCTGGAGTTCTACCTGATCGATCAGGACAACGTGAACGGCCGTCCGCAGTCGCCGCGTTCGCCGGTGTCCGGCAAGCGTCCGGTGTCGACTCAGGTGTACCTGATCGACGACCTCGACGAATACGTCGACTGCCTGCAAGACATCCTCGAAGGCGCGAAAGAGCAGGGCATCCCGGCTGACGCCATCGTCAAGGAAAGCGCCCCGGCGCAGTTCGAAGTCAACCTGCATCACGTCTCCGACCCGATCAAGGCGTGCGACTACGCAGTGCTGCTCAAGCGTCTGGTGAAGAACATCGCCTACGACCATGAGATGGATACCACCTTCATGGCCAAGCCGTACCCGGGCCAGGCGGGCAACGGTCTGCACGTGCACATTTCGATCCTGGACAAAGAAGGCAACAACATCTTCGCCAGCGAGGATCCCGAGCAGAACGCCGCGCTGCGACACGCGATCGGCGGTGTGCTGGAGACCCTGCCTGCGCAAATGGCCTTCCTCTGCCCGAACGTCAACTCGTACCGCCGTTTCGGCGCGCAGTTCTACGTACCGAACTCGCCGAGCTGGGGCATCGACAACCGCACCGTTGCGGTACGTGTGCCGACTGGTTCTGCCGACGCCGTGCGCATCGAGCACCGTGTCGCCGGTGCCGACGCCAACCCGTACCTGCTGATGGCTTCGGTACTGGCCGGTATTCACCACGGCCTGACCAACCAGATCGAGCCGGGCGCGCCCGTTGAAGGCAACAGCTACGAGCAGAACGAGCAGAGCCTGCCGAACAACCTGCGCGACGCACTGCGCGAGCTCGACGACAGCGAAGTCATGGCCCGCTACATCGACCCGCTGTACATCGACGTGTTCGTCGCGTGCAAGGAAAGCGAGCTGGCCGAGTTCGAAAACTCGATCTCCGACCTTGAGTACAACTGGTATCTGCATACGGTCTAAAAGGCCACCGCACACCCTGTAGGAACTGCCGAAGGCTGCGATCTTTTGACTTTGTTTTTTTGCAAATCAAGGTCAAAAGATCGCAGCCTGCGGCAGCTCCTACAGGGGGGCGGGTTATCAGATTTTGATTGACGGGTATTCGCTCGTCACCCAATTCCCCCTTGTCGAGCCCCAACCATGACCATCACCCGCAACGACTGGGAACAACGCTTCCAGTCCCTGAGCATCGAATCCCGCGCCTTTATCAACGGTGAATACCGCCCGGCGATCAGCGGCGCCACCTTTGAATGCCTGAGCCCCGTCGACGGCCGTTTCCTCGCCTCCGTGGCCAGCACCGATGAAGCCGACGCCAACCTCGCCGTCGAAGTCGCACGCCAATCCTTCAACTCCGGCGTGTGGGCCAACAAGGCCCCGGCCGAGCGCAAGCGCATCCTGATTCGCTTCGCCGATCTGATCCTGCAACACCAGGAAGAACTGGCGCTGCTGGAAACCCTCGACATGGGCAAACCGATCAGCGACTCGATGAGCATCGACATCCCGGCGACCGCCAACGCGATCCGCTGGAGCGCCGAAGCCATCGACAAGATCTACGACGAAGTCGCCGCCACCCCGCACGACCAACTCGGCCTGGTAACCCGCGAACCGTCCGGTGTGGTCGCCGCCATCGTGCCGTGGAACTTTCCGTTGATCATGGCCAGCTGGAAATTCGCCCCAGCGTTGGCGGCGGGCAACTCGTTCATCCTCAAGCCTTCGGAAAAGTCGCCACTGACCGCGATTCGCATCGCGCAGCTTGGGCTGGAGGCGGGCATTCCGAAAGGCGTGTTCAACGTTCTGCCGGGCTTCGGTCACACCGTCGGCAAGGCGTTGGCGCTGCACATGGACGTCGACGTGCTGGCCTTCACCGGCTCCACGGCGATTGCCAAGCAACTGATGATTTATGCCGGGCAAAGCAACATGAAACGCGTCTGGCTCGAAGCCGGTGGCAAGAGCCCGAACGTGGTGTTTGCCGACGCCCCGGACTTGCGCGCGGCAGCCCAGGCAGCAGCCGGCGCCATTGCCTTCAACCAAGGCGAAGTGTGCACCGCCGGTTCGCGTCTGCTGGTGGAGCGTTCGATCCGCGAGCAATTCATTCCGCTGCTGGTGGAAGCGCTGCAAGCGTGGAAACCGGGGCATGCCCTCGACCCGGCGACCACCGTCGGCGCCGTGGTCGATCAGCGTCAACTGGACAATGTGCTGCGTTACATCAGCATCGGCCGCGAGCAGGGCGCCGAGCTGATTGCCGGCGGCCAGCGCACCCTCGAAGAAACCGGTGGCCTCTATGTGCAACCGGCGATCTTCGACGGCGTGACCAATGCGATGACCATCGCCCGCGAAGAAATCTTCGGCCCGGTGCTGTCGCTGATCACCTTCGACACCGTTGAGGAAGCGCTGCAGATCGCCAACGACAGCATCTTCGGCCTCGCTGCCGGTGTCTGGACCAGCAACCTGAGCAAGGCGCACACCTTCGCCCGTGGCTTGCGGGCCGGCAGCGTGTGGGTCAACCAGTACGACGGCGGCGACATGACCGCCCCGTTCGGTGGCTTCAAGCAGTCGGGTAACGGTCGCGACAAATCGCTGCATGCGTTCGACAAGTACACCGAGCTGAAAGCGACCTGGATCAAGCTCTAACTCTTATACAACGGTGGTCGCCCTGAATCGGCGACCCTCGGAGAACAATAAAATGAAACAGCAACACGTCAACAGCTACTACGCCGCCACCCGCAACGAAGTCATCGACTTCCCGGTGCTTGAAGAATCGGTCGAATGCGATGTCTGCATCATCGGCGCCGGCTACACCGGTCTGTCCTCGGCGCTTTTCCTGAGCGAAGCCGGCTACAAAGTGACGGTGCTCGAAGCGGCGAAAGTCGGCTACGGCGCCAGCGGCCGCAATGGCGGGCAATTGGTCAACTCCTACAGCCGCGACGTCGATGTGATCGAAGAGCGCTACGGCGACAAGACCGCAGAAATCCTCGGCAGCATGATCTTCGAAGGCGCCGACATCATTCGTTCGCGCATCAAGGAATACGACATCAAATGCGACTACCGCCCGGGCGGCATCTTCGCAGCGATGAACAAGAAACAACTCAATGGCCTGGCCGAGCAGAAGCGCAGTTGGGAACGTTACGGCAACAAAAATCTGAAGATGCTCGATGCTGCTGACATCCGTCGTGAAGTCGGCTCCGACGCCTACGTTGGCGGCATGCTGGACATGCAGGGCGGTCACGTTCACCCGCTGAACCTGGCGCTCGGTGAGGCCGCGGCCATCGTGAGCCGGGGCGGCAAGATCTACGAGCAATCGGCGGCCGTGGAAATCAAATACGGCGAGCCCAACGTCGTGCGGACCGCCAAAGGCCAGGTGCGCGCCAAGTACCTGCTGATCGCTGGCAACGCCTACCTGCCGCAAGGTCTGGACAACCGCGTGACCGCGAAAAGCATGCCGTGCGGCTCACAGATCTGCGTCACCGAACCGCTGACCGAGAAGCAGGCGCGCAGCCTGATCACCAACAACTACTGCGTCGAAGACTGCAACTACCTGCTCGACTACTACCGCCTGACGGCCGACAACCGTTTGCTGTACGGCGGCGGCGTGGTCTACGGCGCGCGGGAGCCGGACGACATCGAGCAACTGATCCGCCCGAAGATCCTCAAGACCTTCCCGCAGCTCAAGGACGTGAAAATCGACTACCGCTGGACCGGCAACTTCCTGCTGACCATGTCGCGCATGCCGCAATTTGGCCGCATCGAGAAAAACGCCTACTACATGCAGGGCTACAGCGGCCACGGCGTCACCTGCTCGCACCTGGCCGGCAAACTGATCTCGGAAATGATCCGCGGCGACGCCGAACGCTTCGATGCCTTCGCCTCGCTACCGCACATGCCCATGATCGGCGGCCGCACCTTCTCCGCCCCATTGACCGCCCTCGGCGCCGTCTACTACTCGCTGCGCGACCGTTTCGGCATCTAGCTTACCTCCCCGGCGGCGGCTCCCAGGACCCCGCCGGTTTTTTACCTGCCTGAAACACCACAGATCAAATTGTAGGAGTGAGCCTGCTCGCGAAGGCGGTCTTTCAGTCAAAAAACATGTTGAATGTGCCACCGAATCGCGAGCAGGCTCACTCCTACAGGTCCGTATTTCCAAGGCTAGAAGGACTTTTATCCCACCGCCCATCGAACCTGCTGAGCAACACCACCAAACGTGATTTAATAGCCGCCTTTCACGGTTCCGGGACACGGGAGCAACGTGATCCGCGCCCTCGGCGCGTCACCCGCCACCCACCCCCATCGCCCTTAAGTCGTTCTCACATAAGGCAGTCATGGATACGGGTTCTCGACTCAAACTAGTACGCGAAAGCTACAAACTGTCCCAGCGCGAGCTGGCCCGGCGTAGCGGCGTGACCAATGCCACCATCTCCCTGATCGAACAGAATCGTGTCAGTCCTTCCGTCAGCTCCCTGAAAAAGCTGCTCGAAGGCATCCCGATGTCCCTGGCCGACTTCTTCACCTTCGACCAGCCCCCGCGCGAACACCAATACGTGTTCCGCGCCAACGAACAGCCCGACCTCGGCCGCCACGGCCTGCGCCTGCTGCTGATCGGCGCCTCCGTCCCAAGCCGCCAGATGCGCCTGCTGCGCGAGCAATACGCGCCAGGCGCGAGCTCCGGGGAAGAGCCGATTGTTCACTCGGAAGGTGAAGAGTGTGGGTTGGTGACGCGCGGCACCGTGGAGTTGACGGTGGATGGGTCGGTGAGTGTGTTGAATGCGGGGGATGGGTATTACTTTCCTACGACGTTGCCGCATAAGTTCCGGAACATTGGGGCGGATGAGGCTGAGATTATTAGTGCGAATACGCCGGCGAATTTTTGAATTGTTTGTGACCTCTGATTTGTATGCTTCCAATTTTTTCTTGGGCATTAGCTTTGTAACGATGTTGCAGTATTTCTGGGAAAGTTGACGAGAGGGAGCTCTGGTGATTTGAGTTTTTAGTACTGGTCAGGGACTATCAGTTGAGTTGATCGGCCCCTGACCAAGGTTTCCTCTACAATGCAGTAGTTTTTATATGGTGTTTGGTTTATAGAGTACTGCTCATAGCGTCATATTCGGATGTTGGCCATGATGTTCTTTTCGCCATTCTAATTCCTTTGGTGTAAGAGGACGATAGTCGTAAGTGATTTTTGCGGTTTTTGTCTGGGGTTGAAGTGCTATTTTTTGTATGATTAGAAACTTATCATCCTCGACCAGTTTGAGAACGGCGGCTCTTTCTGCGGCCTCTTCGGTCATTTTTACTCCTGTCATGTCAATTTCGCGTTCCATGATTTATTCCTTTTGATAGTTGCTACGTCATTGTGACGAGCTAATTACATGATCTTGCGCTAGGGTCATGCTTTCAACTGTCATATATGACAGTTTAATATATAAATTTGGAATTGATTCTGGGTTGCATATATTTTTTTGTTTGCGGTGTTAACACGAAAAAGTGACAGATTTATTTGAGTAGGTCCGAAAAAGCTGCTCGAACATCGTCCCGATGTCCTGACCACTTTTTCACCTTCGACCAGCCCCCACGCGAACTCCAATACGTGTTCCGCGTCAACGAACAACCTGACCTCGGCTGCCACGGGCTGCGCCTGCTGCTGATCAGCGCCTCGGTGCCGAGCCGCCAGATGCGCTTGCTGCAGGATCAATACGCGCCGGTGCCAGTTCGGGGGAAAAGCCGATTGTGCATGCGGAAGGTGGGGAGTGTGGGCTTGTTACGCGGGGGATGGGTATTACTTTCCGACGACGCTGCCGCATAAGTTCCGGAACATTGGGGCGGATGAGGCTGAGATTATTAGTGCGAATACGCCGGCTAACTTCTGATTGGTGCTTCACGTAAGCCCATGCGCTGCAAACAAATCCGACGCCTTTTTAAGGTGTCGGATTTTTTTGAGTGGCGGAAAAATTTGTAGGGTTGATGGTTTTCATTCGTACGAAAATTCTGAATGAGTGCGTGATGATGCAAAGTTAATGGCGTTATGATTTTTCTGACATGTTTAGATTGCTTGGTGATTCGATTTTTTCGAGGCTAAGGAGTGCTGGAGAATTATGAGTGTTCGGTAAATGTGCGTTGTCATTGGTTTTTTCTTTGCGGCTTTTGCGCTTTGTGTGCTCTATATCATGTTGCTTGTTCTTTTGTTTGACAGGTTTTTTCCGTTTGGTGAGATTGCAGTGCAGGCCTTTTTGAGCACGTTTTCGCTCGCGTACTCGGCTTGATTGTGTTGATGGTTTTCATGCTCTGGAATTGAATTATGAGATTAGATGATCTTCGATATTACTTTAGTGTTTCAGGGTTGGTAGTCGCGTCTGCTGGATTTTATGCAATGGTTTTCATGGGCGGTATGCGCGAGTTATTTGGAATCGACGAGTCGATATTCTGGATTTTATTCTGGATTACTTTTTTGTTTTTCGCGTTTTTTGGACTTGTTTACTATGTTCCTCGTCTTCGTAATGTGCTCTCTGGAGAAAGGATTGAAGAAAAGCACTATGGTTTTAAAGGCGCATGGGTAGAGATAGTCATTGTGTCTATAACTGCGGCCGCTATTTTTGCTCCTTTTCTATTGGAGTTTGATTTTTTTAGTGATGTGTCGTACTGGGTTATGGCGTTTTTCTTGTTTTTTTTGTTTCTTGGATTATTTTGTTACTTGAGTTTTTTTCAACGTTCGTTTCGCTCTCGCCGTTGACGGACTCGGTATGTGATTATTTTTCAAGGCTCGATTCTTTTATAATTGCGTTTAGCGTGAAGCTGTCGACTAATGCTTCGAATGACAACGCTAGTGTTCCCATCTGCTTGTGGGCTCGCTCGTAGTTTATAGGGTCTTTATTGAAAAGTTGCACAGAATCTGGCTTTCTAACGAGTTTTACCATGCCTAGAACAGAGAGGTATAGATCGACAGTGTAATAGCCAAGATTACCATTTTTGATACCAAGTATTTTCTGGTAAGCCATTCTCATAGGCCCTACCAAACTTGGGTTGTCGGGGCCGCGATAGATGTTTCCCACCCCCTCGTAAACGTTGTTGAAGCCATGCCCGATTAATATCGCGCCCGTGACGCCGGCTTTCCCTCTGCCAGCTCCAAGTACTACAGCGCCAGCCTGAATTTGTAGGGTCCCTGAAGCAATGTTCACTCCATTCTGAAAATAAAATATGGATTTGGCAGAAAGCTCTGAATACTCCTCCCTGAGTTCCTGCAATCCTTGCTTGGCACTAATGACACCTTCATCCACCGCCCGAATAATCTCATTCGCATAATCTGAAACGATCTCGCTAAATCGCAGTTGCGTGAAACTGTCATACAGCTGCGTTGCGCCGATCTTGCAGCCAAAGGCGACTAGATCGGATGCAGCACGGCTGACGTCGTCAATGTCACACGAATCCTCATTCATCGTTATTTCCCCAACTGCTGAAGCCGCTTGTGCCCGCCTGAATATGGGTCCAACTGATTTCGCGGTAAGTGAATGACACCAGTTCCTGTGGCTGAGCGTCGTTCAAATGGATGGCGTGAGGAACCTGGAGGTTGATGTGGGCGATTTTTGCGCCGCTTATGTGGATTTTGAAGTATTTGTCTTGCGTGCCAGCGGGGGAGGTTCGGTAGAAAAAGATGGTGCAGTCCAGCACTTCGCGTTCGTGAAGTGCGGCGGAGAGGAGGGGGGAGGATTTGTCGATGTTCTTGGTGATCATGATCGGCAAGTGCTTGCCACGGTCGGCCGTAACGCCGCCGTCATTACCGGTAGTCATATTGTGCGAATAGGAAAGGACCATGATTTCATCGAGATGGCCCAACTGACATTTGTTGCCGATTGAATTGATATCGGAGCAGCCGGCCGAGATAAGCCCTTGACGATTTCCGGTAATGCTCATGTAGCTGTGGTTGGCCATGGAAGCTCTGCTTTATTGACTGGAAAACTCTTGTTTGAAGAGTAACCGTCAACTAAAGCCAGAACGGTGGCGCGCTGGTTCGCTGTTGGTGATGTTCGGACGCGTCTTACAAGGGGCGCGGAAGTCAGGAGGTGATTATTCCCAAATGCCAACGACGTTATCGCTGGTTGGATGACCGGGCGTTTATGAAGTTGGCACTTTGGCAATGTGTTGGTTATCAGGCTGGTGCGTCGAAACCCCGCTGTTCAATCACCCGAAACACATCACTCACGTCCTGCACCATGATCCTGGCGATGTTGGTCACGGTATTGATGTCATGTTCGGCGTAGTCGGGGAGGCGGGTGCAGGCGATGAGGTCGAGGTATTTGAGGACGGCGTTGAGGCGTTCGGCGACGCAGGCGTGGAGTTCGCGCAATGGGGCGTCGGCGTCGATGAGGAGGACGGGGTGGTCGGTGGCGGGGTGGGACATGTGGGCGTAGTGGTGGAGCGGTTTTTTGATCGTCATTAGGAATGGTCTCTCAATAAAATGAGCCACCGTTTTGCTGCGAAACATAATGGGTGGCGGCTGTGAGCGGGTTCGCAGACCGAGGAGAAACCAGACCCGGCAGACTCGAAAGTCTCCCGCACACAACCGCCATAAAACGTAATGCCGGCGAATTTTGCCAGAATTGTCGTTAGACGGTGTTATCCAATTTCTCTTCAGGGCTGCGAAACCCATCGCCAACTGCGGTCAGCGACAACCTTACTCTAGGCAGCAATTCCCGTAGCCACAACCGACCTGTAGGACGCAAAACCAACCCTGTGGCGAGGGAGCTTGCTCCCGCTCGGCGACGCAGTCGGCGTATTCCGGCGCATGCGGTGGACCTGGAGAAAAGGACTGGCCGGTTTTGGGTCTGCTTCGCAGCCCAGCGGGAGCAAGCTCCCTCGCCACAGGTGGTGTTTTCCTACGAGTTTTTCAGACTCAAAAATCTGCGCGGATCTCATTTGCCTGTTTGAACTTTCCTAAAAAGCGATGTCAATTTGATGGCGTGTCGCGACGCTCATTGAGAACGGATCAAGCAGTGCCAGGCTGTTTCCTGGCAACCCAGGGAAGTGTGAGATGAAACTGATTCTTGCGATGTTGTTGATGTTCAGCGGTTACACGTTTGCCAGTTGTTCCAGCATCAGTGACAGCGATCAACGCAACTATTGCCAGGCCACGCAGGAAGGCAGTACCTGCTCCTCGATCCGGGATAGTGATTTGCGTGCGTCCTGTGAAGCCGAGAAGGGCAGTACCTGTTCGAGCATTCACGACAGCGACCAGCGCGCTTACTGCGAGGCTAAAAAGGGCAGCACTTGTTCCAGCATTCATGATTCGGATTTGCGCGCAATGTGTGAGGCTGAGAAAGGCAGTACCTGCTCCAGCATCCATGACAGCGATCAGCGTGCATTTTGTGAGGCGAAGAAGGGCAGCACGTGTTCGAGCATCCATGATTCGGACCTGCGCAATCAGTGTGAAGCGATGAAGCGCTGATTGATCCGCGTACCTCCATACGTAAAAAGGGACACCCAACGGTGTCCCTTTTTTGTGGGCGACAGAAACGTGATTCCCGGACTGCCCAGTCAAACGTTTCACTTGTCACAACCCGGTTCATCGTCAAAGGTTCCCCCCACTGGCACCAAGTCGTAGACTGCGAAACAAGTTGTAACGCCTCACTCACGGACGGAACCGCGCATGATCGAAATCGGCAGCCGCAACAACGCCCCCACGCCGCAGCATCCCACTCAAGACATCTATATCTTCAGCATCGACCAGGCCCGACCGGCGACGCCGTTCTGCTTCGAGCAATCGATTGGCGGCGGGCATGCCAATCAGGGCGGGGCACGGTGGTTGGCGCTGGATGAGCTGGATGCCTGGCCTGGCGAGTGGCGTGAACATCTGAAGAAAGCCGATTGCGCGTGGGTCGCGCAAGTGATCGATACGCATCCGGGGGCGGATCAGGCGACATTGGTGTCCATGATTCTTGAGCAACATTCCCAGCCAGTGGGGCGCTTTAAAACAATCGGCAACTGGCTTAAGCGCAACATCCACGTCGGCGGCCGTTACGGCCTCTAACCCGAGGAATCCCCATGACCCAGACACTCGAACGCGCCATCGCCCTCGCTGCCACCGCGCACGCCGGGCAGGTGGACAAGGGCGGTGCGCCGTACATTTTGCATCCGCTGAAAGTCATGTTGCGCATGACCACGATGGAAGAACGCATCGTCGCCGTGCTGCACGATGTGGTGGAGGATTGCGGCATCAGCCTCGATGATTTGCGCAAGGAAGGCTTCAGCGAGGAGGTGCTGACGGCGCTTGAATCGGTGACCAAAGTGCCAGGCGAGTCCTACGAGGATTTCGTCGAGCGCGCGGCGCAGAACCCGATCGGCCGGGTGGTGAAACTGGCGGATCTGGAAGAGAACAGTGACCTGTCGCGGATCGCCTCGCCGAGTTGGGAGGATCTGGAACGGGTCGAGAAGTATCGGCGGGCAATCGGACGGTTGCGCGCGTAAGAACGAATACACCCCTGTAGGAGCTGCCGAAGGCTGCGATCTTTTGATCTTGATCTGCAAAAAATCAAAAGATCGCAGCCTGCGGCAGCTCCTACAGGGATTGAGGGTGGGTCAGTTGAATAGCCAGGAAGGCGAAATATGAAATCGATTCTGTGTTTGTTGATCGCTGCCGCCGTTGGTGCTGCGTTGCAGGTCAGCGGTGTTCCTCACGGCTTGTTGCTGGGGGCGATTCTCGTCACCGCGCTGGTCACCACGCGCACCGGTTTCGCCCCCGCAACCCCTTATGGCTTGGGCTACATTCAGGTGACGCTGGGCATCGCCACCGGGCTGATGTTCGAAGCGTGGGACAGTGCGACGGCATCGGCGATGTTGCCAAGCCTTGGCGTGTTGCTACTGTGTCTGACGGTGCAGATCGCCCTCGCCGGATGGTGGCTGACTCGCGGCGCGGGATGGAATCGCACCGATGCGCTGTTGGCGGTGTACCCCGGTGCATTGGCGGCGGTGTTCGATTTGCTGGAATCGCATCAGGCTTCAAGCAAGGTGATCATCGTGCATTTGATGCGGCTGCTGTTGATCACGGTGCTGGTGAGTTTGCTGATTCCTGGAACGGCACCGGTTGCCGTGGCCGAGGCCGATCCGTTGTCCACGGGCATGGCGCTGACCGTGCTGTCGGTGATCGGTTTGAGCGTGTTGGTCGGGCGTTTATTGCTCGCCGTTGGCGTGCCGGCACCGTTCATGCTGACGGCAATCATCATCACTGCCGTGTTCGTGAAATCAGGATGGCTGCACGGCTTTCACATGCCGAACTGGAGTTTGAGCCTGGCGGCGCTGATTCTGGGTGTGCGGATTGGCTCCCGTTTTCAAGGGCTCGGCCTCGCGGAACTGGGACGTCATGGCCGCACGGCATTGGTGTCGGTGGGTTTGATGATTCTGGTCGCGGCGGTTTTCGCGTTGGCGGCGGGACGGTTGCTGGGCAGCGATGCGCTGTCGTTGTGGCTCGCGTACATGCCAGGAGCAATCGAAACCATCGCTATTGTGGCGTTCGCCGGCGGGCTGAACGTGGTGTTTATCCTGACTCACCATCTGGCACGAATGGTGGTGCTGCATTTTGCGCCGGCGTTGTTGGTGCAGGTGCGGCGTATTAGAGAGGAAGTCTGAAAAGCTTTTTGGCGTTTAGCAAAATGCCCATTTTTAAAATGGGCATTGGCTAAATATGCATTGATGGTTACTTCAACCACTTGTACAAACGATAGCCACCATAGCCCGCCACTGCGATTGCAGCCGCTGGCCAAGCTGCTGCGGTGGCGACTGCCACCACTCCTGCAGCCATTCCACCTCCACCTGCAGCAACTGCGCCACCTCCGAGAGTGGCTAAGGCAGAAGTCGTTGCAGCGGCGCCGCTTAAGCCAGCCGCGTTAGCGACCGCGACCGCTCCGCCATAAACCATCGAAGCGTTGGCTATACCTGCTGCTGCACCAGTTGCAATGGCGGAGCCTGCTACTGTTTTGTCACCAATTTCCATTTGATTACCCCTACTGGATATGTGCCATGGCAACTATAAGCCATCACTTTGGCATCATTCCAGATCTTTTTAAGGTTGGATCCAAGGCGAAAAAGTTATTGCGCCAGATTGGATGACAACTCGAAGCCCGGTTATCAGGTCACACCCTGACGGTGTTCCCGGTGCGCGACGAGCAAGTGCATCATCACCCCGCTATAAAGCGTCACCAGAATGAACAACCCCATGCGCACCGCAAATGCGCTGTAGACATCCTTGCCCGCCGCGCTGTCTTCCACCGATTGGCCGAGCAGGATGATCATGGTGATCAGGGTGTTGAGCCAGAACCCCGGCGTGAGTTGCGTCGGGTGCATCCGATAGAGTTTGCGCGCCACCAACAGCCCGAACAGCAGCATCCACAGAAAGAACATCCACAGGTGTACGAACAGGCTCAACGCACACCAGAACAGCACCGCCAGCAGTCCGCCGAGCAAGGTCGAGCCGAGCAGTTCGCGCCCGGCATGGTGGGTGCGGGTGGTGGTGCTTTGCTGGCCGAGGCTGACGGCTTTGAGGATGATCGGCAGGTAGCTGGCGGGGTCTATCAGCACCAGCAGGAAGGTCGGCAGCACGATCAATGTTGCGCGCAACGCTACGCGGGGCACGTCTTCGGCGGGCAGGGCGGGGGCGGGTGGTGGCGCGGGACTGTTGGCCGGTTCCGGGAACAGGATGTGGCTCAGGCCGACGATGACGACGGCCAGTAACAGGCCTTTGACCAGTGCGCCGATCACCGCCATCGCCAGCTCGAATGAGGCGAAGCCGGCGGCAGAGATCATGGTCATGCCGATCACCAGGAACGTCATGATCAGCACGTTGCCGCCGCGCAAACCGTAGGTGAACACCAGAAACAGCCCAACACCGATCAGCAGCACGCCGCACACCGGGTAATACCGCAGCAACGGCACCAGCAACAGTCCGAGACTGGTGGTAAACGCGGCGACCAAAGTCAGTACCAGCGCCATTTTGACTGGCAACGGCCGGGGCATGCTGGCGAGCAGCAACACCGCGAGCACCGGCGACAGAAACGATAGTGGCAAGGCGAAACCGTAACTGGCAGCGGTGCACAGCGCCGTGCCGAACGCCAGGCGCAAGGCTCGTTGCGCCGGCACGCTGCGCTCAGTAGGCATACGACAGCCAGCTCATTAACCAGACAAACACCCGCCCGAGTGGGTTGAGCAGATTGCCCTCGGTGGGGAAGGCCATGACTTCCGCCTGCCCACCGGCGCGGATCGCGCGACTGTCGATCAGACGCTTTTTCGCCTCGTCGCTGAACTCGATGATCACCGGAAAACGTTGCGCCGGGCGCAGCCAGTCGCGGCTGTTCTGAATGCTTGGCAAGGTGCCGGGCGCAGGCGTCTGGCCGACGCTCACGCCATAGCCGACGCTGCGCACGCGACCGTCGAGGACTTCGCCGGGCAGCGCGTCGAGGACGATCGCCACCGGGGTGCCGGGTTGCACGCGGCCGAGGTTGTTCTCGGTGAGGTCGGCGCTGACCCACACGTCCTGGATCGTGATCAGTGTCATCACCGGACTGCCGGCAGCCGCGAACTGGCCGACGTCGGTGCGCAGGTCGGTGATCAGTCCCGCCGAGCGCGCGCCGATGCGGGTGTTGGCCAGATCGAGTTCAGCCTTGGCCAGCGTGGCGGCGGCGCTGAGCAGTTTGGCGTTGGTGTCGGTGTTGCCGCCTTCCTGTTCCTGGGCACGCAGCACTTCGGCCCGGGCGGCGGCGACCTTGCTGACCGCCGCTGTATGGTTGGCCCGGGACACTTCAAGAAGTCGTACGGACACCGTGCCCGGATCTTCTTTGTACAAGCCTTCAAGCCGGCGATTGTCCTGGCGCGCCTTGAGTTCATCGGCTTGGGCTGCACGCAGCGACGCCTGGGCCGAAGCGATGCCTGCGGTGCTGGCGCCAACAGTGCGACGGGTGTTTTCCAGATCGGCCCGGGCGCGGTCGACGGCAATCTGCAGCGGCTGCGGATCGAGTTCAAACAGGATGTCGCCAGCCTTCACGTCCTGGTTGTTACGCACGTTGACCTTGATCACCCGGCCCGCGACTTCCGCCGCCACCGGAATCACGAATGCGCCGACCCGCGCCTGCTGGGTGTAGGGCGTGTAGCGGTCGGCCAGCAGGTACCAGGCCAGGCTCAGCACGAGCAACAGCAGCACCCAACGGATGCCTTTTTTCGCCGGGTCGGGTTGAGCCGGTACGGGGGCGGGCGCTGGAGGCGCGGCGTCAGTCATGGGTGCTTACCTGCGGTGGAAGGGGATACGCCGCTTGGGCGGGCGGTGCGTTCAACAAATCGCCCCAGTCGGTGCGCTGCTGCATCTGTTGTCGGGTGGGGGCGTCGATCAGCGGCGCGCTGTTTTGCCAGCCGCCACCGAGGGCTTTGTACAGGGCGATCAGGTTGCTCACCGCGTCGCTGCGGCTGACCAGATAATTGTCTTGCAGCTCCAGCAGCGCACGCTGGGCGTCGAGCACCCGCTGAAAGTCCGAATAACCTTCACGGTATTGCGTGTTGGCCAGCACCAGCGAGCGCCGCGCCGCCCCTTCGGCCTCGCGCAAAATACGCTCGCGCTGCAGCGCTTTGCTCAGGCCGCTGGCGGCATCGTCGGCTTCGCGGGCGGCCTGACGCACCTTGTCGCGATAGGCTTCGATCAGTTGCTGCAGGCGCGCGTCCTGCACTCGGATGTTGTTGCGGATACGCCCGTAATCGAAGAGGTTCCAGCGCAGGCTCGGGCCGCCGATCAGGTCGAGGCTGCGCGGGGTGGCGCTGAGGGTGTCGGTGGACCAGACGATGCTGCCGAGCAAGGTCAGCGACGGGTACAGATCGGTTTCGGCAACCCCGACCAACGCCGATTGCGCAGCGACGTTCAGTTCTGCCGCCCGCACATCGGGGCGGCGCAGCAGCAGGTTGGCCGGGACGTCTTGCAACACCGCGCGATCGACCAGCGGAATCAACCCCGCTCGCTCAGCCAGCAGCGCCGCGCCCCCGGGCGGCTGACCGACCAGTACTGCCAGCGCGTTACGGGTGCGCAGCAACTGATCTTCGAACGCCGGAATGCTGCTCAGCGTGCCCAGGTATTGGGTTTTGGCCTGTTGCAGATCGAGTTCGGCGGTCTGGCCGCTGTTGAACAGTTTTTCGGTGATCTCGAAATTGCGTTTCTGCTGGGCGGCGTTTTCCCGGGCGACTCGCAGCCGTGCTTCGGTGGTGCGCAGCAGAAAATAGGTGTCGGCGACTTGCGCGCGCAGCAACACCAGTGCGTCTTCATAGTTGGCCTGAGCGGCGAAGTAACTGGCATCGGACGATTCGATGGCACGGCTGAAACGGCCCCAGAAATCCAGCTCCCAGCCGACATCGAACGCCGCGCTGTGTTGCCAGAATTGACGGTTCTGCGGGTTGTTGCCACCGGACTGATGACGGTCGATGTAGAGGCTGTCGACGCCCGCCTGCTGCACTTGCGGATAGCGGCCGCTTTCAGCGATACCCAGTTGCGCGCGGGCTTCGAGCACCCGCAGCCCGGTGATTTTCAGGCTGCTGTTGTGCGCATCGGATTCGGCGATCAGGCGGTCGAGCACCGGGTCGGCGAACACCTGCCACCACTGGCGCAGATCGGGCTGGCTGGCGCGCTCGCTGGCCTGCTCCAGCGCGGTGCTGTTCCATTGCTTGCTCCAGGCTTCGCCCGGCGGCTGGAAATCCGGCCCCAGGCGTACGCAACCGCTCAAACTCAAGGCGCCCAGCAACAACCAGTGGCCGGGCCGCGTCAGCAGGGCGGTGGTTGCAGGCATTGCGCGTGTCCCGGGTCGCAAATATCACTGGAGCATAGACGGCAGTTCACAGGTTGATCGGGCGAATCTGCTGCTACGCTTTTCAAGCGCTCCTCAACCGACCCGCGCCCTCGATCAAAAGGTACGAAACCATGGACACCTCACAGGATTCGGTTGTACCGACTCCCCCTGCCACCTGGCGCTTCAAGGCCGGTGTGGTGATCATCTGCCTGATGCTCGGCTCGTGGCTGATGGTGCCAATCGCCGCCAGCCTCGATGTACCCGGCTCGAAAGTCGCGGCGCTGACCGGGGTGCTGTTTATCAGCAACAAGGTGCTATTGCTGCTGGTGATCGCGGTGATGGGCAAGGCCGGCTTTGCCGAACTCAAGCGCAAGATCGGCAGCTATGTGTCGGGAATCATTCCGACGCCGGTTGATCAGGTCGGGCCGATGCGACACCGGATCGGTGTGGTGATGTTCTGGCTGCCGCTGCTGACGGCGTTCCTGGAACCGTATTTCGATAACTTCTGGCCGGGAGTGCGCCCCAATCTGTGGCAGATGCAACTGCTCGGTGACCTGATGTTCATCGGCAGTTTCTTCGTGCTCGGCGGCAACTTCTGGGACAAGGCGCATGCGTTGTTTGTGCGCACGGCGAAGGTGATTTCCGAGTAAGCGCATACGATGCCATATGATCCCTCAGAGGTTTGGAGCGGGATGAGAAATATCGGCGGGCGATTGGGTGCTTGCGTGAAACAAAGCCCCAGTCGCTGTGGCGAGGGCAGTCAAACTCCCGGAAGCGCGTTGAGCGGTGGGGTGATTTGCACCTGTCCGGTGGCGATGTCGACGGTGATCTGAAAAGCGCCCCCAGCATCGGGCTTGATAGCCTTTCCTGAGCGCGCTTCGGTGTTGAACATGATGATTTTGTAGCGTTCATCAACTGCCTTGGCACGCAGTTTTCTTAGAGCGGCATTCTTCTTCCCAGTGAAATACGAAGGGGCCACATTGAAAGCTTCTCCTGCGAGGTTAGCATTCGCGGAGAACGCCTGAATGTCAAAGCCGTTCCGGTCTTCGTTTCCGAACTCGACTATGTATTCATTGAAAGGGAAATGCTCGCCCTTGAGTAGCGCTGCGATGCCATGAAGAATCACCAGATCAGACATGATTCGGTTGGCCGCCTCGAACAACGATACTTCGGGGTAGGGGCCGTGGCCCAGTCGATCGCGCTTCAATGCAAGCATGAGAGGGATTCCGTTTTTGCCTACGATCGACTGGCCGATACTCACCAGTTCTTGATTGAACCACTGCGTAATCGAATCAATATTTTCTAAGTTCAAGTTTCTAACGGGCTGTTGCATGACGGGCTCTATGGTTATGAAATGTTCAGGCGTTGCAGTCAGTCCCAGTCAACTTTCACTCCGTCAATCTCGCGAAAGCTGTCCAAAACATTGATGAACGCAGCCCTGGCAAACGTGACTGACGGGATGCTGTGAAACCAGTCAACTTCGGGGTTTTCACTGGTAATGCGGTCTTTTAGCAAGCCAAAACGCTGCCAATGAATGAAGGTTTCATCCGAGAACTGTTCGGTTACGATCACACTGCAGCTCAGGTCCAGATCGTCGGAGCACACCAGCAATGGCAGCAACGTTGTCCAGCCGGGGGCAGTTGAGTAGGCACGGTCCCAAATCAACTCGTTTTCCTGATCGGAATAAAGTCCTGAGTGCGCTGCTACCAGATGCAATTCGGCCTGCGGGTTGTGGTGTGGCAACCAGACTTCAAGCGGCAGCTCATCAATGGCAAAAGTCGGGTAATGCCCCGCGCTGTACTTCGATTTGTGTTGGGTGATGGTCAGACGATTCATGACACTTGAACCATTTTTACGTAGATTCGCTAGCGTTATACGGAAAGTGCCATGTTTTGGCCATTATGCGCGCGAGGTGCCTTTTTTGTCCGTGGCAGGAAGCGTTCCTGCCACTGAGATCATCCGGCAAAGAGCTGGCGCTTTTCTGGGGCGAACTCTCGTATCGCGACCTGGTGCGGTTGCGTCAGCAACTGGCGGCTTCAGTTCTGGCCGATCAAGCATGGCCCAGGGCAATCGCAAAAGACACGACGATCATGCACGCAAACGCAAAATTGAGATTCATCAGCTGTTCATCCTGAGCCTTTTTAAAGTGAGGCCATTCTGAACACGCGCAATGCAAAGAAAAAATTCGGCTTGTTGATTCCAATGATCGAAACAATTGATACCCGCCGGTTTGTGTTTGCGTGTGGCTTTCGCTAGTCTCGGCAAAACCTGCAACTACAAGCACAAACAGGCAAAACCATGCACGATCATTCGGTCACCGAGCTGCCGTCCCTGCGCCGGCAGAAAATCCTCCTGATCCTCGAACGCGACGGCAAAGTCATGGCGTCGGAGTTGAGCCAGCACTTCGCCGTGTCCGAAGACACCATCCGCCGCGACCTCGCTGAACTGGACCATGCGGGTCTGGTGCAGCGCGTGCACGGCGGGGCGTTGCCGCGTCCCAAGGACACCGGCAAGGATTACTTCACCCGCCTGGAGGAGACCGATGACGTCAAGGTGCGCCTGGCGCAACGGGCGGCGCAAGAGGTCGAGGATGGGCAGATTGTGCTGTTCGATTCCGGCTCGACCACGTTGCAGGTGGCGCGCTCGTTGCGCGCGGATACCCAGATTACGGCGGTGACCGCCGCGCCGATGACGGCCATCGCCTTGTCCGAGTACAAGGGCGTGAAGGTGATTTTGGCCGGTGGGCAACTGAACCCTCGCACGATGTCGGCCGGCGGGCATGAAGCGGTGCGCATGCTGGCCGGGATCAAGGCGGATCTGGCGTTTACCGGCGTCTGCGCGATTCACCCGGAGGTGGGTATCACCTCGCTGCATTTCGATGAAGTGCCAGTCAAGCAGGCCCTGCTCGACAGTGCGGCGCGGGTGATTGCGGTGACCACGGCGGACAAACTGGGGGCGGTGGAGCCGTTTGTGGTGGCTGCGTGTACGCGCCTGCATACGCTGATAACCGAACGGCATGTGGCGTCGGGCAGTGTCGAGGATTATCGGCGGTTGGGGATTGTGGTGCAGCAGTTGCCTGACTGATTGTTGTATTGCGGCTGAGGGCCTCATCGCGAGCAGGCTCACTCCTACAATGGATCTTCAGTGAACCGATGACCCGGTAGGAGCTGCCGAAGGCTGCGATCTTTTGATTTTTAGAAACAAGATCAAAAGATCGCAGCCTTCGGCAGCTCCTACAGGGAGGCGGGTGTGTTAGCGCAAGCGCTCAAGCATCTGGTAATACCACATCCCCGCCGCCAGCAACGGATTGCCCAGCAAATCCCCCATCGGCACGCGAATGTGTTGGCACCCGGCAAAGGTGTCGAACTGTTCCAGCTGCCCGGTGATCGCCCGGCTCATGATTTCGCCCATGATGTGCGTCGTCGCGATGCCGTGGCCCGAATAGCCCTGGCAATACCAGACGTTGTCCGAGAGCTTGCCCAGTTGCGGGATGCGGTTGATCACGATGCCCATCGCGCAGCTCCACTGGTAATCGATCTGCACCCCTTTGAGCGCCGGGAACGTCTGCTCGATGCACGGGCGCAGCTCGGCGGCGATGTCTCGCGAGTCCTTGCCGCTGTAGTTGGCACCGCCGCCGAACAGCAGACGACCGTCGGCCGTGAGGCGGTAGTAATCGAGGACGAAACGGCAGTCGTACACCGCCAGGTCTTCGGGGTTGATCTGCCGCGCCAGATCACCCAGCGGCGCGGTGGTGACGATGCCGCCCATGGCCGGGAAAATCTTGCCCTTGAGCTGGCCCGGTTCGAGCTTGTGATAGACGTCGCCAGCGAGCATCACTTGATTGGCATCGATCTGGCCATGGGCGGTTCTGACGCCCGGGGTCTGGCCGTGAATGATCTCCAGCACTTCGCTGTTCTCGAAGATCAGCGCGCCAAGGCTTTGCGCCGCCCACGCTTCGCCGATGCACAGGTTGAGCGGGTGCAGGTGCATGTTGCGGGTGTTCTTGATTGCGCCGTGGTAGAGGTCGCTTTGCAGCAGGTCGCGTACCTGGCTGCGGTCGAGCAGGCTGACCTCATCGGCCATCCCACGGCGCACGGCTTCCTGGTAATCCTGGCGTAGACCTTCCATGTGGCCCGGCTTGTAGGCAGCGTGCAGATGGCCGTGCTTGAGGTCGCACTGGATGCCATATTTCTCGACCCGCTGCTGAATGATTTCATGCCCGCGCCAGCGCAGGTGCCAGATGAAATCGTCGACGTCATCGCCCAGTTTCGGGCGCATCTGTTTGCGCATCGCGCCGTCGCCGGAGAGGCTGCCGGTGACTTGCCCGCCATTGCGTCCGGTGGCGCCCCAGCCGATCTTGTGGCTCTCGACGATGGCGACTTTCAGGCCTTTTTCGGCCAGTTCCACAGCGGTGGCGACGCCAGTGAAACCGCCGCCGATGATCACTACATCAACCTGGTGCCGGCCTTGCAGGGTCGGGTAGTCGGTGTCCTGATTGAGGGTGGCGGTGTAGTAGGAATTGCAGCGTTGGGTCATGTCAGTGTCCACACAAAATTCAAGTCGGTACGCGATCCCCTGTAGGAGTGAGCCTGCTCGCGATAGCGGTGTGTCAGTCAAATCAGTGTTAACTGACAGATCGTTATCGCGAGCAGGCTCACTCCTACAGGGGGATCAGCGGTGAGGCCTCAGGCTTCGGTCAAATACCAGCGCCAATCCTGCTCACCCACCTCGGCCATGAACTGCCGGTACTCGGCACGTTTCACCGCCAGATACACCCCGAGAAATTCCTGCCCCAAGGCATCCCGTGCCCACGCAGAATTCTCCAGCGCCTGCAACGACGTCAGCCAATCGGTCGGCAGCAATTGCTTGGCTTGCGCATAGCCGTTGCCCTCGACCGGTGCGCCCGGATCAAGGTTTTCGCGAATGCCACGATGGATCCCGGCGAGGATCGCTGCCGCCGCCAGATACGGGTTGGCGTCGGCGCCGCAGATGCGGTGTTCGATGTGCCGGGTGTTGGCCGGGCCGCCGGGCACGCGCAGGCTGACGGTGCGGTTGTCGATGCCCCAGGTCGGCGCCAATGGCGCGTAGCTGTTGGCCTGGAACCGGCGGTAGGAGTTGGCGTTGGGGCAGAACAGCAGCAGCGAATCGAGCAGGGAGGCGAGCATGCCGCCAATTGCGGTGCGCAGCAGCGGGGTGCCGGCGGGGGACTCGGAGGCGAACAGGTTGCGCCCCTCTCCGTCGGCAAGGCTGACGTGCATGTGCATGCCGGTGCCGGCCAGATCATCGAACGGCTTGGCCATGAACGTCGCCTGCATGCCGTGCTTGTGCGCCACGGCTTTGACCAGGCGTTTGTAGCGCACCGCCTGATCCATCGCCTGCAGCGCGTCGCCGTGTTCGAGGGTGATTTCCACCTGGCCCGGGGCGTATTCGGAGATTGCCGTGCGCGCCGGAATACCGTGCAGCTTGCAGGCGCTGTAGAGGTCGGCGAGGAACGGTTCGATCTGCTCCAGTTCACGCAAACCGTAGACCTGAGTGTGTCGCGGTCGGCCACCGTCGGCATCCAGCGCCGGTTGCGGGCGACCGTTGTGATCGCGTTTGGCGTCGAGCAGATAGAACTCCAGTTCGCACGCCATCACCGGGTGATATCCCTCGGCTTTGAGGCCGTCGATCACCTTGATCAGCAGGTGCCGCGGGTCGGCAATACTCGCCGGCAGGCCCTCGGTCGGGTGCATGCTGACCTGCACCGCGGCGGTCGGAATCTGCCGCCACGGCAGGCGCACCAGACTGCCTTCAAGCGGGTAGGCGCGGCAGTCGATATCACCGACGTCCCACACCAGGCCCGAGTTTTCCACGTCCTCGCCCTGCACGGTCAAACCGAGGATGGTGCTGGGCAGCGGACGACCGCTTTCGTAGACGGCGAGCAGTTCTTCGCGGTGCAGCAGTTTGCCGCGCGGGACGCCGTTGGCGTCGAGGATGAACAACTCGATCATGTCGATATCGGGGTTCTGTTCAAGGAACAGGCGTGCGTCTTCGATGGCTGCAAATTTCATGGTCAATCACTCACGATGGCGCCGCACAGGCGCGCAGAATCGGGCCGGACGCGTAGAGAGCGTCCCGGCAGGGATTTCAAATGGAGATCAGTCAAACGTGACACAGAACCTGTGGCGAGGGAGCTTGCTCCCGCTGAGGCGCGAAGCGGCTCTCGCTTTTTGATTCAAAGGCAGGGGACTGCTATGCAGTCCAGCGGGAGCAAGCTCCCTCGCCACAATGGATCTTTACTGACTGACAGAAATCAGCAGGCGATATCCGGCGGGCGTGCGGAGTGACGCAGCTTGGAACGGCGCAGGGCCATGGGGAGATTGACGATGCGATTCATGCGCGGCCCCTGTGACAGAGGGCGCACACAGCGGAGACGTTCAACCTTTCTGGTTGTTGTGGTGACGTACTCATAACGCGTGTTTCCGGTGGCGGAAAACGTCGGTGGCGGGGCAGGCCCGCCGACCGGTGTGCCCGGATAGTAAGGGGCAATCCGCGGGCCTGTAAACCGATGATTGCACCCTTATGCCGTTGGCCGACGCTCAGCGCAGCAGGTGAAAGCCCAGCCCGGCAAGGGCGCAAACGATCAACACTTCAATCACGCCGCGCTTGAAAATGAACAGCGCCAGCGCAGCCAGCAGCGCCAGCCCGATCGAAAACAGATCCGGGTGCCCGGCAAAACCGCTCGGCCAGAACACGTGATAAGCGAAGAAACACGCCAGGTTGAGAATCACCCCGACCACCGCCGCGGTGATCGCGGTCAGCGGTGCGGTGAACTTCAATTCATTGTGGGTCGATTCCACCAGCGGCCCGCCGGCGAGGATGAACAGAAACGAGGGCAGGAAGGTGAACCAGGTCACGAGTGTCGCCGCCAGTGCGCCGGCGGCGAACGCATGTTCCGCGCCGAACGCCGGTTGCACGTAACCGCCGATGAAACCGACAAACGCCACCACCATGATCAGCGGACCGGGCGTGGTTTCGCCGAGGGCGAGGCCGTCGATCATCTGCGTTGGCGTCAGCCAGCCGTAATGCCCGACCGCGCCCTGATAGACATACGGCAACACCGCGTACGCCCCGCCAAAGGTCAGCAGCGCGGCTTTGGTGAAGAACCAGCCCATTTGTGTGAACGTGCCGTCCCAGCCGAACAGCGCGATCAGCAGCCCCATCGGCAAACACCACAGCGCCGCGCCGACCAACAGCAAGCGCCACAGCTTCGGCAGGCTGAATCGCGCATGTTCAGGTGCCGGCGTGTCGTCATCGATCAACGCCGGGCCGAAAGATTTGGCGCTGCTGCGCTGGCCGCCATTGTTGAAGCGCTGCGGCGCCAGGCGCCCGCCGAAATAGCCGAGCAACGCCGCCCCGAGCACGATCAGCGGGAACGGCAGGTTGAAGGCAAAGATCGCCACGAATGACGCCCCGGCGATGGCCCACAGCCAACTGTTTTTCAGTGCCCGCGAGCCAATGCGATGAGCGGCGTGCAAGACAATCGCGGTCACCGCCGGTTTGATTCCGTAGAAGATGCCGGCCACCACCGGCACGTCGCCGAACGCGATGTACACCCACGACAGCGCAATCAGGATGAACAGCGACGGCAGCACGAACAGCGCCCCGGCGATCACCCCGCCCCAGGTGCGATGCAACAGCCAGCCAATGTAGGTCGCCAGTTGCTGGGCTTCGGGGCCGGGCAGCAACATGCAGTAATTGAGCGCATGGAGGAAACGCCGCTCGGAGATCCAGCGCCGACGTTCGACCAGTTCCTGATGCATGATCGCGATCTGCCCGGCCGGGCCGCCGAAACCGATGCAGCCGAGCTTGAGCCAGAAGCGCCAGGCCTGGCGCAGCGTGACGGGATCGGGGCGGGGCAGGTTGTTGGGCGCTGTGCTCAAACGAGACTCCGGAATTTAATCCTGGCGGAGTTGCTATCTAATCAGAATTTCAACCCTCACCCCAGCCCTCTCCCAGAGGGAGAGGGGGCCGACCGAGGTGTCTGGCGTTATCCATCGACCTGAAGATTGAGTCGATTATGGATTCAGAGCCAATCTTTCGATTCGGTGAATTTCTTCAATATCCCCCAATCAGTCCCCTCTCCCTCCGGGAGAGGGTTAGGGTGAGGGGCTCTTGATCTTCAGGCATGCGCCAGGCTCCAGCGCAGCGCCGCATCCTGATCACTCTTGCGCGCCTCGACCCAGTGTGCGCCTTGCGGCGTGCTCTCACGCTTCCAGAACGGCGCACGGGTCTTGAGCACATCCATGATGAAGGCGCAGGCTTCGAACGCCATGTGTCGGTGCTTGCTGCTGACGCCGACGAACACGATCGGCTCGCTGACAGACAGTGCACCGACCCGATGCACAATCTCCACCCCCAGCAGCGGCCAACGCTCGCGGGCCTCTCGGGCGATCTGTTCGAGAGCCTTTTCGGTCATGCCCGGATAGTGTTCGAGGAACAGCTCATTCACGCTTTGGCGGATGTTCAGATCGCGCACGTAGCCGATGAAATTCACCACTGCGCCGACCCGTGGATTACGCGCATGCAAGTCGGCGGTCAACTGGCCGACATCGAAACTTTTATGCTGGACTCGTACCGTCATGCTCAGCCCCCGGTGACCGGTGGAAAAAACGCGATCTCGTCGAAGTCTTCGATGGCTGCGCTCGGTTGGCACAGCTCCTGATTCAACGCACACATCAGGTTGCCGGCGCCGAGCACTTCGCGCCATTCCTCACCACGGGCCATGAGCATCAGCCGCACGTCCTCGATGCTGGTCAGGTCGTTGCTCAGGGGGATTTTTTCGCCGCCCAGATTGAGGCGATCACGGTAGCTGGCGAAGTAGTTGATCAGGATCATTGCGCGTCCTCCCATTGAAAGTGTCCGGAGCGTCCGCCCTGTTTACTGAGCAGGCGGATGTCGCCGATGACCATCGCCCGGTCCACCGCTTTGCACATGTCGTAAATGGTCAGCGCCGCGACGCTGGCGGCGGTCAGCGCTTCGAGTTCGACCCCGGTCTGGCCGGTGAGGCGGCAGGTGCTGGTGATCTGCACGCGGTCCGGTTCGCAGGCCTTGAGTTCGACGTGAATCGAGCTGAGCAGCAGCGCGTGGCACAGCGGGATCAGCTCGTGGGTGCGCTTGGCCGCTTGAATCCCGGCGATCCGCGCCACGGCGAAGACATCGCCCTTGGGGTGGCCGTTGGCCTGGATCATCTGCAGCGTTTCCGGGCGCATCTGCACCCAGGCTTGCGCGCTGGCTTCGCGGCGGGTCGGCGCCTTGTCGCTGACGTCGACCATGTTGGCGCGGCCCTGATCGTCGAGGTGGGTGAGGGTGTTGCTCATGGCGAAAGCTCCTGGATCGGGCTGTAGATTCGGGGGGCGTTGCGGTGCGGGACGTGGATCAGATTGAGCCTGTGCTTGAGCGCCCAGCGCACGGTCAACGCCGTCGGGGCGGACAGGCTGACGAGGGTGCCGAGGCGGGCGCGCACCGCTTTGTGGATCAGTTCCAGGCTGCAACGGCTGGTGACCACCACGAAGCCCTGGCGCGCATCGACTTCGGCGAGGTGCAGCGCGCCGATCAGCTTGTCGAGGGCGTTGTGGCGGCCGATGTCTTCACGGCACAGCAGCGCTTTACCGTTGGCATCGAAGTACAGCGCAGCGTGCAGGGCGCCGCTGCTGCGGGCCAGTTGCTGGGCCTGTTCGATGCGTTGGCGGATACCGTCGAAATGCGCAGCCGGCGGCAGTGCGCAGGGTTGCAGGATGTCCAGTTGCGGCAACGCCTGCTCCAGCGCTTCGACACCACAGATGCCGCAGCCGCTGGTGCCGGCCATCTGCCGACGATGATCCTTCAGCGCCCAGAAGGCGCGACTGGAAATCTGCACGTCAGCCTGGCAGGCCTGATCGAAATGGCTCAGGCGGATGTCGTAGATCTCGTCGACACTGTCGATGATCGCGTTGCTCAGGCTGAAGCCCCGGATGAAGTCTTCGAGGTTGCCGGGCGAGACCATCATCACTGCCTGGCTCAGGCCATTGAAGGTGATCGCCAGGGCGATTTCCGCGGCCAGGGCGGCGTGCGAGAGCGGGGCGTGCGGCAGGTATTCGCGAAACGCCACTTGTGACGGTTGCGGCGCGGGGGCGTTGGCATCGCCCGGTTCGGCAGTTGGATCAACTTGGCACAGCATCTTGAAAGTCCCGAAGCGCTGAAGTGAGTTCAGGCTACGGGGGAGTTAAAAGTGCGTCCAATCGCTTGTTCTGATCTGGTGATTGGGTTGGTCGATCACCGATTTCAAAGGTCCGCGATTGCATGTTCTGGCCTCATCGCGAGCAGGCTCACTCCTACAGGAGAACGCATTCCAAATGTAGGAGTGAGCCTGCTCGCGATGGCGTCCTTACAGCCAACATCACCTATTCGGCAGGAGCCTCAACCCCGAACAACTTGCGCGCCTCGGCAAAACACTTCTCGGCAATCGCCGAACGCGGCTCGGTCTTGCGCATCACCAGCCCCAGCGGCGCGAGCACGCTGGCATCCGGCAACTGCATGAACGACAAATGTTCGATCGGCTGTTCCAGCCCGCTGTCCAGCGGCATGATCGAGCAGCAGAAACCCTGGTGAATCGCCTGCAACAGCTGATAGGTCGAATCGCTCTCCAGAATCGGCTGCGGATTGAGCCCGCGACTGCGGAAACTCAAGTCGATGGATTTGCGGTAATGCATGCCAGTGGTGATCATCCCCAGCGGCAGTTCGGCGGCGTCTTCCCAGCTCATTTCCGAGCCTTCGAAATGGAAGTGACGGTTGTCGTAAAGCAGCCCGACGCGGGTTTCGCCGATCTCGAAAAACTCGAAGTAGTTCGGGTTGACGTGGTCCAGATAGCACACGCCCAGATCGAGCTGGTTGTTGCCCAACCCCTCGATGATCTCGTTGGAACTGAGCGACGACAGACTGAATTTCAGCTCGGGGTAAGTCGCGGACAAACCCTGAATGTAATTGACCGGGTTGAAGCTGCTCAACGGCACCAACCCCAGGCGCAGGCTACCCACCAGTTGCCCGCGGCACGCCGCCGCTTCGGCGAACAAGCCGTCATGGGCAGCCAACAGTGTGCGGGCCCAGGCCAGCACCCGTTCGCCGGCCTGAGTGAAACCTTCAAAGCGCTGGCCGCGATTGACCAGCACCAGGTCCAGCTCATCTTCCAGGTTGCGCAGACGCATCGACAGGGTTGGCTGGGTGATATGGCAGCGTGCGGCGGCTTGGCCGAAGTGTCGGGTTTCATCCAGTGCGATCAGGAACTTGAGTTGTTTGATGTCCACTATGGCACCTGCTCGTTGAGAAATTGGAATGAGTATTGACGCAGATGCGCGCAGCGCACGAAAAACGCGAGGCGCGACAATCTCATTTGACTGTCCATTCGTCCAATCGGAAGTATTGAAAAGCCTATCGATCAGCTCTATCGCCCATGATTTCAAAGGCTTTGGTCGAGGTCAACGGCACCGATAGAGCCGGTCGATAATGTGGTTGGTTAGAGTGATTAGACAGTATTCATAAGTGGCACTTAGGCTGCTGGGCAATGTGATTAACTACTGCCGGAGAGTCCCATGAGCGCGAAAGCGGATGCCCTGTTTGTCCCCCTGAACATTGCTGTGCTGACGGTCAGCGATACCCGCGATTACGCCAGCGATACCTCGGGCCAGTTGCTGGTCAGTCGTCTGCTGGAGGCCGGTCATACCCTGAGTGAGCGCAATCTGCTCAAGGATGATCTGTACAAGATTCGCGCCCAGGTTGCGCACTGGATTGCCGACGACAATATTCAGGTGGTACTGATCACCGGCGGCACCGGGTTCACCGGCCGCGACAGCACACCGGAAGCAGTGGCTTGCCTGCTCGACAAGCAGATCGATGGTTTCGGTGAGTTGTTCCGCGCCATTTCGATTCTCGACATCGGCACGTCCACCGTGCAAAGCCGAGCGCTGGCCGGGTTGTCCAACGGCACGCTGGTGTGCTGCCTGCCGGGTTCGACCGGTGCTTGCCGCACCGCGTGGGAAGGCATTCTCGCCGAGCAACTGGATAACCGTCATCGCCCGTGCAACTTCGTGCCACACCTCAAGGCAGTGCAAGCCTGTGGGCCACGCGGATGAGCAAGGCACCGTTGATGCCGGTCGAGGATGCCCTCGACCAATTGCTGGGCATGGCCAATGAGCAACGTCTGGCTGACAGCGAACTGTTACCGCTCGACGATGCGCGCGGACGGGTGTTGGCCAGCGATCTGGTGGCGACGCTCGACCTGCCGCCATGGCCGAACAGTGCCATGGACGGTTACGCGCTCAATCTCGCTGACTTGCATCGCCAGCCGCTGAAGGTATCGCAAAAGGTCTACGCCGGGCTGGCGCCGGACGCATTGCTGCCTGGCACCTGCGCGCGGATTTTTACGGGCGCACCGCTGCCGCCCGGCGCCACCAGTGTTGAGATGCAGGAAAACGTCGAAGTGCTGGAGGACGGCCGCGTGGGCTTTTTGCAGCCGCTGAAGGCAGGGCAGAACATTCGCGCACAAGGCCAGGAAAATCGCGTTGGCGATATCCTGCTGCGCGCCGGCAAACGCCTTGGGCCATTCGAACTGGCAGTCGCTGCCGGGCAAGGGCTGGCGCAGTTGCACGTGGTGCGTCGCCCACGCGTGGCGCTGTTGTCGACTGGTGATGAACTGGTCGAACCGGGCCAGCCGCTGCGCCCCGGCAGCATCTACAACAGCAACCGTGTGTTGCTCGGTCACTGGTTGCGTGAGCTGGGCTGCGAGGTGATCGACGCCGGGATTCTCCCGGATCGCCCGGCGCAGACGCGGCTCAAGCTTGAACAACTGCAAGTGGCGGCCGACTTGATCCTGACCACCGGCGGCGTGTCTGCCGGCGATGCCGATTGCCTCGGGCAGGTGCTGCGCGAGGACGGCAAACCGCTGCTGTGGAAGCTCGCGATCAAGCCTGGCAAACCGTTGACCGTGGGCCATTTCGGCACGGTGCCGGTGATCGGCCTGCCGGGCAATCCGACCTCGGCACTGGTGACCTTCGGCCTGCTGGCGCGGCCATATCTGCTGCGCATCCAGGGCGTGGAAGACGTCATGCCGCTGAGCTTCGCGGTGAGCGCCGGGTTCGACTGGAGCAAGGCTGGCAGCCGCCGCGAATACCTGCGGGTGCGGCTGGAGGCGGGGAGTGCGGTGCTGTACCCGAATCAAAGCTCCGGCGTCCTGCTCGGTGCAACCTGGGCCGATGGCCTGGTGGAAGTACCGGAAAACAGCACCCACCGCATCGGCGACGCACTGCGCTTCATTCCCTTCAGCGAACTTTTCTGACCCCAACACCAATCAAACCTGTGGGAGCGAGCCTGCTCGCGAAGGCGTCTGCAGATTCAACATCAATATTGACTGGATGATTGCTTTCGCGAGCAGGCTCGCTCCCACATTTGGATTTATGGTGCTCGGCCATTTTGCGGGTGTACATCGAACCTGTAGGAGTGAGCCTGCTCGCGATGACGGTGGCACAGTCAGCATATGCGCTGACTGGTCAACCGCTATCGCGAGCAGGCTCACTCCTACAGGGGGATTTGTGTGGAGGGCGGGATCAGCTCAGCACATAGTCCACCGGCAGCAGCATCGGCGGCAGGTCGGTCACGCCCAGTTCGCTGAGGATGTCGCGCTCGATGGTGCGCACCAGCGAGTCGGTCGCCAGGTCGTTTTCGTCGCGGCCGAATGGGTCTTCCAGTTCATCGGCAATCGCATCCAGACCAAAGAACGTGTAGCTGACAATCGCCGTGAACAACGGCGTCAGCCAGCCCAGCGGCTCGGCCATGGCGAAGGGCAGCAGGATGCAGAACAGGTAGATCGTGCGGTGCAGCAGCAAGGTGTAGGGGAAGGGCAGCGGGGTGTTCTTGATCCGTTCGCACACCGCTTGCGCCTGAGTCAGGCTGGTCAGGTGATTGGCCAGGAGCATGTAGCGCCACTCGGTCAGTTCGCCGCTCTGGTGCAGGTCGGAACACTGCTGACCGACCTGCTGCAAAATCCGCCCGCTGTAGTCCGGGGTCTGCTCGTCCGGTTTCGGCGTGATCCACGCGCTGCTGGCCGCCGCTTCGCTTTCCCGGCGCAACCGCGCATTCAGCGCATGGGCAAACCCGCAGAGATTGAGCAGCAACGGCTGGCGCTGCACCGATTCGCGGATGACATGGGTTTCGCGGATCACCGAACGAATGTGTACGAGCACATCCCCCCAGGCTTTGCGCGCTTCGTACCAGCGGTCGTAGCAGGCGTTGTTGCGAAAATTCATGAAGATCGACAGCGACAGCCCGAGCAGGGTGAACGGCGTGGCGTTGACCTTGGTGAAGTTGCTCGGATGGAGCATTTCAATCAGGACGATGGCCGAGGCCAGCAGGGTGACCATCAGGGTGCGCAGGGCGATGCGTTTGGCAATCGAACCCTTGAGGGTGAAGAGGATGGCGAATTGGTTGACCTTGGGTCTGATGATCATGCTGGGCGATCCCGGTTACGCAGGGTGAGGGCGGCTCAGCCGCCGGTCATGTTCATGAAGCGCACGACCTGGACGTCGTCGTTCACTTCGAAATTGTGCCGATACGGCTTGAGTTTCATCGCCTCGATAATGGCTTTCTCCAGCCGCTGCGGTTGCCCCGGATGAGCGCGCAGCACGGCTTTGAGATCCACCGAATGCTCGTTACCCAGACACAGTAGCAGGCGACCTTCGACGGTCAGCCGCACGCGGTTGCAGGTGCCGCAGAAATTGTGGCTGTGCGGCGAGATAAAGCCCAGGCGAATGTCCGGCGCCTCGGCCACGCGCCAGTAGCGCGACGGGCCTTGGGTCGACTCGGCGGAGTCGATCAGGGTGTAGCGCTCGGCGATTTTCTCGCGTACCTGGGCACTGGAGAAAAACGACTCCGCCCGGCTGTGTTCGCTGATGATCCCCAACGGCATTTCCTCGATGAAGGAGATGTCGAGCTGGCGGTCGATGGCGAAGCTCACCAGATCGTTGATCTCCTGATCGTTGCGCCCCTGCATCACCACGACGTTGAGTTTAGTTCGGGTGAAACCGGCCTTGCGCGCGGCATCGATGCCGCTGATCACCTGCGCCAGATCACCGGTGCGGGTCATTTGCCTGAAGCGCTCGGGGTCGAGGCTGTCGAGGCTGATATTCAGGCGTTTGACCCCGGCGTCGAACAGCGGCGCCGCGAGTTTGCCCAATTGCGAGCCATTGGTGGTCATGCACAGTTCGCGCAGGCCGGGCAGGGCGGCGATCTGCTCGCACAGCTTGACCACGCCCGGGCGAATCAACGGCTCGCCGCCAGTCAGGCGAATTTTGCGGGTGCCCAGTGCCACGAAGCTCTGCGCCAGTTGATAGATCTCTTCCAGCGTCAGTACCTGTTGGCGCGGCAGAAACTGCATGTCTTCAGCCATGCAATAGACGCAGCGGAAGTCGCAGCGGTCGGTGACCGACATGCGCAGATAGTCGACGCGGCGGTTGTAACCATCGATCAAGACACGCTCTGACATGACAGCCTCGCAGGAGTGAGAAATCCGCATTAACGGAACAAGTTGGCGCAGGTTATGGGCAACTTCAGAGGGCGTCCAATCACTGTTAATGAACGGCTGATTGATGGCGTCGATGATGAATTGTTTTTCATTGAAAGTTTCCGCTTTAGTTTCGCAAGGCCCCGTAAATAAAGGGTTTTTAGCCGTGATAGACGCTTTCGATAGTGTGGTCATAAATAGCGATTAGACAATATTTTGTATCGGTTCATATCCTTGCTCCGGCAACTGAAACGACCGCTTTATTGCTGTGCAAAATCGGCCGTCGCTGTTTAACCAAGATCAGGTTCACGCCTGTGTGCATCGTCATGGAGATGTCCCATGTCACAAGTCGACCGTTACAAACCTTACAAGGGTGCCGCTGCAGGTTGGGGGGCTGTCATCAGCCTGACCAAAAGCTGGCTGGGCAGTGAAAACGCCCTGAAAAACATCCGCGCCATGCTCAAGACCAACCAGAACGGCGGTTTTGACTGCCCGGGCTGTGCGTGGGGTGAAGCCCCCGGCGCGAGCATGCTCAAGTTCTGCGAGAACGGCGCCAAAGCGGTGAACTGGGAGGCCACCGGGCGCCTGGTCGATCCGGCGTTCTTTAACAAGTACACGGTGTCGAGCCTGGCTGAACAGAGCGATTACTGGCTGGAATATCAGGGCCGCCTGACTCATCCGATGCGTTACGACGCGCGGATCGACCGCTATGTGGAAACCACCTGGGAAGAGGCGTTCGCGCTGATTGCCGAACACCTCAAGGGCCTGAAATCGCCGCACGAGGCCGAGTTCTACACCTCGGGCCGGGCCAGCAACGAAGCGGCGTTTCTCTACCAGTTGTTCGTCCGCGCCTTTGGCACCAACAATTTCCCCGACTGCTCGAACATGTGCCACGAAGCCAGTGCGGTGAGCATGGGCGAGACCCTCGGCGTTGGTAAAGGCACCGTGGTCTACGAGGACCTGCACCACGCCGACGCGATTTTCGTCATCGGCCAGAACCCCGGCACCAACCACCCGCGCATGCTCGAACCGCTGCGTGAAGCGGTGAAACGCGGCGCGCAAGTGGTGTGCATCAACCCGTTGAAGGAGCGTGGCCTGGAACGTTTCCAGAACCCGCAGAACCCGATCGAGATGCTCAGCAACGGCTGGGAAGCGACCAACACCGCGTACTTCCGTCCGGCGCTGGGTGGCGACATGGCGATGATTCGCGGCATGGCCAAGTTCCTCTTGCAGTGGGAGCGTGAAGCCCAGGCCAGCGGCGGCGAACCGGTGTTTGACCACGCATTCATTGCCGAGCACACCTCGGGTCTGGACAGCTATCTGGCGGAAGTCGATGCGACTTCGTGGGAGCACATCCTCGAACAGTCCGGCGTGCCGCTGCACGACATCGAACTGGCGGCGCGCATGTATGGCCGCGCCAAGAGCGTGATCATGTGCTGGGCCATGGGCCTGACCCAACACGTGCACTCGGTGCCGACCCTGCAGGAAGTCATCAACCTGCAACTGTTGCGCGGCAACGTTGGTCGTCCGGGTGCCGGTCTGTCGCCGGTGCGCGGTCACAGCAACGTGCAGGGCGACCGCACCATGGGCATCAACGAACTGGCGCCCAAGGAGCTGATGGACGCACTGGAAAACCGCTTCAACTTCAAAGTGCCGCGCATGCACGGCCACAACACCGTCATGGCGATCGGTGCCATGGAGCGTGGCGAGGCCAAGGTGTTCATCGGTCTGGGCGGCAACTTTGCCCAAGCCACACCGGACACCCCGCGCACCCACGAAGCGATGCGCAAACTCGACCTGACCGTGCACATCTCGACCAAGCTCAACCGCAGCCATCTGGTGACCGGGCGTGACGCGTTGATCCTGCCGTGCCTCGGTCGCACCGACATCGACATCCAGGCCGAAGGCCCGCAAGGCGTGACGGTGGAAGACACCTTCAGCATGGTGCACTTGTCGTTCGGTCAACTGAAACCGAAGTCGGCGCACTTGAAGTCCGAGCCGGCGATCATTGCCGGGATTGCCGCCGCCACGTTGGGCAAACATCCAATCGACTGGGAGTGGGTCGTGGGCGACTACGGGCGCATCCGCAACCTGATCGGCGACGTGATTCCGGGTTTCGAGAACTTCAACGAGAAGCTGTTGACCCCGGGTGGCTTCCACCTTGGCAACGACGCCTCGGACCGGGTCTGGAACACCGAATCCGGCAAAGCCCAGTTCACCCCGTGCGTGCTGCCGGAACACCTGATCAGCGAAGGCGTGCGCAACCTGCCGGTCAAGCCGCATCTGATCCTGCAGACCATGCGTTCGCACGATCAGTACAACACCACGCTGTACGGCCTCGACGACCGTTATCGCGGGGTCTACGGCATGCGCGACGTGATCTTCGCCAACGAACAGGACATCCAGCGGCTCGGTTTCGAACCGGGGCAGAAGGTCGATCTGGTGGCGCTGTGGAATGACGACCGTGAGCGTCGGGTCAGCGGTTTCACCCTGATCGCCTACGACATTCCGCCCGGTCAGGCGGCTGCTTACTACCCGGAAACCAATCCGCTGGTGCCGCTGGAAAGCTACGGCGACCGGACCTACACGCCGACCTCGAAATTCGTCGCGATTCGCCTCGAAGCGGCCAAGGTCAGCAACCTGATCCCGTCGTCGGTGGCCTGACCCGCTACTCATAAAAAACCATAGCAATTTGACTGGCTGCAGGCGTTCACGCCTGGCGGTGGCCCGGCGACGTGCTGCCGCTTTTCAGCCTGGATGAGGACATCATCATGCTCAACATGGAGGCACTGGACCTGGCGCGAATTCAATTCGCGTTCACGGTTTCGTTCCACATTATCTTCCCGGCGATCACCATCGGTCTGGCGAGTTTCCTTGCGGTACTCGAAGGCTTGTGGCTGAAAACCCATGACGACACTTACCGTGATCTTTACCACTTCTGGTCGAAGATCTTTGCCGTCAACTTCGGCATGGGCGTGGTCTCGGGGCTGGTCATGGCGTACCAGTTCGGTACCAACTGGAGTGGGTTTTCCGACTTCGCCGGGAGCATCACCGGGCCGTTGCTGACCTATGAGGTGCTGACTGCATTCTTCCTTGAGGCCGGTTTCCTCGGGGTCATGCTGTTCGGCTGGAACCGCGTCGGTCGTGGTTTGCACTTCTTCGCCACGGTGATGGTCGCCATCGGCACGTTGATTTCGACCTTCTGGATTCTCGCTTCCAACAGTTGGATGCAGACCCCGCAGGGCTTCGAAATCGTCGACGGTCGGGTGATGCCGCTGGACTGGCTGGCAATCGTGTTCAACCCTTCGTTCCCGTTCCGGCTGGCGCACATGGCGATTGCCGCGTTCGTTGCGACGTCGTTCTTCGTCGGTGCGTCGGCGGCCTGGCACTTGCTGCGCGGCAACAACACGGCGCCGGTGCGCAAGATGTTTTCCATGGCGTTGTGGATGGCGCTGATCGTTGCGCCGATTCAGGCAGTGGTCGGTGACGCCCACGGCTTGAACACCCTGGAGCATCAACCGGCAAAAATCGCCGCCATCGAAGGTCACTGGGAAAACGCCGACAACGGCCCGACGCCGCTGGTGCTGTTCGGCATCCCCGACATGCAGGCGGAGAAGACCAGGTACGCGCTGGAAATCCCGTACCTGGGCAGCCTGATCCTGACCCACAGCCTCGACAAACAGATCCCGGCGCTCAAGAGCTTCCCGAAAGAGGATCGGCCGAATTCGACCATCATCTTCTGGAGCTTCCGCGTGATGGCCGGGCTGGGCATGTTGATGATCCTCGTCGGTCTGCTGGGCCTCGCCCTGCGTCGTGGTGGCAAGCTCTATCAGCATCGTGGCTTCCAGCGTCTGGTATTGCTGATGGGGCCGAGTGGGTTGATCGCGCTGCTGGCCGGATGGATCACTACCGAAGTCGGGCGTCAGCCGTGGGTGGTGTACGGCCTGATGCGTACCCATGACGCGGCGTCCCACCACTCGGTGGCGCAGATGAGCACCTCGTTGCTGCTGTTCGTGGTGATCTACTGCTCGGTGTTCACCGTGGGCATCGGCTACATGATGAAACTGGTACGCAAAGGTCCGCAGCCGCATCACGAACATCCGCCTGCGGATGAACATTTGCAGACACCGCGCCGGCCTCTTTCGGCAGCGACCGATCACCTTGAATCCGCGACCCGGATCCACTGATAAAGGAGCATTGAATCATGGGTATTCAAGGTATCGATCTTTCGTTGATCTGGGGTGTGATCATTGCCTTCGGGGTGATGATGTACGTGATCATGGACGGTTTCGATCTGGGGCTGGGGATCCTGTTTCCGCTGATCCCCGATGAGCAGGAGCGCGACGTGATGATGAACACCGTCGCCCCGGTCTGGGACGGCAACGAAACCTGGCTGGTGCTCGGTGGCGCGGCGTTGTATGGCGCTTTTCCGCTGGCGTATGGAGTGATTCTGGAGGCGTTGTACCTGCCGCTGATCCTGATGCTCTGCGGGCTGATTTTCCGTGGCGTGGCGTTCGAGTTTCGCTTCAAGTCGTCGCCGCAGAAACGCCATTGGTGGGACAAGGCGTTCATCGGCGGCTCGCTGCTGGCGACGTTCTCCCAAGGCGTGGTGATCGGCGCGTACGTGTCGGGCATTCCCGTGGTGGATCGGCAGTTTGCCGGTGGCGGCCTGGACTGGCTGGCGCCGTTCCCGCTGGTGTGCGGCGTCGGTCTGGTGGTGGCGTATGCGCTGCTGGGCAGTACCTGGTTGCTGGTCAAGACCGAAGGCATGCTCGAATCGCGGATGCGCCTGTTCACCCGACCATTGGCCTGGTTGCTGCTGGCGATGGTGGTGGTGATTGGCGTGTGGACCTTGCAACTGCACCCGGAACTGGCCACGCGCTGGTCGAGCCATGGGCACTTGCTGGTGTTTGGCGGGTTGGTGGTGCTGGCGCTGCTGGCGTTGTTCGGATTGCTGCGCACCTTGCGTCAGCGCCACACCCACTGGCCGTTCGTGTTCACGTTGGTGTTGATGCTGCTGGGTTACATCGGCCTGGCGCTGAGCATCTGGCCGAACATCATCCCGCCGTCGGTGAGCCTGTGGGCGGCGGCGTCACCGCCATCGAGCCAGTTGTTCGCCCTGATCGGCGCACTGTTCATCCTGCCGGTGATCCTGATGTACACCTTCTGGAGCTACTACGTATTCCGCGGCAAAGTGAGGATTGGCGATGGCTACCATTGATTCGCGCGAGGCCAGATCCAGCCGCTGGTACAAGCGCCTGGGCTGGTTGTTGCTGATCTGGCTGGGCAGTGTGGTGTCACTCGCGGTGGTGGCGAGCCTGCTGAAACTGGCGATGTATGCAGCGGGAATGAGAACCCACTGACAATGAAAAAACCGGAGCCATGGCTCCGGTTTTTTTGTGGCGGTCGGAATTCTGGATGTACCACCAGACATTGTAGGAGTGAGCCTGCTCGCGATGGCGGTGGGTCAGTCGATGGCCATGTTGACTGGGCTGGCCTTATCGCGAGCAGGCTCACGCCTACAGGGGGTAGCGGTGCATGGGATAGGGGTTATTGCGCACCAAACATCGCGGTCCAGTAGATCCCGGCGCTGCTCTTTGGATCGGTCGCGTAGGCGGCGCCGAGTTCCTTGTATTGCGGGTTCATCAGGTTGGCGCAGTGGCCGGGGCTGGCGAGCCAGCCGTCGACGACTTTGCGTACGGTGTCTTGCCCGGCGGCGATGTTTTCGCCGACCTGTTGGCCGCTGTAGCCGGCCAGTTCGGCGCGGTCACCCGGGGTGCGGCCGTCGCGGTCCTTGTGGTCGAAGTAGTTGTTGTTGGCCATGTCCCGGCTGTGATCCTGGGAGATAGTGCCCAGGCTCGCATTCCAGGCCAACGGTGCGGCGGCGGCGAAGGCCTGGCCACCGCATTGGCGCGGCTGGGCGCGGGCGGCGTTGAGCTGCTCGAGCAACTTCTGGCCTTCGCTCTGCGCATCGCCCAGTTTCGCCGACAGCAACGGTCGCGCCAGCACAATGCGCCAGTCGCGATCGGTACGGCTGACGCCGACATCGACGAACTGTGGATCCAGCACCACCTGACAGAAACTCTCCTGTATCGCCTTCATCGCCGACGCCGCATCACGCGGGCCGTTGAGGGTGATCGCCTGCACGTTGACCATCGGGTAACTGGCGCTGGCCATGGCCTGTTGCAGATCGACTGCACCGGTGGCCGGCAGCCGCAGTCGTGGATCGGCCGACAGCGGTGGCAATTCGTTGGACGCCTGGCTGCCGCAGCGCTGTGGTTGGCTACGGTAGGCGTTGATCGACTCGATCAGTTGCGACTCGTCGGCAGCCATGGCCGAGGCAGTCACGGCCAGGCCCACGGACAGCGCGGCAAAACGCAAAACGGATGGCATGAAGCGCATGGAAATCTCCCTTGAGCGGAATGCGCCCATGATGCGCGAAATGGCCCGGGGGAATGCAATGTCTTTTTCTTCATCGAGCGGGTTTTTCTGCGGAACGATGCGCCGGTATTTGCCGTCTACACTCTCCAAAGGCCCCGGAAACCGGGCGTCTCCCCCACGAAACACCTTGCCCGGACCGGGCGCTGCCGGAAGAACTGACATGGGATTGAAATGGTTGGCTGGCTGTTTCGCAGTGACCCTGATGGCCGGTGGGGTGATGGCTACCGAACAGGCACCGATCAAGGCCAAGGCCGAAGAAAAGGCTCAGGTGCTGGAAGAAAAAGCCGCCGACAAAGTCAGCGCCGCGCCGGCGCCCAAATCCGAAGCGATCACCCCCACCGAAGTACAAGCGGTAGACCCGGCAGGCTCCGCGCCGCTGGATGATCCGATCACCTGCCTGGCGCGCAGTATCTACTGGGAAGCCAAGGGCCGTGATACGCCGGAAATGCAAGCGGTGGCCAATGTGGTGATGAACCGCCTGGGCCACGACGGCTTCCCCGGTACGGTGTGCGAAGTGGTCAAGCAGGGTTCGGAAACCAAAAGCTGCCAGTTTTCCTGGTGGTGCGATGGCAAGGCGGATCAGGTCAAGGAAGACGCCGAATACACCCTGGCCAAGGCGATTGCAGGCAAGGCGCTGAACCGCCAGCTGCCGGATCGTACCCATGGCGCGCTGTACTTCCATGATCGCAACGTGCATCCGAGTTGGGCCAGGGAATACAGAAAGACCGCCGAGGTCGGCAAATTCCTGTTCTACAAACCGGTCGGCGGTGATGCGCGTTAGACGCAGACTTCCCTGACACAGTTGCGCAACCAGCGATGCGCCGGGTCGGCGTCCATGCGCGGGTGCCAGAGCATCGACACGCTGATCGGCGGCATCCTGAAGGGCAGAGAGAAACTGTGCAGGCCCGTGCGCAGTTTGCTGGTGTGACGCTCCGGAACGGTGGCGATCAGGTCCGATTCGCGGACCAGCGTCAGGGCGGCAGAGAAGCCGCCGAACGAGGTGACGATATCCCGCGTCAGCCCCAACGCGAGCAACGCTTCGTCCACCGGACCGCTGCTGCGCCCACGACGTGAGATGAGAATGTGCTGGCCGCCGGCAAAGCGTTTGCTGCTGATCTTGCCCGCACTCAACGCATGCCCCTCACGGACCACGCCGATCCAGTGATCCTGAAACAGGATACGGCTGTGCAGCGCCGGGTCGGTGCTGTCGTCGACCACACCGGTCTCCAGATCCACCCGGCCTTCACGCAGCAGCGTGCTGTCCTTGTCGGCTTTCTGCACAAACCGCAGGCGCACGCCGGGCGCCTCTTCAGCGATGCGCGCGAGCAGTGCGGCGGCGAAGGTTTCAACGAAACCGTCGGTGTTGCGCAAGGTGAAGGTGCGCTGCAACTGGCCGGGGTCGAGTATTTCGGCGGGGCGCAACGCCGCCTCGGCTTCCTGCACCAGGCCACTGACCCGCTCGCGCAACTCCAGCGCCCGTGGTGTCGGTACCAGACCACGGCCGGCCCTTACCAGCAATGGATCGCCAGTGGTTTCGCGCAGCCGGGCCAGGGCGCGGCTCATGGCCGACGGGCTCAACCGCAGGCATTGCGCGGCGCGCGCGACGCTGCCTTCGCGCAACAACACGTCGAGGGTGATCAACAGGTTCAGATCCGGTGTGCTCATGACATGGCGTTCCATGCAGGTATCAAGTGCAAAGCATGCGTCTTGCGCCTTGCCTTGTCGAGACTCAGGCTATGCCGTCTGACCTTTGCACCAGGAGCGCCCGATGCCCGGATCCCCGTTGACCCCCCAAGCCCGCTGGGCGCTGACCAGTCTGGCGCTGTCGATGTTGATGCCGTCGCTGGACACCAGCATCGCCAACGCCGGGCTGCCGACGCTGGCCACGGCATTCGGGGCGACGTTTCAACAGGTGCAGTGGATCGTGCTGGCGTACCTGCTGGCGGTCACCACGTTGATCGTCAGTGTCGGGCGTCTGGGCGACGGGATCGGTCGGCGGCGACTGTTACTGATCGGGATCGGCATTTTTACCAGCGCGTCTTTGTGCTGCGCGCTGGCCCCGGGATTGGGCTGGTTGATCGGCGCCCGGGCGGTGCAAGGCCTTGGTGCGGCGATCATGTTTGCGTTGACCGTGGCGCTGGTGGCAGATGCGGTGCCCAAGGCGCGAGCGGGCAGTGCGATGGGCTTGCTGGCGACGATGTCGGCCACCGGCACCAGCCTCGGGCCGTCGCTGGGTGGCTTGCTGATCGCGCAGGTCGGCTGGCCATCGATCTTTGTCCTCAACGTGCCGTTGGGGCTGCTCAATGCGTGGCTGGTTTATCGCTATCTGCCAGCGGATCGGCCGGCGAGGTCGGGCGTTGCGTTTGATTACCTCGGCACCGTGGTGCTGGTGTTGGCACTGGCAGCCTACGCGCTGGCGATGACACTCGACGGTTATACGTTGATGTTGTTGCTGGTCAGCCTGTGCGGAGCCGGGGTGTTTGTCGGGGTCGAGATGAAAGCCAGGGCGCCGCTGATTCGTTTGTCATTGTTCGCCGATGCGCGACTGAGCAGTAGCCTGGCGCTGACGTTCCTGGTGACGACGGTGATGATGACCACGCTGGTGGTCGGGCCGTTTTACCTGAGCCGGGGTTTGGGACTGGGCAGCACCGTGGTCGGCCTGGCGTTGTCGGTCGGGCCGCTGCTGGCGGCGTGCGGCGGTGTGCCGGCGGGGCGTCTGGTGGATCGCTTTGGCGCGCGGCGGGTGGTGCCCGGTGCGTTGCTCGGGTTGGCTGGCGGCTGCAGTTTGTTGGCGCTGTTGCCGACCCGTTTCGGGCTGCCGGCGTATCTGCTGCCGATGGCGGTGATCGCCAGCAGTTACGCGTTGTTCCAGGCGGCGAACAATACCGGGTTGATGAGTACGGTCAGTCAGGCTCAGCGCGGCGTGGTCTCGGCCCTGCTCGGGCTGGCGCGCAATCTGGGTTTGATCACTGGCGCGGCGGTGATGGGGGCGGTGTTTGCGCTCGCTACGGGAGACCCGGCGCAAGCCCCGGCCGAGGTTATCGGCAGCGGCTTGCACAGCACGTTCGGCGTTGCGGCGGCGCTGATGGTCATGGCCCTGTTCGTCAGCCGAACGCGGATCACCTGTGAAAGCGAGCCTGCTCGCGATGCCACAAACCCCGCGGACTGACACACCTCCGTGTAGGCGCTGCGGCACGCTGCGCCTACAGGGGAGTGTGGTGTTCGTCAGCTGGCGTGGGTACTCAAGATGCTCGCCACCTGCTGTGGCTGGCAGTTGAGGTACGGCGAGGATTTCAGCCAGCGCTGGTCGGGGTACCAGGAGAACATGAACTGGCCGTCCTTGAGTTTATCGATCACCTGCCTGGCCACTTGCGGACGCACCGCCGGGCAACCCTGACTGCGCCCGATGCGGCCCTGACGCTTGCTCCACAACGGATTCACGTAATCGGCGGCGTGGATCACGATGGCGCGGTCGCGGGCCATGTCATTGAAGCCCGGTTCCAGACCGTCCATGCGCAGCGAATAACCGTGGGTGCCCTTGTAGCTTTCCTGGGTGCGGAACAGGCCGAGGCTGGACTGGTAACTGCCTTCGCGGTTGGAGAACTGGGTGGCGAAGTTTTCCCCGGAATTGGAGCCGTGGGCGACCAGGTCGCGCAGCACCAGTTTCTGTCTGCTCAGATCGAAGATCCACAGCCGGCGGGCGGTGGAGGGCTGCGAATAATCGATGATCGCCAGGTGCCGGGACGGTTTCGCGCCATTGTTGACCGCGCATTGCATGGCGTTCAAGGCACCTTTCAGCGCTTGGGGATTGAGTTCCGGCGCGGCCTGGGCGAGGCTGGTGAAGAGAACCGGCGATGGTTTGCCGGCGGCGAAAGCGGGGCTGCTCACGACGACGAGGGTCGCGGTAGACAGCAGAAGTCGGCGCAGAAACGTCAACATTTATAAAGTGTCCTCACTGGCTACTTATTTGGCACTTTGGCTCCTGACTCCCAGTCATACCCGACAGACCCCTGATTCGGGCCTGACTGTTCAGCGCACCTGATGTAAGGTTGACCATCATTGAGACGGCCACGGATTGGAGTAAAGCAGTTGTTCAAAAAGTACGCATCCTACTTGAGCATTTGTTTGCTCGCTGCGCCGTTTGTCGCTTGTGCCAATGAGCCGTTGCCGCCGTTGCAGACTCTGCCGACGCCGCCGGCGGAAATGCCGGTCGAACCGCAAAGTCCGCTGCAGGCGGTGCTGATCGGTTTGCCCCAGGCCTGCCCGGCGATTGCCGCGCACCTGAGCGGCCCGGCGCTGGCGCAACTGCAAGCGTTCTACCAGCAGCAGGACTGGCTGCCGGTGTGGGCCAGCGAGTCAGGGCGTTTGCCGGCCTTGCAGGGGCAATTGCAGCTGTTGGCCGATGATGGACTCAATCCCAAGCGCTACCCGGTGGCGGTCAATCCGCCGCAGGACGGCGAACTGTGCGCCGATATCGACATCACTCGCAATTACCTGCAAGCCCTGCAGGATCTGCATTACGGGCGCCTGTTGCAGTCGCATTTCGAGCCGCTGTGGCATGCCGACGACACCCCGCGTGACCGCCAGGCCGAATTGCTCGCCATCGCCGTGCCCGGTCTGCACGACATCAAGGCCGCGTTCGATCTGGCGCGTCCGCGTCTGGCGCAATACCAGAGCCTGCGTCATCTCTACGCAAGCCTACGGCAGCAAGCGTTGCCGCGCTGGCAGTCGGTCGGCAACGGCCCGTTGCTGCGCCCGGCCATGGAAGACAAACGCGTGCCGGAACTGGCGCAGCGCTTGTTCAACGAAGGCTACCTGACTCACGCCATCGGCACTCCTGGCAATGCCTATGAAGGCGTGCTGGTGGAGGCGGTAAAAAGCTTCCAGGTCAACCATTCGTTGCAGGCCGACGGGGTGGTCGGGCCGGGGACGATTGCCGAACTCAACATCAGTCCGCTGACGCGCCGCGAACAATTGCGCGTCAACCTCGAACGCTTCCGCTGGCTGGCGCAGGACATGGAGCCCGATGGCTTGCTGGTCAACGTTGCTGCCGCCGAGCTGACCCTGTATCAGGGCGGCAAGCCAGTCTGGCAGACCCGCACCCAGGTCGGCCGCGCCGAACGGCAGACTCCGCTGCTCAAATCCCGGGTCACGCGCCTGACCCTGAACCCGACCTGGACCGTGCCGCCGACCATCTGGAAGGAAGACAAACTACCGGCGATCCGCAAGGACCAGACCTTCCTCAGCCGCCAGAATCTGCAAGTGCTCGACGCCCATGGCCAGCCGTTGGCCGCGGCGGACATCGACTGGGACAACCCCGGCAACATCATGCTGCGCCAGGACGCCGGGCCGCGTAACCCGCTGGGGCAGATGGTCATTCGCTTCCCCAACCCGTTCGCGGTGTACCTGCATGACACGCCGAGCAAAGCCCTGTTCGACAAAGGCCCCCGCGCGTTCAGCTCCGGGTGTGTGCGGGTCGAGCATCCGATGCAACTGCGTGACCTGTTGCTGACCCCGGCGGAACGCGCGCGCACCGAAACCTTGCTCGCCACCGGCAGCACCCACGAATTCCGTCTGTCGGCGCCGGTGCCGATCCTGATGACCTACTGGACAGCGCAAGTCGGCAGTGACGGGCAGGTGCGTTATGCGCCGGACATCTACAGTCGCGACAGCGCGCTGCTGGCCGGGCTGGACGGGGCAAACTGATCGACCCCTGTAGGAGTTTTGTGTGATTCCGCAAGCGTGTGCAGCGTCTAGCCCAAGTGTCCCCGCAATCCCATGGGGCGAGACTTCGGAACCCGGCATGCAAGCGCTGTTGAACGAGATTCTTGACGCTGTCCGGCCCTTGATCGGGCAGGGCAAAGTGGCTGACTACATTCCCGCCCTCGGCACCGTGCCGGCCAATCAGCTGGGCATTGCGGTGTATGGCAATGACGGCGAAATGTATTGCGCCGGCGACGCCGAGACGCCGTTCTCGGTGCAGAGTATTTCCAAGGTGTTCAGCCTGGTGCAGGCCATCGAGCATTCCGGCGAGGCGATCTGGGAGCGTCTGGGTCACGAACCGTCCGGCCAGCCGTTCAACTCGCTGGTGCAGCTGGAGTTCGAACGCGGGCGCCCGCGCAACCCGTTCATCAACGCCGGGGCGCTGGTGATCTGCGACATCAACCAATCGCGTTTTGCCGCGCCGGCCTTGTCGATGCGTGACTTTGTGCGGCGCTTGTCGGGCAATCCGCAAGTGATCGTCGACGGCAAGGTCGCCGAGTCCGAATACCAGCATCGTGCCCGCAACGCGGCCATGGCGTACCTGATGCAATCGTTCGGCAACTTCCACAACGATGTCGAAGCGGTGCTGCGCAGTTACTTCAGCCACTGCGCGTTGCGCATGAACTGCATCGACCTGGCGCGAGCGTTCTGCTTCCTCGCCAACGACGGTTTCTGCAAACACAGCGGCGAACAGATCCTCACCCGACGCCAGACCCAACAGGTCAACTCGATCATGGCCACCAGCGGTCTGTACGACGAGGCCGGCAACTTTGCCTATCGTGTCGGTCTGCCGGGCAAGAGTGGAGTCGGTGGCGGTATCGTCGCGGTGGTGCCGGGGCAGTTCAGCGTGTGCGTGTGGTCGCCGGAACTCAACGCCGCCGGCAACTCGCTGGCGGGGATGGCGGCGCTGGAGATGTTGAGCTCGCGGATTGGCTGGTCGGTGTTCTAAAAAACACCGCGGTAACGGTAGGAGTGAGCCTGCTCGCGATAGCGGTGTGTCATTCAATATGGCTGCGCCTGACACACCTATCGCGAGCAGGCTCACTCCTACAAGGGGTTTGTGTTGCTTGGGGGAGGGCTATTCCTATACATTTTCCGGCCGCCCCTCCTATGGTGAATCCGCTTCATGTCTCTTGCGCTCGAACGTCTAGTCGCTGGCACGCCGATCCCTTTCGCCGGTAACCGCGTAACCGTGGTCAGCCCCGAACTGGCCGCGCGTTTTCAGCCCGGTGACCACCTGCTGGTCGAGCAGGTGAGCGGCGAGCTGTTGCTGATTCCGGTCGTCGATCAACAGGCCGCTGCGGTGGCGATCGAACGTGCAGCGGCGGCCTTCACCGCTCTGTCGTCGGTGTCCGACGAGGCCATCAGCCGCTTCTTCGATCTGTTCGCGCAACGCCTGGAAACCCCGGATTGCTGGGCCTTGATCGAAGCGGCGAACCTGGCCGACATCGAGCGCGCCAAGGCCCGTGGCCGCTCCACCACCCGATTGCTCGCCGATGAACGCATGCGCCGCGACATGATCGCCGGCCTGCGCGCCTGGCGAGATGCGCCGGCCACGCGCGGCAAGGTCATCAGCAGCGTCGAACACGACGGCTGGAAGGTCGAACAAGTGGTGTCGCCGTTGGGCATCGTGGCCTTCGTGTTTGAAGGGCGACCGAACGTCTTTGCCGACGCCGCCGGGGTATTGCGCACCGGCAACACTGCAGTGTTGCGCATCGGCAGTGACGCGTTAGGCACGGCGCAAGCGATCGTCTCTCACGCCTTGAACCCGGCGCTGGCCGATGCCGGTCTGCCGGCGGGTGCAGTGTCGCTGGTGGAAAGCGTCAATCACGCCGCCGGTTGGGCGATGTTCGCCGACCGGCGTTTGTCGCTGGCGGTGGCCCGGGGTTCGGGCCGTGCGGTCAGCCAGTTGGGCAGCATCGCTCAACAGGCTGGCACGGCGGTCAGCCTGCACGGCACCGGTGGTGCGTGGCTGATTGCTGATCGTGACGCCGACGCCACGCGCTTCGCCGCCGTGGTGCGCAACTCGCTGGATCGCAAAGTCTGCAACACACTGAATGTCTGCCTGATTCAACGCGATCGCGCCGCCGAACTAGTGCCGCTGTTCCTCGATGCCCTGCAACAGGCCGGCGCCGCACGCGGGCAGGGCTGCAAATTGCACATCGTCGAAGGCAGTGAAAGTTATCTGCCGGCTGAGTGGCAGCACGCGACGGTCGAGGTCTATCGCGCCGAGGGGTATCAGACCGAAGCCCTGGCCGAAGCGCTGGCGCAATCCCAGCTGGGTCGCGAGTGGGAATGGGAAGAAACCCCGGAAGTCAGCCTGATGATCGTCGACGATCTGGCTCAGGCGATTGCCCTGTTCAACCGCTACAGCCCGCAGTTCACGGTGTCGCTGATCAGCGAGGATGCTGCTGCGCAAGAGCGTTTTTACAACGCGGTGAACGCGCCGTTTGTGGGTAACGGGATTACCCGTTGGGTGGACGGTCAGTACGCGCTGAACAAGCCGGAGCTGGGGCTTTCGAACTGGGAGAGTGGGCGCCTGTTTGCGCGCAGTGCGATTCTGTCGGGGGATGGGGTGTTCACCGTTCGTAGCCGCATGACTCAGATCGACCTCACCGTAAAACGCTGATGTCTGAAACCATTAACCAGGACATCTGATGTGTGGCGAGAGGGCTTGCCCCCGTTGGGTCACGAAGCTGCCCCGGCTTTTTGGGGGCTGCTCGCAGCCCAACGGGGGCAAGCCCCCTCGCCACAGAGTTTGATAGTGTCTATTCAGGCAGCGTTGGCAGGTTTGGCAGTAATGGCGCAAGTCGCCGGCTGCTCGGCCAGCGGCACAAACGTGCGGCGATCCGCCGACAGCGCATCGATCGAGCCCGTCTCGATGTCATACACCCAGCCGTGCAGGTTCAACAGGCCTTTCTCCTGCGCCAGGCGCACGCTCGGGTGGGTCTGAATGTTCGCCAGTTGCGCGATCACATTCTCCCGTACCATTGAACTCAACCTGGCCGCGTCATTGGCATGCGGGCGCGCTTCGTTCACCACTTTCGCCGACTCGGCATGTTGCAGCCAGCCGCTGACGGCGGGCAGGTGATCCATGCATTTGCACTGGGCAATCGCGGTCATTGCACCGCAGTCGGAGTGGCCGCAGATCACGATGTCGGTCACCCCCAGCACTGCCACTGCGTATTCCACCGTCGCCGACACCCCGCCCGGGTGCGGGCTGTAGGACGGCACGATATTGCCCGCGTTGCGGATCACGAACAGCTCGCCGGGCTCTTGCTGGGTCAGCAATTCCGGCACCACGCGGCTGTCGGAACAGGTGATGAACAGGGTTCCGGGCTGCTGCGTAGTCGCCAGGTGTTTGAACAGTTCAGTGCGTTGCGGGAACGCTTCGTTCTGGAACTTCAGGAAACCGTCGATCAGGGCTTTCATGGGCATGTCCTCATTGAACAAGAGAGCGGTCGGCCCGCACGCGGAGCGCGGGCCGGGATGGATCAGAACGGACGCAGCGGCAGGAACTTGCCGTCGAGGGTGACCACGGCGCGGGAGCCGCCTTCCGGGTCTTCGACTTTCTTGATGTCGAGTTTGAAGTTGATGGCGCTGATGATGCCGTCACCGAACTGCTCATGTACCAAGGCTTTGAGGGTGGTGCCGTAGATCTGGATCATCTCGTGGAAGCGGTAGATGGTCGGGTCGGTCGGCACGCCGCTGAGGCTGCCGCGCAGCGGGATGATCTGCAGGGCGGCAATGGCGTCGGCGTCCAGTTCAAGTTTGTCGCCGACCACTTGCGCGGCGTCTTGCGGCAGCGGGTGCTGGCCGAGCAGGGCAGCAGTGACGTAGGCCAGGCTCAGGCCGGTGTCGTCGGCCAGATCCTGCCACGACAGGCCTTTGCGTGCCTTGATGTCGAGAATACGGGTGGTCAGGGCCAGGCTGGCATCGTTGTAGGCGTGGGACTGTTGCATGGTTGTCACTCCTTTCAAGGTGGGCTTGCTGTGTGGAAGCAATCTTCTGCCGATTGATCCATAGCGTCCAAGACCGATATACAATGCTTCGCATAAGCCCTGCCTATAGATGGTGAGTCCATGCTGTTGCGACATTTGCGTTATCTGCTGGCCGTGGCCGATCACGGCGGTTTCACCCGAGCGGCTGAGGCCTTGCACGTGTCGCAGCCGACCCTGTCGCAACAGATTCGCCAACTGGAGGAAACCCTGGGGGTGATCCTGTTCGACCGAACTTCGCGCACGGTCAAACCCACCGATGCCGGCGAGGCTTACATCGAATGCGCGCGGCGGGTACTGGTGGAGCTGGAGGCGGGCAAACGTGCGTTGCACGACGTGAAGGACCTGTCGCGCGGCACCTTGCGCCTGGCCATGACCCCGACGTTCATGGCCTATCTGGTCGGGCCATTGGTGCGTGATTACGCGGCGCGGTTTCCCGGGATTCACCTGCAGATTTTCGAGCTGTCGATGGACGACATCGAAGCGGGGCTGGCGGACGACTCGCTGGACATCGCCATCGCTTTTACCCCGGTACGCAACCCGGACATCGAGTGCATCCCGGCGTTTACCGAAACTCTGGGCATCATGGTCGGGCGTGAGCATCCGCTGTACGAAAGCACCGCGGTGCTGACCTCGGGAGACCTTGCGCAACTGGATTTCGCCTTGCTCGCGCCGGACTTCATCACGCGGCTATCGATCGATGAGTATTTCCGTCAGCAGGGGATTACCCCACAGGTGCGGATCGAGGTGAACTCGGTGAGTACATTGCTCGAAGTGGTGCGGCATTCGCCAATGGCGACGATGTTGCCTGAGGCGATTGCGACCGAGGATCGGGCGTTGCACAGGCTACGGGTCGAGAACGAAGCGCCGCAGCGTGGGGCGGCGTTGTTGCGACGCAAGAATAATTATCACAGTGCGGCGGCGCTGGCGTTTATGAATCTCGTCCTACAACGCCAATGATATCTCCCTGTAGGAGCTGCCGAAGGCTGCGATCTTTTGATCTTGTTTTTAAGATCAAGATCAAAAGATCGCAGCCTTCGGCAGCTCCTACGGTGAGTTTTAAGGGGAACAATAAAAAGGGCCTGCTTCTTTTGGAAGCAGGCCCTTTTTATTATTGAAGTTGTCAATCAGCAGAACCGGTCAATCACCCGGACTTCATTCTTGTTCTGCATCGAGTCCCACGCCTGTTTCAGCGTCTGCAGTACATTGCCGATGAAGTCTTTGTCGGCCGCGGCTTTCTTGCCGACATAACCGTGGCCGCGGCGGTACATCTTCAGGCGGGCCAGCAGGTTCTGGTTGTTGCGGTCGAATTCTTCTTCACCCGCGTGGGGCGACAGGCAGTCGATATGCACCTGACCCGACTTGCTGATCCAGAGAATGTGGCTGTCGTGGCTGTCTTTTTGTGCAGCGAACATACGAGCCAGTTCTTCGATAGTAGGTTGATTGTTCAGATTCATGATGTTTGCCCCTTGACCAGTTTGGTGATCTTTCAAAGTTGATTCGCTAATACAGGTAGCCCATCGGTTAGTTGATCCCTGGCACCGAAACCAGGACGTCAGCGGTCGCCCGTGAGAAGTACGGGGTCATGCGTCTGTTGCATGTAGTCGTGTTGAATAACTGCTACGCAATAGCGTCACAACGAGGAGAAGCAGCGAAAACCGGGAGGCTCCTTGACGACGTTTTCAGGGTCGACCACAAGCGTCTTGAGAATTTTCGCCAGCGCTTCTCGTCCTTGTACTGGACGTTCAGGCCAGGTCAGCTTCTTCAATCTGCCTTGTGGGCAGCGTGTATCCGGAAAAAACAACTCGGCGGTCAGACGAGTTTGCTCAAGCGTGTTACCGATGTTCCCGATCGGGGAACGTCTTCATCATGCAAAAGCAAAACGATGCCGTCAACGGTTTTGTAGTGATTATTTTTGTTCACTACATATTGTCGGACAAAGCTGTTTTGGAATGAGAAAAGTTCCGTTCAGGCAACGGACGCGGGGGCGCGCAGAATGTAGAAGGTGCAGGGGTAACCGTCCACGGGGCGGTGATCGCAGGTGAATTTGCCTGCGCTCAATGCGGGGATCAACCGGGCCCAGAAGCGCTGTGCAGGCAGGTTGGCGTCGATATGGAAAATCTGCCATTGACCGGGCAGGCGGCTCAAGAGGACAGAGACGACAAACTGCGCGACGCCTTGGCCACGAAAGCGTCGGGCGAGGAAGAAGTAGCCGATGTTGTGTTCGGCGCCGGCAATGTGGGTGTCATCGTCCACGATCACGAATCCGGCCAGTTCACCGTCAACGCGGATCAGGAACGGCAGGGTGGCAGGGTTACGCCAGTAGTCGTCTTTGAGGTGAATGCTGAAGAAACCGTGCTCGGCGATTTTCAGCGGCAGCCATTCGCTGAAATCATGCATGTAGAACTGCATCAGGTTTTCGATGATTGGCAGTTCGTCGCGGTGGGCGGCAAGCAATTCGATGGTGGGCATGCTAGCGAGCTCTTAAGGCCAGACCTGAGTATTGTCGATTTGCTGTGGTGAGGGAGCTTGTCGAGTCGTCGCACCGTCTCGCTGGGGGGGGAAGCCGCCCCTCTATGCCAGCCGCAAAATTTCAATTGCAGGTTTGCGGCTGCTGCGCAGCCGAGCGGGAGCAAGCTCCCTCGCCACAAAAATCCCGACCGGACTGATCTATTTCGCTGTGCGTTTGGCTGGGCCGGCAGTTTTACTGCGCGTGGATTTACGTTTCTTCTTCCACGGTGCGGCAGCTTTACCGGCCGGTGGCGGGCCGCTGATGGTCAGGTTCAGCGCGGAGCAACGTGTCACCTGCTTGCTCATCCACGCGGCCTGTTTGGTGACGAACTCTTCCAGGCTCATTTCACCGCTCTGCACCATGTCCAGCGCCTGTTCCCAGATGGCGGTGGTGCCGGGGTCGGCAATCGCGCGGGGCACGGCATCGATCAGGCTGAAGGCGGCGGGTGTCGCGGCGAGGGCCTTGCCGTTTTTCACCAGATAACCACGGTCCAGCAGGCCCTGGATGATCGAGGCGCGAGTGGCTTCGGTGCCGATGCCGGTGGTGTCCTTGAGTTTCTGTTTGAGCAGCGGATCTTCCACCAGTTTGGCGACGTTCTTCATCGCCTTGATCAGGTCGCCCTCGGTGTAGGGTTTGGGCGGTTGCGTCCACAGGTCCTTGAGGGTTACGCCGGCCACGGCGCAGTCGACACCCTGGCTCAGCGCCGGCAGGGTTTGCGGTGCTGGCGCTTCACGGCCCTTGGCCGGGGCGAGGGCTTCGGGCAAGGCGCGCTTCCAGCCCGGTTCGATGATCTGCTTGCCGACTGCGCGCAAGGCTTCACCGGCGCAATCGAAATCGGCCTGGGTGCGGTCGTATTCATGGTTGGGCAGAAACTGCGCCAGGTAGCGGGCGCGAATCAGGGTGTACACCGCACGGTGTTTGCCGCTCAGTCGTTCAAGGTTTTTCGCCGCCGCGGTGGGGATGATGCCGTGGTGCGCGCTGACCTTGGCATCGTTCCACGCCCGGGAGCGGCGCTGCGGGTCGAGGTGGCCATTGAGTGCTTCAAGGCCCGGATCGGCCTGACGCAGTGCCGCGAGTATCCCCGGTGCTTCGCTGTGCTGGCTCAGCGGCAGAAAGCCGCAATCGCTGCGCGGGTAGGTGATGACCTTGTAGGTTTCGTAGAGCGCCTGGGCGATGTCGAGGGTTTCCTGAGCGCCGAGGCCGAGCTTCTTCGAGCAGACTTCCTGCAGGGTGCCGAGGTCGAACGGTAGCGGCGCCACTTCGCGCATGCGTTCGGTGCGCAGCTTGACCACCCGTGCACTGGCGGCGCTGTTGAGGGCGGCGGCGGCCTGCTGGGCCAGTGCCTGATTCAGGCAGCGATCCTGATCGTCACACACGTCGCCGGGGGCACGCCATTGCGCGGTGAACGGCGTGCCGTTGTGCAGCAATTGCACATCGATCGCCCAATAGGGCACCGGCACGAAATCGGCGATGCTGCGGTCGCGATCCACCACCAGCCGCAACGTCGGCGTCTGCACCCGACCGACCGGCAGCACACCCTGATAGCCGGACTGTCGGCCCAACAACGTGAACAGGCGACTCATGTTCATGCCGATCAGCCAGTCGGCCCGGGAGCGCCCAAGCGCCGAGTGATACAGGCTGAAGGTTTCCGCCCCTGGCTTCAGTGCGGCCAGGGCCTTGCGGATCGACGCTTCGTCCAGCGCCGATAACCACAAGCGGCGGATCGGCCCGCGATAGCGGCAGTGCTCGACCAGTTCCCGGGCAATCATCTCGCCCTCACGGTCGGCGTCGGTGGCGATGATCAGCTCGCTGGCCTCGCCCAGCAGGCGCTTGACCGCTTTGTACTGGCTGGCGGTGCGCGGCTTGACGGTCATTTTCCACTTGTCCGGGATGATCGGCAGATCCGCCAGCACCCAGCGTTTGTAGCGTGCGTCGTACGCATCCGGCGGCGCGGTTTCGAGCAGGTGGCCGATGCACCAGGTCACCGTGACGTCCGTTCCCAGCCAGCAGCCGTCGCCCCGGCGTCTGGCGCCCAGCACGGCCGCAATGTCTTTGGCCTGGGAAGGTTTTTCACAGAGGTACAACCGCATAACCACCGTCGTCGATCAGTTCACTGAAGGTGCACAGAATGGCTGCAGTTGGCGTTCGGGGCAACTTTTATCTGTATGGATATACAGATAAAAGCGTTGCCGGGGATGACCGGTATTACCGGGACGGCGCGCACGGCTATCGAGAATTCGAATGGTGCGGCGGTTGTCGGGCATGGCAGGTTCTTCGGGCCTTTCAAGAAACGCGAGTGACAGGACGATCTCGCCAGAAGATCGCCATGGTCCGAACGCACTGACTACTCTGAAACAAGGAAGTCCACCATGGCTCAAGCCAAAGCGAAAACCAGCAGCGCCTATGACGAAGTGAATGCCTTCAGCCATCTGTATGACCGTGGCGTCGGTCTGGTCAATGGCAAACCGTCATTCACCGCCGACCAGGCGGCCGATGAAATCCTGCGCAAAAACCTGTCGTGGCACGACAAGAACGGCGACGGAAAAATCTCCCTGACTTATACCTTCCTGACCGAGAAACCGGCGAACTACAACCCGAACCTTGGCAACTTCAGCCAGTTCAGCGCTCAGCAAAAGGCCCAGGCCGTGCTGTCCATGCAATCCTGGGCCGACGTGGCCAAGGTGACCTTCACTGAAGGCAAGGGTGGCGACGGCCACATGACCTTTGGCAACTACGACGTCAGCACTGGCGGCGCGGCGTTCGCTTATCTGCCGAGCGGCGGCAGCTATGACGGTCAGTCGTGGTACCTGATCAACAATCAATATCAGGTCAACAAGACCCCGGACACCAACAACTACGGGCGGCAGACCCTGACTCACGAGATCGGCCACACCCTCGGCCTGTCGCACCCGGGCGCGTACAACGCCGGCAACGGCAACCCGACCTACAACGACGCCAAGTACGCCGAAGACACCCGTGGCTACAGCCTGATGAGCTACTGGAGCGAAGCCAACACCGACCAGAACTTCAGCAAGGACGGCAGTGGCGCCTACGCCTCGGCGCCGTTGCTGGACGATATCGTCGCGGTGCAGAAACTCTACGGCGCCAACTACGAAACGCGCGCCGATAACACCACCTACGGTTTCGGCTCCAACGCCGGGCGCGATTTCTACAGCGCCACGTCGGCGTCGTCGAAAGTGGTTTTTTCGGTGTGGGACGGTGGCGGCGATGACACCCTGAACTTCTCCGGTTTCACCCAGAACCAGAAGATCAACCTCAATGAAGGTTCGTTCTCTGACGTCGGCGGGCTGGTGGGCAACGTGTCGATCGCTTACGGCGTGACCGTGGAAAACGCCGTTGGCGGTTCGGGCAATGACCTGCTGATCGGCAATTCGGCGGTCAACCATCTGTTCGGCGGCGCCGGCAACGACATCCTCTACGGCGGTGGCGGCGCGGATGTGCTGTGGGGCGGCGAGGGTGCAGACACCTTCGTGTTCGGCGCGGCCAGTGACTCGACCAACAACCAGCCGGACTGGATCATGGATTTCAAAAGCGGCCTGGACAAGATCGACCTCTCGGGCATCGACGCGTTTGCCACGGGTGCGGCTTCGCTGAATTTCGTCAGCAGTTTCACCGGCCATGCGGGGGACGCGATCCTGACGTACTACGCGCAAAACGGTCAGACCGGGCTGCTGGTCGACCTGACGGGGCAGGGGCAGGTCGACTTTGCCGTGGGGGTGGTGGGGCAGGCGGTGGCGACTGATATCGTCGTTTGATCTGTTAGATCCGGAGGCCACATGTTCCCTGTGGTGAGAGCGCTTGTCGAGTCGTCGCACCGTCCCGCTCGGCGGCAAAGCCGTCGCAAAACCTGAAATCGCGTTATACCTGATACACCGCGATTTCCGGATTAAGGGCTGCTACGCAGCCCAGCGGGAGCAAGCTCCCTCGCCACAGTTCATTCGTCCCTGGAGAAACCCCGATGAAAACCTCCGGCCTCAACCCCGTCATCACCCTCGAACAACTCCCCGGTTGCCTGCTGGTGAAATTCCACGGCATCCAGGTCGCGGCGTCCTCGCATGTGCTGATCCTCAACGAGGCCAACTACCCGCCGGTTTACTACGTCCCTCGCGAAGACATCGACGAGAAATACTTCGCCCGCACCGACCACACCAGTTACTGCCCGTACAAGGGCGATGCCAATTACTTCAGTCTGCAAGTACCGGGGCATGAAGGGGCGAATGCGGTGTGGACTTACGAGAAACCGAAAGTCTCGGTCGAGCAGATCAAGGACTATGTGGCGTTTTATCCGGATCAGGTGAAGTTTGAGGTCATCAAGCCTGACGCGTAAATTCAGCCAAACCATCACTTGTGGTGAGGGAGCTTGCTCCCGCTGGGCCGCGAAGCGGCCCCAATCACGACAATTGCGGTGTGCCTGATACACTGCAATTGCAGGGTTTACGACTGCTACGCAGTCGAGCGGGAGCAAGCTCCCTCGCCACAGGTGAGCTGACTTGATCTGGAATCAGTTCTTGTCCAGGTCGATATTCTTCGTCTCACGCAGGCAGAACATTCCCACCACCAGGCTCACCCCGGTAATCAGTACCGGGTACCACAGCCCGTAGAAAATATCCCCGGTGTACACCACCAGCGCAAACGACACGGTCGGCAGGAACCCGCCGAACCAGCCGTTGCCGATGTGATACGGCAGGGACATCGAGGTGTAGCGGATGCGGGTCGGGAACAGTTCGACCATCAGCGCGGCCAGCGGGCCGTAGCACATGGCCGAGATGATGATCAGTGCGACGATCAGGGCGACGATCATCGGCTTGTTGATCTGTTGCAGGTCCGCCTGTTGCGGGTAGCCGGCGAGGGTGACCGCGCCGCGCAGGGCCGCTTCGTCGTAGCCGTCGATCTTCACGTCACCGATGCTCACCTGCACGCCGCTGCCGGCCGGGGCGGCGGCGCTGGTGTAGGGCAGGCCTTGCTTGACCAGAAAGGTTTTGACCTTGTCGCATGGGCTGTCGAATTTGGCCTTGCCCACCGGATCGAACTGGAAGGTACAGGTCGCCGGATCCGCCAGCACGGTGATCGGTGCCTGACGGCTGGCCTGGTCGATCGCCGGGTTGGCGTAGTGGGCCAGGGATTTGAAGATGGGGAAGTACAGCGCAGTCGCCAGCAGCAGGCCGAGCATCAGCACCGGTTTACGCCCGACCTTGTCCGACAGCCAGCCGAAAATGATGAAAAACGGCGCGCCGATCACCACGCTGATGATCAGCAGACTGTTGGCCACCGCCGGGTCCATTTTCAGGAACTGCGTGAGGAAAAACAGCACGTAGAACTGCGCGGCGTAGAAGGTCACCGCTTGCCCGGCGTTGATGCTGAACAGGGCGATCAGCACTACCTTGAGGTTCTCCCATTTGCCGAACGATTCGCGGATCGGCGCCTTCGACGCTTTGCCTTCCTCTTTCATTTTCAGATACGCCGGCGACTCGTGCAGGCTCAGGCGAATCCAGGTGGAAATGCCCAGCAGCACAATCGACAGCAGGAACGGAATGCGCCAGCCCCAGATTTCGAACTGGTCACCGGTGAAGTAACGGCAACCGAGCACCACCAGCAGCGACAGCAGCAGGCCGAGGGTCGCGGTGGACTGGATCCAGCTGGTATGGAAACCGCGTTTGCCGATCGGCGCGTGCTCGGCGACATAGGTCGCCGCGCCGCCGTATTCACCGCCCAGCGCCAGGCCCTGCAGCATGCGCAGCACCACCAGAATGATCGGTGCGGCGATGCCGATGCTGGCGTAGGTCGGCAGCAGGCCGACGCAGAAGGTCGCGATGCCCATCAGAACGATGGTCGCGAGGAACGTGTATTTGCGCCCGATCATGTCCCCCAACCGACCGAACACCAGCGCCCCGAACGGTCGCACGATAAACCCGGCGGCGAAGGCCATCAGCGCGAAAATGAACGCCGTGGTGTCGTTGACCCCGGCGAAAAACTGCTTGCTGATCACCGCCGCGAGGGCGCCGTAGAGAAAGAAGTCATACCACTCGAACACCGTCCCCAGGGACGAGGCGAAGATGACTTTCTGCGTGGCATTGCTGGTGCTGGTGCCGCTCGCGACGTCCAGCGGCTGAGCGTGTTCTGACATATCGGTATCCCTCACAGTGATTGTTTTTGTTGTTCCACTGGTGTTGCGTGTCCGGGTGTTGCGCGATGCCTTGAATTAACGCGGTCTCCTGTAGGAGCTGCCGCAGGCTGCGATCTTTTGATCTTGCTTTTGATCTGGAAAATCCAAAGCCAAAAGATCGCAGCCTGCGGCAGCTCCTACAGGGTTTGGGCCAGCTCCAATTTTGGAGTGCTGCTTTTGGTGCTGGAATTGAGGATCAACTGTGCCGCCTTTTCAGCAATCATCAGCGTCGGCGAACAGGTGTTGCCCGAGGTGATGCGCGGCATGATCGAGGCGTCGGCGATGCGCAGGCCGGGCACGCCATGCACGCGCAGTTGCGCATCGACCACCGAGTCCGCGTCCTGGCCCATGCGGCAGGTGCCGACCGGGTGGAAAATCGTCGTGCCGATTTTTGCCGCGGCTTCGTGCAGTTGCTCCTCGCTTTGCAGGCTGTCGCCGGGCAGATACTCGACCGGATTGAACGCTTGCAGGGCCGGGGCGCTGACGATGCGGCGGGTCAGGCGAATGGCGTCGGCGGCCACGCGCAGGTCTTCGGGATGGCTGAGGTAATTGGGTTGGATCAGCGGCGCGGCTTGCGGATCCGCCGAACGGATGTCGATTCGCCCACGGCTCTGCGGACGCAGGTCGCACACCGACGCGGTGAACGCCGGGAAGCTGTGCAACGGCTCGCCAAAACGCTCCAGCGACAGTGGCTGCACGTGGTATTCGAGGTTGGCCGAGGTCTGCTCCGGTCCGGATCGCGCAAACGCCCCGAGCTGACTCGGCGCCATTGACAGCGGCCCGCTGCGGTCGTACAGATAACGCAGGCCCATGCCCATCTTGCCCCACACGCTGCCGGCGATCTGGTTGAGGGTGCGGGCGTTCTGCAGTTTGTAGATCAGGCGCAGTTGCAGGTGATCCTGCAGATTGCCGCCAACTCCCGGCAATTCATGAATCACGCCGATACCGAGGCGTTCCAGCAACGGACGCGGGCCGATCCCGGAGCGCTGCAGAATGCTCGGCGAACCCACGGCGCCGGCGCAGAGGATGATTTCCTTGCGCGCCTTGAAGCTCTTCACCTGACCCTCATGACGGGCGCTGACCCTCGACGCACGGCCGTTTTCCAGCAGCACGCGATCCACTTCAACCCCGGTCAGCACCGTCAGATTGGCCCGCTCACGAATCGGTTTGAGAAAGGCCTTCGCCGCGTTCCAGCGCACTCCGGCCTTCTGGTTGACCTGAAAGTAGCCGCAACCTTCGTTGTCGCCCTGATTGAAGTCATCGATGCTGGCAATGCCGCTCTGCTCGGCGGCGCTGCGGAAGGCATCGAGAATCGGCCACGACAGGCGCTGCTGTTCCACCCGCCATTCGCCCTGGGCGCCGTGAAATTCGGCAGCGCCGGCAAAGTGGTTTTCGCTTTGTTTGAACAGCGGCAGCACGTCGTTCCAGGCCCAGCCCGGATTGCCCTCGGCCGCCCAGCCGTCGTAGTCGCCGGCCTGGCCGCGCATGTAGATCATGCCGTTGATGGAGGAGCAGCCACCGAGCACTTTGCCGCGCGGGTAGCTCAGGCTGCGACCCTGCAGGCCGGGTTGTGCTTCGGTCTTGAAGCACCAGTCGGTGCGCGGGTTGCCGATGCAGAACAGGTAGCCGACGGGGATGTGAATCCACGGATAGTTGTCGCGCCCGCCGGCTTCGAGCAGCAACACCCGCTGCTGCGCATCCGCCGACAGTCGATTGGCCAGCAAGCACCCGGCAGGGCCGGCGCCGACCACGATGTAGTCGTATTCCTCAAGGGAAGTCTGCATTCCCTGACCTCGCTTTTTGTTTTTATTGTCGGACACTCTAGTTGTTAGCTTTCGTTAAAAGAATGTTAGTTTTTGCGCAGCCGCTGTGCGTTTTCAAACAGCCGCAACTGACCATAGCTGACAAGGACCCGCCATGTTCGACTGGAACGACCTGCGGTTTTTTCTCGAACTGCAACGCAGCGGTCGCCTGCTCACCGCCGCCCGACGCTTGAACACCACCCACGCCACCGTGGCCCGGCACATCGAGGCCATCGAAAAAAGCCTCGGCACCGCGCTGTTCGTCCAGCACGCCCAAGGCTACGAAATGACCCCGGCGGGGGAGGCGCTGCTCAAGCACGCCGAAGCCATGGAAAACGTCGCGCTGCTGGCCCAGGAAGAAATCACCCAGTCCACCGCACCGCTGGGCAAGATCCGCGTCGGCGTCACCGAAGGCCTCGGTATCAAATTTCTCGCCAGCCGCATGATCGGCCTGTTCGAGCGTTACCCGGGGCTGGAAGTGGAGCTGGTCGCGGTGCCGCGTTTCGTCAGCATCCTCAACCGCGAGGCGGAAATCAGCATTCATCTGGAGCGCCCGTCTGCCGACATGCTGGTCACCCGCAAACTCACCGACTACCGCCTGGCGCTCTACGCCAGCCAGCGTTACCTCGACAACGCGCCGCCCCTGCGCAGCCGCGAAGACCTTGGGCGGCATGCGTGGATTGGCTATGTGGACGATCTGTTGTTCAGCCAGGAACTGATGTTCCTCAACAGCTTCTGCCGCAGCCCTCGCGTCGTGTTCCACAGCACCAGCGTCATCGCCCAGCAGGAAGCGGCGCGCTCGGGTTTGGGCATTGCCGTGTTGCCGTGCTACATGGCCGCGTCCGACCCGGATCTGGTGCCGTTGTTGCCGGACGAGAGCATCGAACGCAGTTACTGGATCAGCACCCGGCGCGAGTTGCACAAGTCGGTGCGGCTGCGGGTGGTCTGGGATTATGTGGTGGGGTTGTGTGAGGCGGAGCAGGGGCTGTTGCGCGGATAGTCCTGAGCACAAAAAAACCTGTAGGAGTGAGCCTGCTCGCGATAGCGGTATGTCTATGAAATAGAAGTCGGCCGATACACCGTTATCGCGAGCAGGCTCACTCCTGCAAGGGATCGCATTCGGGGTTGATTAATATATGGATATCCGTATATTCAGATTTCCATATGTTCGAGTCCGCCCCATGCTCACCCCCACCGAACTCTTCAAAAGCCTGGCCGACGAAACCCGTGTCCGCGCCACCCTGTTGATTGCCGAGCAGGGTGAGCTGTGTGTCTGCGAGTTGATGTGCGCCCTCGACGACAGTCAGCCGAAAGTCAGCCGCCACCTGGCGCAACTGCGCAGCAACGGTTTACTCCTCGATCGCCGTCAGGGGCAGTGGGTGTATTACCGGCTCAATCCGCAGCTGCCGGGTTGGGTGCACGAGATCCTGCAAGTCACCGCAAAGGCCAACGCCAATTGGCTCAAGGACAACACCTGTCGCCTGCAGAACATGGACGGTCGTCCTGCCCGCGAAACCGCCTGCTGCTAAATCCTTTATTTTTTCGGGAGCCACCGATGCGAGTCCTGTTCATGTGCACGGCCAACAGTTGCCGCAGCATTCTTTCCGAAGCCCTGTTCAATCACCTCGCACCACAAGGTTTCGAGGCGGTGAGTTCCGGCAGTTTCCCCAAGGGCCAAGTGCTGCCGCGCAGCCTGAGCACCTTGCAGCAGGCCGGGATTTCGATTGATGGCTTGTCCAGCAAAGGCAACGACGCCTTTGAGGACAACCCGCCGGACATCGTCATCACCGTGTGCGACAAGGCGGCCGGCGAAAGCTGCCCGGTGTACTTCGGCCCGGCGCTGAAAAGCCATTGGGGGCTGGAAGATCCGTCCGATGTGCAGGGCGACGAAGCGGCAATCGACGCGGCGTTCCGCGCGACGCTGGCGCACATCGAGCGGCGCTGCAAAGCCTTCCTCGACCTGCCGTTCAATCGTCTGAGCCGCGACCAACTGAAAACCGCGCTCGATGCCATCGGCGCGCTGTAAGGAGGATTTATGTCAGAGCATCTGCCCAACCTCGACCTGAGCCTGTTCGAAGGTCGAACCACCACGCCGGACCAGCACAAACCACGCATTCTGTTGCTCTACGGCTCGACCCGCGAACGCTCCTTCAGCCGTCTGCTGGTGGAAGAGGCCGCGCGCTTGCTGGAACACTTCGGCGCTGAAACCCGGGTGTTCAATCCGTCCGGTTTACCGTTGCCGGATGATGCGCCGGTCGATCATCCCAAGGTTCAGGAACTGCGTGATCTGGTGCTGTGGTCGGAAGGCCAGGTCTGGTGCTCGCCGGAACGCCACGGTGCGATGTCGGCGGTGTTCAAGGCGCAGATCGACTGGATCCCGCTGGAGCTCGGCGCGGTGCGTCCGACCCAGGGCAAGACCCTCGCGGTGATGCAGGTCTGCGGCGGTTCGCAGTCGTTCAACGTGGTCAATCAACTGCGCGTGTTGGGGCGCTGGATGCGCATGTTCACCATCCCCAATCAGTCCTCGGTGCCCAAGGCCTACATGGAATTCGACGAGGCAGGGCGGATGAAACCGTCGCCGTTTTATGATCGCGTGGTCGATGTGATGGAAGAGCTGGTCAAGTTCACCGTGCTGCTGCGCGACCGCCAGGACTTTCTGGTGGACCGCTATTCCGAACGCAAGGAAAGCGCCGAGCAGTTGATGGCGCGGGTCAATCAGCGGTCGATCTGAAGCGCCGCGACACGGGTTCGTCGGTCGGGCAGTGCACAAACGTTCTAGCCGTTCAGGGGCATTTGTGGATTACTGGCGCCAGCCCATCAGCGTATTCAAGCCATGAGTAACTGGATCGACCTTGCCCACGACCGGGAAACCGGCATCGAAACCCTGCACGCGCATTTCGCCGGGCACGCGCACGCCTACGATCCGCACTGGCATGAAACCTACCTGATCGGTTTCACCGAGCAAGGCGTGCAGCGTTTCAACAGCCGTCGGGCACGGCATGACAGTACTCCGGGCAAAGTCTTCATGCTCGAACCCGGGGACATTCATGACGGCGACGCGCCGAGCCCGGACGGCTTCACCTATCGCATGCTGTACCTGCAACCGGCGTGGCTGGAACAGGCGCTGGACGGCCTGCAACTGGACGGCTGCGCGGGCGGCTTGCCCGGCATTGGCAACGTGCTCAACGACGATCCCGAACTGGCCCGCGCCACTCTGTTCGCGTTCAACGCGCTGCATAAACAGGACGTGCGCATGGTCCGCGAAGTGGCGCTGGATGCGTTGCTCGAACGTCTGGCGCTGCACCTCTATCGGCGCCCGCAATCATCCGCCACGCTGCGTGCGCCGCTGATTGCCCGGCAGGCGCGGGACTACCTGATGGCCTACCACGAGCAGGACATCAGCCTGCACACCCTGGCCGAAGTCTGCGGCACCGACCGCTTTCGTCTGACTCGGGCGTTCAAGGCAGCCTATGGTCTGGCACCGCATGCCTGGCTGATCCAGTTACGGCTGATCCGTGGCCGGCAATTGCTGGCCGCCGGGGTGCAGCCGGTGGACGTGGCGAGCAGGCTCGGTTTCTCCGATCAAAGTCACTTGGGCCGCTGGTTCGTGCGCGCCTACGGCATCACGCCGGGTGCCTATCAGCAGCGTGCCATCGGCACCTTTCGACGCTGAACAAACGTTCAAGACCACAGCGCTGCGCAACCGCCACAGTAGGCCCTGACTTTCTACAGGGCCGTGCCATGCTTGCGTTCATTCTCTTTGCCTTCGTTGCCTCGATCACCCCGGGGCCGACCAATCTCATCGTGCTCAGTACCAGCGCCCGACGCGGCTGGCGGCCGTGCCTGCCGATCATTCTCGGTGCGGGAGCCGGCGCCGCGTCGTTGGTGTGGGTCGCCGGTGCGGGCGCGAGCACGCTGATGCTGCCCGGGGTGCGCCCGGTGATCAGTGTGCTTGGGTTGGGCTGGATGCTGTGGCTGGCGTGGCAGATTTTCACGGCGCCGGCCACGGCCATCGATCCCGCTGCCGGCGAGGAAAAACCCGAGCTGGGTTTGCTGGGCGCCGCGCTGTTGCAATGGGTCAACCCCAAATCGTGGATGATGGCGATTGCCGTGATCAGCGTGTTCACCGCTCAGGGGCAAGGGCTGAATGCGCTGTGCCTGGCGTTTTTTCTGGTGTCGTTACCGTGTCTGGCGCTGTGGGCGCTGCTCGGTCGAGGCGCGGCGCGCTGGCTGAGTAATCCGGCGCAGTTGCAGTGGCTGAACCGGATTCTCGCGGTGCTGCTGGTCGTCTCATCCGCCGCTGCGTTGCTGCACAGTTGAACTGACCGGCACCGACAACGTCGCGCACAACCCGCCCTCAGCCCGGTTGACCAAAGTAATCCGTCCGCCCAGGCGCAACGCGATGGTGTTGACGATGGTCAGCCCCAGGCCTGCACCGTTGGCGTTGCCTCGGCTGTAGAAACGTTCGAACAACCGCGCCCGATCCGCCTCGTCGATGCCCGGGCCCTGGTCTTCGACGCTCAGAAGGCACCAGCCGTCGACTTCGCTCAACTTCACAGTGATCACGCCGTTCTCCGGAGAGAAGTTGGCGGCGTTGGTGATCAGGTTGCTCAGGGCGATGTCGATGGCGGCGGTGCTGGCCATGACGTGCAGTGCTTGCTCGCTGTCTTCGAAGGCCAGTTCCAGGTGTTTGCTCAGTAGCCACGGCGTCAGTTGCACGAGGCAGTTGCGCGCGGTTTCGCTGAGGTCGATGCGTTGCAGCGGCGGCGGGTTGGATTTCGGTTCCAGGCGGGCCATGGTCAGCAGCTGGTTGACCAGCCGACTGGCGCGGTCGACGCCGGAAATCAGAAACTGCAAAGACTCGCGGCGCTCCTGTTCGGTGCCGGCCTCCAGCAGGTTTTGCGCATGCACCCGCAGCACCGCCAGTGGCGTACGCATCTCGTGGGCAGCGTCGGCGATGAAGCGTCGTTCGCGGCCGAGCACTTCCTGGATCTGTGCGAGCATGCGGTTGAGCGCCGCCTGCATCGGTTCCAGCTCGCTGGGCAGCGGCGTCAGTTGTAGCGGTTCCAGCGAGCCGCTGTGCCGGGCGCGCAGGGTCGCGGCCATGTCCGCCAAAGGTTTGAGGCCCCAGCCGATGGCCAGCCAGATCATCGCCGCGAGTATCAGGCTGCCCAGCACGTTCGGCCACAGGGTGTGACGCACAATGCGGTCGACCAGATCGGCACGCACATCGTCGCGCTCGCCGACCCAGATGCGCAGACCGTTCTGCGGATCTTCCAGCACGAAGGCGCGCCAGTGCCGGTTGTTCAAATCCACCACATCGCTGAAGCCCGGTTGCATCGGCGGTGCGGTGAACGACGGCGCACTGGCGGTGTGCACCAGCACCTCACCCTTGGGGTTCCACACCTGGAAAGCGATCTTGCTTTCGTACGGATGGCCGTCGATGCGTGGCTTGGCTTCGCTCAGCGCCTGATTGAACGCCTGATACAGCTGCGAATGTTCCCTGCTCGCCAGCGGCATGCGCATCACGCCCTGCAACAGGCGGGCGTTTTGCGCCAGTTGGGCGTCGTAGACTTCGGCGATTTCGTGGTTGCTGTCGTGCAGGTTGAACACGCTGAGCACAGCAAGACCGGTGAGCAGCAAACCGATGATCAGCGTCAGCGTGCGGCGACGGATCGAGGTCATCGACGCTCCTCCACCAGATAACCCACGCCGCGAACGGTGCGGATCAGGTCGGTGGAGAATTTTTTGCGCAGGTGATGGATGTGCACTTCCAGGGTGTTGCTTTCCGCTTCCTCGTTCCAGCCGTAGAGCAACTGGATCAGTTGGTCGCGGGTCATCACCCGGCCCGGCGGCGACAGCAGTTCGTGCAGTAACTGATATTCCTTGGGCGTCAGGGCCACCGGCTGACCCTGATAGCTGACTTGCTGAGTGCCGGGATTGAGGCTGATGCCGGCGTGCTCGATCAGCGCCTGGCCGCGACCGGCACTGCGGCGCAACAAGGCCCGCAGGCGCGCCTTGAGTTCGGCGAGGTCGAACGGTTTGACCAGGTAATCGTCAGCGCCGGCGTCCAGCCCGGCGATGCGATCTTCAGTGGCATCGCGCGCGGTGAGAATCAGCACCGGCAGGTTCGACCCGCTGTCGCGCAGGCGGCGCAGCACTTCGAGGCCGTCCATGCGCGGCAGGCCCAGATCGAGCACCGCCACGTCGAAAGTCTCACTGAGCAGCGCATGTAACGCGCTGCTGCCGTCCTTGAGCCAGTCGACGGTGTAACCTTCGCGGCCCAGCGCCTGATGAATGCCTTCACCGAGCGCGATGTCATCCTCAATCAGTAGTAAACGCACGCGGACTCCTGTCAGTCGAGTTTCTTGTTCACGTCCACCAGCAGGGCGGCGATTTCTTTGCGACGCCCGGCATCAGCGGTTTCCCGGCCCGGGCGCGGCGCGGCTTGCAGCGCTTTGAGCAGCGCGGCCCTGGCTTCAGCGTAGTGCTTCTGACGGTAGAGGTGATCGCCCCAGAAGTACAGGCTGTCGATGCCGTCCGGGTTCAGTTGCAAGGCTTGCTTGAGCAGTTGCTCGGCCTTGTCGCTGTCGCCGAAACCGATCGGCCAGCCCGGGACGCGATCATACAACGCGGCGAGGCTGGTGTAGGCCGAACCTTGCAGGGCCTTGGGGTCAAGCGTCAGGGCTTTTTCCAGATCGGCCTTGGCGTCCTTGGCCTTGCCCAGGGCGCCGAGACCGCCCTGAGCACCGGCCCAACTGCTGGTGACGATGCCTTTCCAGATCCACGCTTCGGCCACCGCCGGACGCTGGGTAGTGAAGGCAGTGGCGTCGGACGACAGTTGCTCGAATGCGGCGGCGCGCTGTTTTTCTGCCACCTCGTATTGGATGTGCGCCCAGCTCTGCTGGATGCCGTTGAGGCGTTGCTGGTCGGCCGGTTCCAGGGCCCAGACGCTTTGACTGAGGGCGGCGAACAACAGGCATGCGGAAAGTTTTTTCATGGTTTTGGGGACTCGTTGTCAGTTTTTTCACTGAGGCGGCGAATCAGCGGCAGTTGCTTGCGCAAGCCTCGATCCACCAAGTGCGGCAGCAGGTTGTTGAGGCGCACGAAGAAGCGTTCGGGCCAGCCCAGATACAGGTCGCGGCGGTCGCCGGCAATCGCATGGACCACCGCCGAGGCCACGGTTTGCGGGTCATCGACGTTGGACTTGAGCGCATCGTTCAAGGCTTGCGCCGCCGCACTGTTCATCGAGGTGCGCGTGGCCCGGGGCGCGACATACAACACGTTGACCCGGGTGTCGGCCAGTTCCCGGCGCAACGCTTCCGAGAAACCGCGCAGGGCGAACTTGGTCGCGCAGTAGCTGGCGTAACCGGGGTAACCGATCGAGCCATAGGTGGAACCGACGTTGACCACCATCGCGCTGTCGGCCTGTTTGAGCAGCGGCAGCAGCAGTTTGGTCAGGCACATCGGCGCACTGATGTTCACCGCGAGCATGGTGTTGATGTCGCTGTCATCGAGCTGCTCGAGCATGGCGAAGTGGTTGACCCCAGCGGCATTGATCAGCAGGTTGATGCCTCCGATGGCTTCAGCCGCGGCCAGCACTTTGCGCCGGTCGCTGAGAAAGGTCAGGTCGGCGGCGACCCAGCACAGGGTCTCGGGATAGCGTGCCAGCAACGGCGCCAGCGCCTCCTCATGCCGCGCCACGGCCAGCACCCTGGCACCGGCGGCGCACAAGGCCTCGGTAATCGCCATGCCGATGCCGCCACTGGCACCGGTCAAGACCACGCGTGCGTCACGCAGCTGCATGTTGAGCCTCCGCATCGCGCGGCAGGCCACGGAACATGTCGGTGTACAGGCGATAGACGACTTTCGAGGCGTGAATCACCGCCGCTTGGTCCTCGGGATCTTCCAGCTGATTCATCAGTCGGCGATAGGTCTGCATGTGTTCGATGTCGAGCGAGCCGTGCGAGCTCAGGTAGCTGAACGCTGTTTCCGGCAGCGCCAGGCGCTCGCGAATGCTGCCCGCCGCATGGGTGGCCAGGGCGATGCTGGTGCCTTCGAGCACGTTGACCATGCCGAACAGCCCGACTGGATTGCCACGGGCGATCAGGTCGTAGAGAAAACTCACCATCAATTCGATCGGCAGCGACGGCTGGCCGTCGCGCACCGCATCGCGATCACCGCCACACGCGGCGATGTCGTTGAGTACCCAGTGTTCATGGCCGTATTCGTCTTCGATGTACTCGGCCACCGCTTTGCGCAGCCATTCCAGGCGCATCGGCAGGCGCGCGCCGCAGGCCATCATCAACGGCACGGTGTGGCGCACGTGGTAATACGCCTGAGCCAGAAACGCCCGGTAGCTGTCGAGGCTGACCTTGCCTTGCAGGGCATCAAGGATGATCGGCAGGTTGAACAACTCGTTGCGTTCTTGCTGCGTGGCTTCTTGCAGGGTGTCGAAAAAACTCATGACGCGGACTCCTCGGAAACGGCGGATTCAGACAATTGGGTGCGGTACTGCGCGACGATTGCATCGCGGCGCGGGCGGCCATTGGCGGTGAGCAAGCCATTGGCGGCGGTGAACGGTTGGGTCAGGCGCGTCCAGCGATGCACCTGCGCGTAGTCGGGCAAGGCTTCGTTGGCTTCGGCGACCGCAGCGGCCAGCTCGGCGTCGCTGCAATCGGCGCGGTGCGGCCAGAGCAAGGCGTGGTTGTGCGGCAAGGCTTCGCCGTAGACGAAGGCCTGGGCAATATGGCGGCGCTGGGTCAGTTCGGACTCGACCCATTCCGGGTTGACGTTGCGCCCGAAACTGGTGACGAACTGGTGCTTCTTGCGGCCCTTGAGGTAGAGGAAACCTTCCGGATCGAACTCGCCCAGGTCGCCGCTCGGCCACCATTCGTCGGTGTACGGCGCTTCCCCTAGATAACCGAGCAGCGTCGAGCCCTTGATCAGCACTTCGCCGTCCTCGGCCAGGCGCACCTCGACGTGGGGCAGGGGCTGGCCGACGCTGCCCGGACGCCGTGCACCGGGGCGATTGAGGCACACCACCGAGGCGCATTCGGACAAGCCGTAGCCTTCGAACACCGGCAGGCCGACGCGCTGCGCACGGTGCAGCAGATCCTCTGACACCCGTGCGCCACCGACGGCGGCGAAGCGCAGTTTTTGCGGGTCAAAGGCTTTCTGTTCGGCAGCGCTGACCAGCATCAATAACAGTTGTGGCACCAGAATCAGACTCTCCGGCGCACGCCCGGCCAGGTAGCCCAGCAGATGCGGCACGTCGACGCCACTGGCGCCCTGAATGCCCAGCGTCTTTTGGCTCGGCAGACTCAACGTCGCACCGGCGTACAGCGCCGCATAACAGCCGAGGTTTTCCAGCAGAATCGCCAGCGGCAACAGCGCCAGATGATGCTGTGGGTCGGTGGATTTACTCGCCTGCTCCAGCTCCCGCGCCACGCGCAGCAAACTGTCAGCGCTCAAGCACACGCCTTTGGGTGTGCCGGTGGTGCCAGAGGTGAACGTCAGTTTGGCGGTGCCGGCCGGCAGGCGACTCGGGCCGCTGAACGTGCGGCACCAGAACTCGCCGCGTTTCTCATAACCGGCCGCCAGCAGTTCGGCTGCCAGCTCCGGCTCGGCGATCACCCGTTCGGCCTGGCTCTGCTCCAGACAATGAGCGCGTTGCGCCGGGCTGAAAAACGGTGGCAGTGTTACGCAGGTCAAGCCTTCGAACAGCACGGCCAGATCCCACAGCATCGCGTCGACGCCGTTGTCCAACGCCAAGGCAATCACCTGCGCCTGCTCATCGCGCAGACGCTCCTGGCGATACAGCACCTCCGCAAACAGGGTGGCGTAATCGAGCTTCAGTGTGTCGCCCCACAGGGCGGTGGTGTTGTCATTGCGCCGGGCATGGTCGCGCAGGGTTTCCTGGAAGCGTTGCAATTCAAGCGACATGGCAGGCTCCTTCAATCGAGGTCGGCAGTCCCAACCGAGTGAACAGGCCGATATTGCGCAAATGGATGAATCCGGCGCGGATGTTGCCGACGTGCACCCAGGGTTTGCTTTCGTAATAACTGCCCCAGTGTTGACGCTCGTCACCCAGTCGTTCCGGGTCGGCGGCGCATAATGTCACTGGCTTCAGACCGAGCCGATGGAAGCTGTTGACCAGGCCGATGTTGCCGGTGAATGTCACCCATTCCAGGCCGCCCATGGCCAGCAGGTAGGTGATGGTGATGATGCTCAGCCGTGCACTGCCGGTGTCGCTGGCGGCGAGGTTGCCGACTTCGACGATGCCGGTGCGATCCACCGGGCGATCGGCCGCGGCGCTGATCAACGGTTCGATCGGCTCATCCAGGTAACGCTCCAGAAACAGCGGCTCCCGATGGGCGCGCCGTACACCGGCCACCGCGCACAGTTCGCCGTCGCCGTTGTGCATGCCGAACAGCTCGGGCATAAAGTGTCGAATGTCGGCGCCGTGGGCCTTGCGAAAACGTTGCTGGATGAAGGCTTCGAAGGTCTCTCGCAGTGCGTCGTCGGGCAAGGCGCCGGTCAAAGTCATCGGCGGTGCTTCGGCTTGACCGAAGCGCAGGGGAAGGGGGATGTTCCAGTCGTAATCGGGCATGGGCAGAATGCCTTCCTCAATGGTTTGAGCGAAGTATCGGAGGCATTTCTTAACGAAGTCTGAAGGTGAAAAAAGGTTAATCAATCGGGCAATCTTCAGATTGTCTTAAGACTGCAAGGGCAGGGTGGCACCGTCGGTCCGCCCTGCAACCGGATCGAGACCGTCGAACGAATCGACCGTCGCTCACGACAATCACGAGGCGCTTCTTATGACCCGCGACACCGCCGTTACCCGTTATGGAAAACTTTCAATCACCCTGCACTGGCTGATGCTGGCGCTGTTCGTCGGCGTATATGCCTGTGTCGAAATCAAGGGCTTCATGCCCAAGGGCAGCGAAGCGCGCGGCCTGCTGATGGGCTTTCATGGCCTGTTCGGCGCGGCCATCTTCGCTCTGGTCTGGGTGCGTCTGCTCGGCCGTCTGACTCCACGCCCACCGATTACCCCCAAGCCACCCGCCTGGCAGACCGGCGTCTCGCACCTGATGCACCTGGCGCTGTACGTGCTGATGATCGCCACACCGATCCTCGCCTGGCTGATGCTCGCCGCCGCCGACAAGCCGTTCCCGTACTTCGGCTTCCACGTCCCGGCGCCGGTGGCCATCGACCCGGACTTCGCCAAACAACTCAAGTACTGGCATGAAACGCTGGGCAGCACCGGCTACTGGCTGATCGGCCTGCATGCGGCGGCGGGGCTGTTCCACCATTACTGGGTGCGGGATAACACGCTGGTGCGGATGCTGCCGGGCCGCACGGAATAACGCTGACCTCCCCTGTAGGAGTGAGCCTGCTCGCGATAGCGGTAGACCCGTCAGCATGGGTGTCGACTGAGCAGACGCCATCGCGAGCAAGCTCGCTCCCACAGGTTTTGTGGTGTGTTTGAATGCTCGGGCTTCAGGTTTTGCGCCTGCCTGCCGATGAAATCTGCACGATTTCAACGGATGCCGTTCATGAACAAGGTTGTTGCTCTACTGGCGTTTACCGCCCTCGTCGCAGGCTGCAAATCCCTCGGCGGTTCCAGCGGCAATCCCATCGCTGACGCGCATCCCGTCTTCCGTTGCGCCGCCTACTTCGATCAGCCGTCGCTCAGTGAGCAGCAGCTCAACGACATCCGTGCCCTCAGCCGCCGCGACAACGGTTGCAAGTTGATTCTCGGCAGAATGTACGAAGCGGGCCGAGGCGTACCCCGAGACATCCCCCAGGCCAAAACCGTTTATCAGTCCCTCGCCGAGGCCGAACCGCGTGCCTACAACCGACTCGGCGCGATGGCCGAGCAGGGCATCGGCGGCCCGGTCGATCTGGTCGCCGCGAGGGACTTCTATCAGCGTGCCGTCAGCAAACCGGGCAACACCGACATCGAGTTCAAACTGGCCGAGTTCATGGAGAACGGCAAAGGTGGTCCTGAGGATCTTCAAGGCGCATTGAAGTATTACCTCAGCAGTGCTGGCGCCCTCGACGCGGCCTGGAGTGGTGTGCAACGACTGCGTGCCCAAGGTGTTCCGATGACAACTGCGCAGCAGAAGCGCTACAACGAGATCTTCGGCAGCAGCGTTTATTACCGCTTGAGAAAGAAGGTCGAGTACCTCGAAGAGGCCTTGAAGAAAGAGAGAATGACGTCGCCCGACAGCCAACCGGTCAGTGTGAAGCTGGAGGGGATCCCCGGTGTGCCGGTGCCGACCCTCTCGCTGGTGCAAAGCTCCGGTAACAGTGCTGTCGACCAGAAAGTACTGCAGGGTTTCGCCGATTACCGTTTCCCCGGTGAGCCGATCATTGCGCCGGACCAGAAAACCTACTGGCTCATATCCACCGTCAGGACCGACGGCAAAACTGAATTGCAGAGATTGAAAGACCTCATGACGAAGTGAGCGGCTCCTGACCGATTCAGCACGGATCATATATTTTAAGAAGTAAGGCGGACCCGACGGATGCAGCGCATGAACAAGGCAGTTATTGGGGCATTCATGACCCTCGTCGCAGGTTGCAGCAGCCCCCCACCCAATCCTCAGGAAGCAAGCCTCACCGGCACCCGCTGCCTGCTCTTCGCGAGTGTGAGCGACCTTCCCGCCGACCGCGTCGATGACATCCGCGACGCCAGCGACAACGGCAACCTCAAGTGCAGGATTGCGCTTGGCGCTTTGTATGAGTTCGGTCGTGGCGGCCTATCGCCGGATGTGCGCAAGGCCCGCTCCCTGTATGAGTCTGTCGCTGCGCTGGATGGCGCCGGGTATGAGCAACTGGCACGCATGGCCGAGGAGGGCAGCGGGCAGGCGCCTGACGCTGTCGAGGCGCGACGGCTTTATCAGTTAGCGCTCGTCCATCGTGAGAGCGCCAGCAGCGAGTTCGCGCTGGCCCGGTTGATGGAACAAGGCCGAGGTGGCCCACAGGACCTGTCCGGGGCGCTGACGCATTACCTCAATGCCACTCGACAAATCGATGACCCGGCATGGGACGGTGTGCAACGGCTCCGCGTCCAGGGGCTGACCCTGACCGCCGAGCAGACACAGCGCTACAACGAAAAATGGTACGACGCCGTTGGCACCAGCCTCACAAGAACGGTGTACGACACCGAGCTGCTGTTGAACAAACAGATCAAACCTGGCACCGCGAGCAAACCGGTCACACTGGAGGCGAAAGGCAAACCCGGTTCGTTGGTGCCGCAATTCACCTTGGTCGAAAGCTCTGGCAATAACGAGGTCGACCAAGCCGTGCTCAAGGCCCTCAGCGAATACCGTTACCCGGCGCAGCCGATCCTCAAAGCAGGGCAGGAGTCCTGGTCGTCAGAGTTTCCGGTCAAGGTCGGCGTGAACTGAACGGGCTCACTTGCCGGAACAGCGTCTCGCGTCCACTCTATGGCATGCCGACAAGGAGCGTCCGCCGACCCTCCGTCGAGATCAAAGGGAGCTTGCAGCATGAGCGAAGACAACAAGGTAAAAGGCCCAGCGTCGTACTTCCCCTCCATCGAAAAGAAGTACGGCCAGCCCATCGATCATTGGCTGAACCTGCTCGCTGGCGTCACCGACAAGAAGCACATGGAGCTTGTGGCGTGGCTCAAGGACGAACACGGCATGGGCCACGGCCATGCCAACGCGCTGGTGGCGCATCACCTGGCCGCAGGCAAACAGTGAGGGCAGGGCAGCGATGAACTTCTCCCACCGGCCCGTCACGGCCGACGACGTCAAAACGCTTTGCGGCTTTCCGCAGGGCGTTCAAGAGTTGTACTTCATGTTCCCGAAAGCGCAGTACCCGCTGACGGAAGAACAGATGCACACCGCGATCAGTCAGCGCTTCGACTCCACGGCGTTTTTGGCCAACGGCGAGTTCGTCGGTTTCGCCAACTTCTACCGTGCCGAGCACGGCGGCGTCTGCTGCATCGGCAACGTCATCGTCGCCTCCTACGCCCGTGGCCAGGGTGTCGCTCGGTACATTGTCGAAACCATGACCGCCGTCGGCTTCGAAAAGTATCAGGCCAGGGAAGTGCAGCTTTCCTGCTTCAACGAAAACACCGCTGGGTTGCTGCTTTACCCGAAACTCGGCTTCGTGCCGTTCTCCATCGAAGAGCGTGCGGCGCCGGGTGGCAGACGTGTGGCGCTGATCAACATGACGCGCAGTAGAGGCGCAATCGATGCCGCTGACCTTCCATAAGATGCACGCCAACGGCGATGATTTCGTCGTGATCGACGCACGCAACAGCGTCAACCCCGTCACCGGCGAACTCGCCCGGCGTCTGGGTGATCGCCATCGCGGCATCGGCTTCAACCAGCTCGCTGTGGTGCTCGATTGCGAAGACGCCGATGCACGCCTGGAGTTCTGGAACGCTGATGGCTCAGCGCTCGACGTCTGCGGCAGCGCCACTCGTGGCGCCGCCGACCGACTGATGCGTGAAACCAGCCGCACCTTGATCGTCCTGCGCACCCAACGCGGTCTGCTGACCTGCGAACGCACACCCTCGGGCACGATTTCGGTGGAGATGGGCCAGCCGCTGTTCAACTGGGCAGACATCCCGCTGGCGCAGGCACTCGACACCCTCACACTGCCACTGCCCGGCGACCCCGCCGCGTGCAGTATGGGCAATCCGCACTGCACGTTTTTCGTCGAAGACTTGAGTGCCGTCGACATCGTCACCCTCGGCCCACGCCTGGAAACCCACCCGTTGTTCCCTCGCAAAACCAACGTCCACTTTGTGCAGATCATCGACCGTCAGCACATTCGCCTGCGCATCTGGGAACGCAACGGCGCCATCCCGCTCGGCTCGGGCTCCTGCTCATGTGGCGCGGCCGTCAACGGCATGCGCCGAGGGTTGCTGGATAACACCGTAGAAGTCGAATGCGACGGCGGCCCCGTCACGGTTCACTGGGACGGCACAGGCCCGGTCATCCTCAGCGGCCCGGTAGAGGCGAGCTTCACCGGCACCATCGCTGACCACCAACTCGAGCCCAAGTGAAACACGCCCCCTGTAGGAGTGAGCCTGCTCGCGAAGGCTCCCGCCCAAGCGACACCGCTCCCTATCCATAAACGCGATCATCCAGACGCCCCATGACTCAAACCTCCTCACCCCTAAGCTGAAGGCTCATCAGATCGCAACTCGCGGACCACGACGTCAACCACTCCGGCATCTCGGGCGACTGTTCAGGCAACCCCAATTCCCTGACGAACTCACCCGGCGCAATCGTGCCTTTCGCCGAACGAAACAGCCCACGCATGACCACCACGCCGATCACCCGTCCCTTGCTCACGAAGCGGTGTTCCATGAAGCTCCATTTGTCGTCCCAGCCGAGCATCCGGCTGTGGATTTCAAATGCTTCAAACAGCTTCAGTTCACGCCGGAATTTACCCCAGGTATCCCCAACGACGGGTAGCGCTTTAGTGCGCAACGCCACTCGAAACGCGCCACTGCGCAACACAAAATCCATGCGTCCGACGTCGGCCATTGTGAAATAGCGGCCATTGGTGACGTGCCGATTGAAATCGAGATCCAGCGGCCACACGCGCATGCGGATAACGGTGGATTCCAGCGCATTGACCGGCCTGCGCCAAGGTCGACGAAAAAGCATGCAGAGCAGTCGAAACCACAGATTCATAAGTACGTCAGCCAGTTGAAAGAGCGCTGCACTCTAGCGACCCGGGCGTCGGCGAGGTAGGTGCGTAAATGACTTTTTTGGGCTGAACAGTGCATTCCGATCATTGCTGAGTATTCGTCCGGCCAAGTCATCTACCCAGCCCTGAAACCTGTTGCGATGATCCGCATCGACTCAATCCGGCTCGCCACCGAGCCCATGGACATGCGCGCCGGCACCCGGAAAAAATCGTACGCTAAGGCTTTATAACCTGCCGTAGCGGCCTGAGTTTCTTGTCTTTCAGGTTGCTGGCTTTGCCGCCAGACGTGGCGAGTTCATTTTGGGTGTGGGCCTGATAAAGCATAGCGACTTGCCTCTTCCATCAAGTCATCGCACATAGGATTCGCCTTGAGAACGTGCGCAGCCGGGTCGATTATCGACAAGCCAAGCGACGTCTCTTCTGTGGCGGAAGTCCAAACTTCTCCCATAGGCCCGACAATTTGGCTTTCACCTCTGAATGTCGCCTCTGCGCCTGCATACATTTCCACACCGGTACGATTGGCACAGATAAGCGGAGTGGCATTTTCCATTGCGCGAATACGCGCAAGCTGGGTTGTCCAAGGCCCACCATAGTTGGCTGGACAACACAGTAACTGCGCACCCTGGCGCACCAACAGGCGAGCGGCTTCTGGCATCCAAAGGTCAAAACAGGTAAGTATGCCGAAGCGGCAGATTCCGTCATCGAAACACGCTAATGAATCGCCTGGCGTGAAGAGGCGCTTTTCTATGCGTGACAGGTGGCACTTGCGTTGCTTTCCCAGCCAGCGCCCTCGCGATACGACAATCGCCGTGTTGTAGATGTGATCGCCATCACGCTCGGCGATGCCAGCAATTAGCGTTGCATTCTTGTCTGCCGATAGTTGCAGTAAGAACTGCGCCGTTGGCCCATCGAGCGCCGATTCAGCATGAACAAACAATGCCTCACGCGAGTCGTGAAAATAACCGATGGTGCAAAGCTCGGGCATGACTAAGAGATCAAATTGCGCCAAGTTTACGGTGTCGCGAATCTTCCTGAAATTTGCTGCTGGATCGCCAAATGAAACGGGATACTGCAAAAAAGCCGTCAGCATGAAGTTGTCCAACCATTATGGAAGTTTTCTGGGCCCGGGCTTATCTTCCCTTGGGCGGCGTGAAGTTGAACTATACCCTTGCCGGCTGTCAGGCAGGCCAGCCGCTTAGTGTGAGATTTTGTCCATTTGTAAAGGCAAGGATGTCAGCGAGAAACTCGAACATAGGTGGCAACCGGTTTAGTTACGCAAGACGCGATGCCCGGACGTCTACATTGCTGAAATGGTGTTGATGCTGGATCGGCAGCCAGTTCAATCGGCCGATAAACAGAAAATAATCGGGATGTTTAAACGAAGCCTGCCGTTACCACCGAAGCCCTACAACGCCTTGCGCCATCGCCTACGACTAAGCCAGAATCCGCCGGCTTGTGCGTCTAGGTCGCGGGTTCTATCGTCTGTCGGTCACTGAAAAACAGTGATCGGGTTTGGTAGCCCGCCCTAACTAGTCGCATCGCGCACCGTTCGCAGACCTCTTCAGGTCGCTGCTCAATGGTGGCCATGCGCAGGACACCTTCGGGTGTGCCGGGTCCTAGTTACCGGTCTACCAACCCGCGTGTGGCCGCCACCCTTCGTTTGGTAGCGAAGGTGAAGGCTCCTCTTCAATAACTAGGAGTTTCACCATGATCAAACCAACACCCAATCCCCCAGAAACCGACCTCGCATCCCCCTACGAATCCCTCGATTCCAAAAAACTCCACGAAGCCGCCGAACGCGCCCTCGACCATTACCTCACCCCGGCCACCCAAATCATGGCCAGCAGCAACAAACCCGAACCCATGTACCTCGCCAACCCGAAGTGCGACACCGAATCCCTGCTCGCCAACGCCAGCGAAACCCTCGGCTCGGCCAGCGAAATGCTCAACAACTTCGCCGCCATGCTCGACACCTCCCACCGCAAAACCGCACTCGGCATCGCCCAAGTGGTGATGCTCGGCGAACTCGCCGTAAACCAGGCCCTCGACAACGTCGAAACAGCTCAATAACGCACCCCGTGCGACGAGACAAAACCCTCGTCGCACCCAGCAATTTCAACCAGGCTGGCACACGGCCACGCCTTGCGCGCCCCAGCCTCGGCTGTCACCCTTCGGCCCGTTCTTCAAGGATCAGAACAAGGAAATCAAGGATTGAGTGGCTACGTTCCCAACCCCCCGAAAAACTACCGCTACGAAGAAGCCAAACCCGTCGACATTCACGCCCAGCGTTGGGCCGAGTACGAGAAACACGGGAAAGAACCTGCGCGCGAGCCTGAGAAAATCGGCATTGCGTTGAGGATTGGGGTGTTCTTTGACGGTACTGGCAACAATGCGAATAACACGGCAGCAGGGTTGTTGTGTGGTGCGCAGCATCCGATTGCGCCGCAGGATATTCCTGCTAGCTGTCAGCCCTATATGAGGGATCCGGACAGCAGTTACGCTAATGACACCACCAATGTTCAGAAATTAAGTGAACTGTACTTCGCACCTCAAAGGGCCGAAGGAGATAGTTTGCAGAAGCAAGCGTTCCGGATGATTTATATCGAGGGAATAGGAACTCAGTCAGGCAAGAAGGACAGTGCGCTAGGTGGTGGTACTGGCCGAGGCGAAACCGGCGTGGCAGGCCGTGTTCAGTTGTCGTTTGCGGAAATCAAAACGCGTATCAAGGACGTACTGGACAACAATCCCAACAGTGAAATTACGTCCCTGACCTTTGATGCATTTGGCTTCAGCCGTGGTGCCGCTGCCGCGAGACACTTTGCCAACGAGGTTGTACGTGGAAAGCAGGGTCCACTTGGGGAGGTTTTGCGCAGCAACGCCAACGCCCTCAGCCGGACCTTCATCTACGAGTACAAAAGCAGCATCAACATGGGTTTTATCGGCCTTTTTGATACAGTGCCATCCATTGCTGGCTGGTCAAATCTTGGGGATATCAAAAGTCCCATCGCAACAGGAATCAAGCTGTACCTCGACCGTCGTTTCTTCACAGATGTCGTTCAGCTATCCGCGCGTGACGAATATCGGGCCAACTTCGCTCTGAGTCGCGTTAAAGCGGATCACTTGGAAATAACTCTGCCCGGGGTTCATTCCGACATTGGCGGTGGCTACCGCGATGAGGTCCAAGAGTGCGTACTCATCAGTCCGATGCAAACGCTTGAGGTGTCGCAATTTACCGACGTCTCCACTACCTCGATCTACCGTGATGCCGTGACGGTGAAGGCGCAGTGGCTCGCAAAGGGATGGCCAGAAGATATGTTGGAGATCGTCACGCCTGATGCGCTTCTTCTGCCAATTGGTCCTCAGGATCGGCTCAACCCACGTATGAAGCGCGTGTATGCCGCAGTGCAGCTCAAACGTCCTGTGAGTGGCTTGCTCTCCAGGGTATATCTACGAGTGATGCACCGATTGGCAAAAGAGAAGGGCGTTCGGTTTCAAGACATTCCCGATACGCCGGAGTTGGCAGTACCCGCAGAGCTTCAAACGCTGTGTGATCGATTTCTGGCAGGAAGTTATGACACCTCAATGCAAGAAGACCAATTGTTGAAGCTGAAGTACATTCACATGTCTGCAAATTGGAACCATCCCCTCGGGCGCAGAGATGGCAGTGGCGTCCGTGCCGTTTACATCAATGCCCCGACGCCGGACTTGATACGCGTACAACACCCTCATGTAGCTGACTGGAAACTTTGGTGATGAAAGTATTTTTTGCTCTGCTATGCGCGCTGTTCATTACTGGGTGCCAGTCTGCGGATCCACTTTCAGCAAAAAATGACCCGAAATCCGAGTGGTGGGAGTTGGCGTTTACCGAGCCGGACTACATGAAGGTCTGGGTAGAGAGCAGTTCTGTTCAAGACATTAACGGCAGGATTTTCTACAAAACCGGCGGTGGCACCGCTGCGGGGGGAGAGCCTGAAGATGGTACCGAGTCCGCTCGAGGGTGGACAGGTGGGGTGGGTGGCAGCGGAAAGAGAGTGGTGGGTGCAGATTTACCTGTTCGCATCTGGGTCCGTTGGCAATCGATTGTCGAACAGAAAACGTGGCAGGCATGGGTAGAAATCCCAGAGAAAGCCAGACAGTTGATGGTGGCATCCGTCAATCAGCGTTGCCCGCAGACGCCTGATCAGGAAGCGAGATTTATGGCGTCAGTTTATTTAGGGTTGGCCCCCGGTGGTGTTGTGCAGGTTTGGGTAAGAGACTCTTGCCACCACCCGGTCAAAGTCGCTCGAGCGCAGGCTGAAATTGAGCCGCTGGGGCCGAGTCAAGGTAAGAACGAAGGGCGTTACGCTTATCCGGTGAGTGAAAAGGCCAAGCGGTATATTGATAAATATGGCATTCCGTACGGAAGTTGGTAGTCGTGACACTTAACTGAATGGATCTTCTGTAATGAAAGTAACGATTGCACTGCTGGGCGCTTTATTGTTGTCCGGCTGCCAAATCAGTGGTGCAGAAACAGGCGAAAATGACCCTAAATATCCATGGTGGGAATTAGTGTTCGTTCAGCCGAATTACATGAAGGTCTGGGTAGAGGACAGCTCCGTCCAAGACATCAATAACAGAGTTTTCTTTAGAGCTGGCAAGAGCACTGCAGCCAGCGGAGAGCCCGATATCAGCACAGAGTCTGCCCGTGGTTGGGGGAAAGTATCGGGGAGCGGGATACCTGTGACGGGCGCCGACCTTCCAAAACTGATCTTTGTCCGCTGGCAATCCATAACAGAGCAAAAAACCTACAAAGGCTTCATCGAAATTCCGGAAGAGGGCAGGCAACTGATGGTGAAATCAACACACCAGCGTTGCCCGGAAACACCGGAGAAAACTGCTCGCTTTATGGCGTCACTTTACGTGGGGCTCGCTCCGGGCGGCGTGCTCAAAACATGGGTTAGAGATTCATGTCGAAATCCGGTTGAGATTTCTCGCGGTCAAGGAGAGATAGAGCCTCTGGGGCCGGAACAAGGGAAGCACGGTGGTCGTTATGCCTATCCGGTAAGTGAGAAGGCTGAACGATACGTCGAAAAGTACGGCATTCCGTATGGAAGTTGGTAGGGTAAGGGGGGAGACACTTCTCTTGCCTGCTTTCAGTGGCGTTGTCTTGAGTGAATCACCTTTTTGACAGCTTTCGCGTCAATGCTGAGCTCAACGAAGGTTCGCTTTCGGCCAATAGCTGTCTGTCGTAATCGACCGTAATCGACCCAGGGCGAACGTTGTCACTGCACGCAGCGTCTAGTAAAAAGGTCATCTCCAGTTCCAGGCACTGAAACGAATTTATGACTACTGACTATGGTCAACGTGTTTGTAATCGATGCGGCGATTTAATTACTGCTTACTGCCCATCAATTGAATCGCTAGCGATCATCGGGGCTTTCCACGAGAAGGGTGATCAGGCAGTAGTAGATGAAATAGTCCGCCGAGAAAATATTGATCCTAATGTTGTCTGGGAATATTTCCGCCATCGGATGAGGCCTTTGTGCGAGCAAAAATTGCCAGGTGCTCATTCTGCGGAGGGCAGCTGAGGACTTGGCATGCGCGTCAATGCATGCACTGTTTTCGGGAGTGGCACTGACGCATGGTGATTATCGAGCTGAATTTTCAGATTCTGAATTGCATTTGTACGACTTCTGACTGACCGCTATGTGGCCGGAAGCCGCCGTACCAGGCAAACCGTTTTCGGCCAAAAGCTGTCCTTGGACAGACTAGTGGCAAAACAGTAATTTTTGCGATAAGACCGACGGAAAATGGCCGCCAGCGGGTCATTCAATGGGATTCCACGTATGCCCACTTCTCTAACCTTTAGGTACCACAATGAAGTCGTATCGCAAGTTGATTTCAGCAATAGAGGCGTTTGATCGCTGGGAGCAGCCATGGGAGTTTTATGAGTCGATATCAGCTGCACCATCACTCGACACAAATGACCTCGAACAACTGCGGCGTGCCTGGGGTACTGCAATAGAGAGAGAAGGTTGGCTTGCGAGCAAGGACTTTGCCGATGGCTGCTCGCTTGCAGATGCTCGTCTTGCGTCGGGATTCCCATGGCTATCGAACAAAGCACGACAGCAGATTGTCAACGGCGCTTCCTACCAATGGCTGTAACGCTTAACATCTCGCCGAAGGCTGGATCAACATTGGTGCATCTTGTTCAACAGTCCATTCTCTGAATGATGGCCAAGGTAGGTTCAAGCCCTTCGCTACAAGGCAACAACTGGCAGAGATCAACCAAAAGCAGACATTCGCAACCGACCGCTAACGGCCAGAAGCGGACGTTTCCAAGCGCCCATGAGCGCATGCTCGTCAAGAAGTAATTCAGCTTATCGAAGCTTCTGCCTTGGGCAAGGTTTGCCGAAGGCGCATCTGTTTCTAGCAGTTATTTCTGGGAACTCGACTGTAAGTTCTACCATCTAGTACCCTCTTGATTTTATCTAAGTTTGTAACTCCAACCCTTGGTCCAATCACCTCCGCAGTAGCCCCTGCTTGGCCCATAGCGCGAATCGCTAAGACCTGATCGACACTGAGTCGATTCGAAGCTCCACAAATGACTGCAAGGGCATATTTAGGGTCTTTCCAAAGTTCTGCGATCCACGGCGCAGGCATACCGTTACGTGGACTACTACGTAACCAATTCTCTTGAGCTGTTTCAATGTCATCTGGTTGGATATCGACATTCCGGGAAAGCATACGGTGTTTGTGGAGATAGGCGAGTCCTGCCCTCCCACCGGGTATCATGTTGAGCAAGCGTTCATCACTCCAATGGCCTGCGACAAATGCCTCCTCCAGCTGCTGTACTTGTTCGAGACTTTCTGTAACGCCCATCACTTTGTGGTGAACAAAAGTCAGTCTATTCTTAGACTCCTCTTCCCGGAAAACTCGATGGAATTTGAGTCTAGAGCCGCGTTTGATTGCGGCACTGTGTTCTGCCCAGCGCCTTTGCCAGTCTCTAGATGTGATACCGATATAGAAATAGCCATCATCTGGATAGGCTCCACCGTGACCGAAAATATGCTGATACAAGATATACCGGCGACGAAGATTGTGTTTAGCCGTCGACCTAAGCGCTAACCCTAGAGGCATGGTTAAAATCATTGTTGGTGATGTTCGTTCGCTTCCAATCCGTTCTTCGGCGCTGCGACGATGGGCTTCCATAGCCTCCAAAGCTGCAGTTGAACCTTGAAGATGATTAATCGACGCGAGTTCGCGGCGGAGAGATGGATTACAGACGAAGGCGAGCTTTCTGTCGGTAATAATCTCCAATCTAAGCATCGGCTGGAATGCCATTTCCTCTGTTGGCCCTTCTGAATTGACCATACGATGGCCTTCTCTAATAAGAGGAGCGGGTAGGCGCATAAATGTCCACTTCTGATCCCAGCACATTCCGGCAAGATGAATGATTGGAAAGATCTTCCCTCCGCGGAAGCTAGCAAATGGATTAGCTAGAAATGCGTGGAAGTCCGATTGATGCGCAGCTAGCTCCTGATCAAATGCATCCAAATGGTGAAAGATCTCTTTAGGAGCAAACCGTAATAGCGAATCATGATCCAATAGCGTGGCCATGCATCAGGTTTCTCAAGTGAATTGTCAACCTTTACTTTGCGCTTCCAAGCTCCGCATTTACAACCCCCAATCGGAACATCCTTCCACGCGATTTTTAAGACCGTTACTGGGTATATACTGGCCTCACTCTGATCTCACCATGGCGTCGAGTACCACACGGCTAAACCGAGCCAGCACCAAACTGGAGCATAGAGTCCTCAGAAAATGGTGCTGGATCGCATACACATTTTACACACCGCTTGCTATATCGAATTTCCTAATCAGATGAGGTAATTCTAATTGTTGCAACTGATAACAAATAAATTAAATATAAGGGCTGAATGCTTTCGCCATTACGTCTCGTAACGATTGCGGAACGCCCTCCCAGCTTTCATTCCAGGCCAACGTCTCCCGATAAGCTTTGAACGGTTTTTCCGAGCTGGGCGCGGGGTAGCCTATCAAGTCCTCTACGCACTCATGTAACATAGTGATTTTTCTATTATCTCCAACCGCATCCGCAATTGGCTGGTTGAATATTTCAGCGCCAGCGGTGCCTTGGTCTCGATCATGAATCACATAATAATTAACGTTCAGAGCATTAAGATACTTTACTAGTCCTATAATCGCAGCCTTGCCTCTGGCTTTAACTATTTCGCTTCCAGATAAAACTTTCGCTCGAAGCTCCGGAGTCATTCGACGGATAGCTTCTTTTATCAAAACCTCTTCAGTGTCACCCTCTACAACGACAACCTTGCGAGTAAAGAAAATTCGAGACACGTGATCGTCAAGCTTTATCAGCATTTTCACTTGATCCTTGTCGTCTGCCTGAAGCTCTCGAAATTTCTCAGAAACGGAGAATGCGTGTATTGTTGAATGCCCCAGTTCATAATGGAAGCGATTTAAAACCTGTTTGGGTTTTCTAGATAGGTCTATTAAATATGGGGAGTGAGTAGTGGCTACTATTTGAGACGTGCCGCCTGAAAGCTCGTAAATCAAATCACGCATTTGGTTTGCTGCGCTGGGATGAAGAAATATTTCAGGCTCTTCAAACCCTATTATGAGTCCGCGATCATCGTTGCCACCCCTTTTTTTTAGCCATTGCTGACGGAACCGGAGAAGTCCAAAAACCGCAGCGCGCACCATTCCAGTTCCTTGATTAGCGATACTAGTACGGATGTTGCTCGACATCTCAATTGCGAACACCGGATTCAAGGATTCTGGTCCTGAAAGATCCGCAGAAGCGAAGATTCTGGATTCAGGAAAGACACCGCCCAAAACTTTATTTAGCTCCAGCATCATCTTCCCAAACTCCGACTCCGCGTCGGAAGGATCTAGCTCTTTCGCTAGAAGATTCAGACTGTGTTGGGCAGTTTTGAAGTGTTCAGATGTTTCTCTAACATCCTTGAAAAGCTCATTAAGAGTTTTGTGGAGTACGCCAGCCTTGTCGAACTCGTGGGCTGAAGATTCCGCAGGTATCAATAAAAAATTTGGCAGTTTTGATAGTACCACACTACTAATTCCGCCTGGATTCTTGTCCCAAACTTCATCCTCTGAAACATCCCAGATCTCGTCAATCAGCTCCAGTTTAGCGCGGTCGGCGGCACTTATTTTTTTATCCATGTCTTTGAATAGGTCTTGCACAACGCCGGGATCAATACCCCTTTCCAATAAATCCATCGGCTTGTTAATCGCGGAAAAATCAGGATGGAGAGTGCGAGCAAAAGATTTCAATTCAGTAATTACACTTTCACCAAGGCTATAGGTTTTTCTGTAAAAAATGCTCTTTCCTGTCTCTCCCGACTCGCCGGGGTCATAATTAAAGACTCTTCCTTTAAACCCTCTCTACTCGCTAGATTGGTCGGGAACATCACGAAACTCAGCTTCCAATGTCACGGTCTTGCAAGAAATTTTGTTTTCCCCCGTGTCAGGATCAGCTTCTGAGCAATAAAAGCACTGGTCCATTACGGTTCTAGCCGAAAGCAGCCACTCTACTGCCTGTAATACGGAACTTTTTCCTGCATTGTTCGCACCGATTAAGAACGTTGCTTCGCCGAATTCAACAGTCGCGGAGTGGATGCGTTTAAAACCACTAATTTCTAATCTATGAAGTCTCATCTTGATCTTTCCCTGAAACGATATCGGATTGATATCTAAATGGCATCATGGGGCAGGTCTTCGACGTTTTTCAATCGCTTCAAATCAAGAAAAATAGAATGTCATTCGTTGTGCGCATGTTTCTGAATTGGCTGCTAATCTTAGGTGTTTGCCATTTAAAGTTGCTGCTACACCCCCTTTCCGACCTGTGAACCTTTACGGCTTGTACCACCTCCGTCGTTGCTTCCTGCGCAGCCCAGATGAAGGCATGATGAACACTGACGATCCAATGCTATAGAGTCCAGATCACGCATTGAGCTATCCTCTACCTATGCTAATCAACCATGAACGCGAAAAGCTGATCGAAGCGGTCAAGTTTTTCGCGCAAAATACGCGAAAGCTGGGTAAGACAAAGCTTTTTAAGCTTTTGTATTTCTTAGACTTTACGCATTTTAAAGATACCGGCCGACCAGTCACTGGGCTGGAGTATTTCGCGTGGCCAATGGGGCCTGTTCCCACCGACCTCTTCGAGGAACTGAAGCGTCCTGAGCGAGATTGGGATGGAAATTGCTCGTTCGAATTCTTCTCTACAGCCAAAGGGCAAATGCTTAGAGTCGAGGCGTTAAGCGAATTCGACTCATCGCATTTTTCAAAGCGTGAGCTTCGTATCATGCACAGTTTGGCAGATCAGTTTAAAAACTCTGATGCAGAGCAAATGGTGGAGGAAACTCACCTCGAAAATCTGCCATGGCATCAGATCTACGAAGTCGAGGGGCGAAAGCAAGAGAGCATCCCTTACCGTATGGCTGTGCGTAGGCAGGAGGAGGGTGCCGTTATGAGTCTCGCCGCCGATCGAGCAGAATTGGTCGCCACGCTAAGGAAATAACGTGACCCCAGGAACAATCTATCTCCATAAAGAATTTCTATTTGCTGATGGCACATCCAAAGACAAGTATTTGGTTGTTTTGGGCAACTTGAAAAATGGAATAGTCCTGGTGGCCAAAACTACATCTCAAGGACACCACTATCGGAATGATTTTGGCTGCCAGAGTGCCAATAGATTTGCTGCTTTCTTTTTTCCTGCTAAGTCCACCTGCTTCCCGAAGAATACTTGGATTTGCTTGAGTGAGTTTTATGAACTCAGTGAGAATCAGCTGACTCAGGGGTTAGCTATCGGCGACGTTTTTAGGATCGGCCATCTTGAAAGCGCATTCACTCGGGACGTTCAGTTTTGCGCTAAGGGATCAGATGACATCAGCGCTGTTCAGGAATCCATGATCGACGGCAGTTTGGTTCCTTCATAATCTTCCCTCGCACCAAGACACCTTTGGCAGGTTTTATTAATCGTCCGCTTTTGGCCGAAAGCAGCCCCATCCGTAATTCCCTATCAGCCCGAGTCCCGCCAGATCAACGGAATCTATTACCGATATCAATCAGCGACGATCTCAAACGCAGCACTCCCCAAAACCTCCCCATTAACCAAAACCCTAACCCCATGCCGCCCCAAAAAATGCTTCCGCGTCGTAAAATCCCGAATCACCTGCCGCCTCCCCACAACCAACTCCCCAAACCCCGCCAACACCACCGTCTTCAACTTGAAAACCTTCCCTGAAACCCCGCCATTCGCCTTCACATAGTCAATCGCATAATCAATCACCAACCGTTGCTCATGCGCCACCGTCGACTTCACCGTAAACGACAATGTAATCGCTTCCCCCAACCGCACCACCGCCGGCTCAACCCGCACATCCAGCAACTCAACCTCAGCCTTGGCTCCGGCACCAATCACCGTCAGCGCTCGCAGATCTCCCTGTTTGATCAAACTGCGCAACGCATGCTTGGCAATCCACGCCGTGTGTTTGTTCTCCAGCGACCAGCCTTCAATCGTGTCCAGCACCCACTCCGGATGCTCTTTGGTCACGTCATTCAAATGGTTCGCCACGGACTTGCGCACGTACAGACTCTCGTCGGCTTTCAATCGATCGAGGATTCCGGCGGCCAATTGCGGATTGGCCTGCACCGCTTCCAGGCGAAATGACCAGGGCAGGCGAGGGCGGGTGCCTTCGCTGGCGAGGCGGCGGACGTGGTGGTTTTCGTCTTGGGTCCAGTCGTGCATGAGTTCCAGCGAGCGTTTGAGGTCGCTGCGCAGGAAGTGGCGGATGGCGAATTCGGAGGAGCCGAAGGTGGTGAAGTATTTCAGTGCTTGCATCGAGGTATCGAACGCGTGGCCGCCGTAGCTGGCGACGTAGTGCGGCAGGCACATGCTGACGAATCCGCTGTTGAGGCGGGGGGCGAGTTCGCGCAGCACATCGAGGGAATCTTCGTAGTCCAGCGGCAGCACGGCGTGCAGGCTTTCGCTGACGCGGGCCATGCGTTGCATCACCGAGAGTTCGGCAAGCCCGTCGTTGGCATGCTTGAGAAACGCTTTGGCCTTGAACGCCGGGTACACGGCGCTCATTTCAGTGGCGATGTGGTGCAGGCGTTCGGCGTTGAAGATTTCCTTTAACGCCGGCGCGGCGGTGTCGGTTGCGCTCATGGTCAGGTCATCGGGGTGCTGACGAACGCTTCGAGGGTTTCGGCGTAGGCGGTGTATTGGGCGATGTGCGGGTAGCGGCGGGTGTCGATCTGGTCGGGGACGACGAGGCCGGTGAAGCTCCAGGCGACGGCGAGGCTGATGCCGGCCTGGGTGAGGGTGCCGTCGGTGGGCAGGCCGCTTTTTTCGAGTTCCTGTTCGAGGGCGGTGAAGGCGGCGGCGAGTTGGCCTTCGACGCGTTCGACCCATGGTTGGTATTGGATGTCGGCCGGGCGCAGGTTGCGTTCGTAGTAGAGCTGCACGGCTTTTTCGCAGGCGGCGAGGCTGAGGCCGATCAGGCGCAGGGCGTGAGCGCGTTGTTTGAGGTCGCTGGGCAGCAGGCTTTTGCCGCTGGCGGCTTCGAGGTAGTCGAGGATGAGGGTGGAGTCCATCAGGACCACGCCGTCATCGAGGATCAGCGTGGGCGCCTTGACCACCGGGTTGATCTGCTGGAATTGCTCGAAGTGGCGGAACACCGAGACCGATTGGTGTTCGAGGGCGATGCCGAGGCGTTTGGCGGAGATCGCCACGCGGCGCACGTAAGGGGAGTCCAGCATGCCGATCAGTTTCATGACGCGTTCCTTCAAGTCGAACCGGTGGGAAGGCATAACCTAGCCGAGCCTGAGGCAAATGTCAGTCGTCAAACCCCGCTTGCTCGTGAATCTCCTCGACATTCAATTCCAGCCGATACGCCACCGCCACAAACAACGCCTGACACAAACACAAGGTCGCGCTCAACGAGCGGAACGCCAATGCGCTGCCTTCATTCACCAGCAACAGGCTGTTGGCGTTCCTCGCCAGTGGCGAGAGATGGCTGTCGGTGAGGATCAGGGTGTTTGCTTGTTGCTGGCGGGCGTAGCGCAGGCAGTGTTGGGTTTCCTTGGCGTAGGGGGTGAAGCTGATGGCGATCACCAGATCTCCACTGCGCACGCTGCGCATCTGCTCTCGATAACTACCGCCAAGGCCGGACACCAGGTGAATCCGCTTGTGAGTGTGTTGCAAGTTGTAAACGAGGTAGTCGGCGACGGCGAAGGAGCGGCGCACGCCGATGACATAGATGTTGTCGGCGTTGACGATCAGGTCGACGGCTTTTTCGAACGCGACGTCGTCGAGTTCGCGGCCCAGGCGTTCGATGCCGGAGCGGGTGGCGTCGATGCATTCGCGGGCGAGGTCGCCGTCGCTGGCTGGCTGCGACTGGTTGGCGATCATGCTGCGGATGCGTTGCTGGTAGTTCTGCACCGGCGAGGCTTTGTGGGTGTAGGCGGTGCGGAACAAGGCCTGCATTTCGCTGAAGCCGCTGAAGCCGAAGCGCTGCGAGAAGCGCACGATGGCGGACGGATGCACTTCGCATTCACGGGCGATGTCGCTGATGCGATCAACCATGATCCGGTCGCTTTGCTGGCTCATGTAACTGGCGATGCGCTTGAGTTGGCGCGGCAGGGTATCGTATTCGTCGGTGATCAGTTGCAGCAGACGCTCGGCATTGATCGGGGGGCTGGCGAGGGGGCGCTCGTCGTTGGCCGGCAGATCGGGGCGGGGCATGGGGAGTCCTTTTGGCAAATTGATCACCCTGTGGCGAGGGGGCTTGTCGAATCGTTGCACCGTCCCGTTGGACTTCGCAGCAGACCCTCTGCTTGAAAGAAAAAAGCAGGGCCGCCCCGCGACTCAGCGGGGGCAAGCCCCCTCGCCACAGGTGTTGGTTTGCTCTGATATTAGGGGGCTTTTTCGGGTTTGCTTTGCTGAAACGATGCACTGCGCGGGCGGCATGGCTGAAAAAAATGCGACCAACTGCCACTGGGTTAGCCGTTTGTCTTCTATATACAGCCGCTCGACTGAATTTCTTGCTATAAACGCACTCCGATGACCGCCATGACGCCTGTGTCAGAGCTGTTTACGGGTGTTGTCGGACAAATTCCCAGTATTTACAGTTGCTGAGGCCTCAAACGGGCCTTAGACTGCCGCCCCTTCGTAAATTGAGTGCCGGGTGGCGTTTGCAATAAACGATGCCTTTTCGTCGACCGGACACGGTTCGCCGGAACGCTCCCTAATTCGCCTTAATGCACGTTTTTTTATAGAGATATCAATGACAAAGGACAAGTTGCTGGCCATGCCGGCAGATGACTACATGAATGCCGAGCAGCACGCTTTCTTCACTGAGCTGCTGCAGAACATGAAAGTCGAAACCCACGAGCGCATTGAGCAAAACCGTATCGCCATCGAAAGCCTGGACACCCCGGCCGACCCGGCGGACGCGGCTTCGGTTGAAGAAGAGCGCACCTGGCTGGTCAACGCGATCGATCGCGACCAGCGCATGCTGCCGCAACTGGAACAAGCCCTTGAGCGCATCAAGGAAGACAGTTTTGGCTGGTGCGACGACAGCGGCGAGGCCATCGGCCTGAAGCGCCTGCTGATCAGCCCGACCACCAAGTACTGCATCGAAGCTCAAGAGCGTCACGAGCAGATCGACAAGCACCAGCGTCAGGCCTGATTCCATGGCTGCCCCCTGAATGGGGGGCGCCTGCAAAAGATCGCAGCCTTCGGCAGCTCCTACATGGGTTTACGTGAACCGCTGTAGGAGCTGCCGAAGGCTGCGATCTTTGCTTTTGCTCGTCTGCACGATTCCCGAGCGGTTCCATTGACCTGCTGCAGGCTCCACGACTAACGGACCATGGATAATGGCCAGGTAGTGGCGTTTAATGCGGATACAACAATGAGAACATGCGTGGGGTGACGAAATGACGAGAGATGGATCTCTGGTTGCGGCTCTGCCCGCACCAGTGCTGTTGCCGAAAAACCGCTGGATCGCTCCGACCCTGCAAAGCATTGCCTTGATGCTGTTGCTCGTCGGCATGACGCTGGGTGAGTGGTCGTTGTACATCGGCCTGCCACTGGTGGTGTTGATTGTCTGGCTGCCACGCCTGCGTTCCCGTGCCGTCGCCGATGCCGCGCCTGTCGAGACCGGCAGCGCGATTTCCGAACTCACTCGCGATCTTTCCTACACCACCAGTCATAACGCTCTGTCAGCCGCGGGTGTGGCGTTTTCCGTCAAACAACTGGCCAGCAAGCTGGAATCGCAGCTCGACGCGGCGGCGCAGATTGTCAGCAACGCCGAAGTGATGATCGCCACCGAACACGCTACCTCGCAGCTCAGCCGTGCAGCGCTGGACGCCGCCAGTGAAGCGCACCACAGCAGCGCGGCGGGGCGTACCGAGCTGGTGGATTCGATTGCGCGCATGCACCAGCTCAGCCAGCGCGCCAACGCCAGCCGTGAGCTGATCGAAGCCCTGAGCCTGCGCAGCGACGACATTCAACGGGTGACGCTGGTGATTCAGTCCATCGCCAGCCAGACCAATCTGCTGGCCCTCAACGCGGCGATTGAAGCGGCGCGGGCGGGCGAGCATGGTCGTGGTTTTGCGGTGGTGGCGGACGAGGTGCGCGGTCTGGCGGCGCGCACGGCGTCGGCGACTGGCGAAGTCGGGGAAATGGTCGCCGATATTCAACAGCGCACGGCGCAGGTAGTGGAGCAGATCCGCGAGCTGTCCAGCGATCTGCAGGTCGGCGTCGCACAGGTGGAAAACACCGGTCAGCATCTGGAAAACATTGCCCGGTTGGCCGCGGGGGTGGAAGGTCAGGTCGGCGAAATTGCCCGTGGCGCGGAAACCAACCGAGAGCAGCTCGACAGCCTGTTCAAGGCCATCGAGCAGATGCGCAGTGATCTGGCGATCAGCGATCAACAGACCCGACGCCTGGCCGAGGCCGCCGTGCAGATGGAGGGCCAGGCAGAAACCATCAGCGAGCGTCTGGCCGAAGTCGGTCTGGATGACTACCACCAGCGGGTCTATGACCTGGCACGTGAGGGGGCGACCCAGATTGCGGCGCGGTTCGAGGCGGATGTCGAGCAGGGGCGGATCAGCCTTGAGGATTTGTTCGACCGCCAGTATCAACCGATTCCCGGGACGCAACCGGCGAAGTTCCATACCCGTTTCGACCGCTATACCGATCAGGTGCTGCCAGCGATTCAGGAGCCGCTGTTGCCGCGCCACGAAGGGTTGGTGTTCGCCATCGCCTGCACGCAGCAGGGCTATGTGCCGACGCATAACCTGGCGTTCAGTCAGCCGCTGACCGGTGACGAGCAGGTCGACGCCGTGGGCAATCGCACCAAACGCAAGTTCGCCGACCGCACCGGCATCCGCTGTGGCAGTCATCAGCAAGCGGTGCTGCTGCAGACCTACACCCGCGACACCGGGGAGTTGATGCATGATTTATCGGTGCCGATCATGGTCAAGGGCCGGCATTGGGGCGGGTTGCGATTGGGGTATAAACCGGAGAGTCCGAGCTGATCGATTATTACCGTCCATGCAATGAATCTGTGCACGGGCGTTGCTGTTTCCGCTGTGACGAACTCATTAACATTGCTACTAGTTAGGTGGCTAATGAAGTGGAGAGGTCAGCATGCAGAGCAGAGTCGATGTCGCGGTGATGATTGGCAGTGGTGTGCCCGCCGGATTGCGCGCGATGGGCCAGAGCGTGTGCTGGGTGGTGTTGCTCAACGGTGAGCGGCGTGGCACTGCGTTCGCCAGTCGCGACGAGGCGGAGGAGTGCAAGGCTGCCTGGCTCGCGCAACTGCAAGCCGAACCAGGCGACAGCCTGCACTGACATTGATTAACGGCCGTCGTGCAAGCGTACGTTCAACTCATCGACCATCATCGCTTCCTCGCCGTCGGCGCGCAGCCATTCCTTCAGAAGTTGTGCCTGTTGCGGCGTCCAGAATTCGGCATCGATCAGTTTGGTATTGGCGTCCAGCGGATGCGCTTCGATGAAGTCGTCGATTGCGTTGCCCTCCGATGGCAGTCCGAGTTGGTCGAACAAGGTTTTCAGATCATATGCAGGCAGTTCCATCGTGTACTCCTTTTGCGTGTGCCGGAATGGCGCTGTCGCTCGCTCTTTATCTGAGGCAGTCGTTGGGCAAGAGTTCGATTCGTGCTTCAAGCGAGCGGGCTAGGGCACAGGCTGCGTTATGATCTTCGCGGAAACCTCTTACACGACCGGTAGACGATTCCTTGATATGAAAGAACGCATTACCGGCCGGGACGACCTGGAAGCGCGGTGTGTTGGCGCTTTGTGCGTAGTGCGCAAGCTCCGGTATATCGGCTGCGTGCAACACGAAAGGCGCGTCGATGCTGGCGTTGGAGGGGCAAGCAAAGTGAGTCAGAGTGCACATATGAAGTCCTTTTCATGAGTTGGCCGACGTTTACTGGTCGGTTCGGGTAGTCGTAAGGAGCATCGCTGCTCTAGAATCGCCAGTGCCTGTTGGCGACAGGTGCCTATCTAAAGCAATTTTTTACGGGCGATATGTCGGAAAAGGGCTTTTTTTCGTCAGTTTTTTCCCTAAAGTTTGTAGTCAGTCTTCGCTACGCTTAAGTGAAGATTTTTCCTTCAAGGCCTGGCGAACGTCGAGGCAAGTTTCTCGCGAGACTTTCCAGTAGTCTTGCGAACTCGCGATGAATGGGCGTTCTGCTTGATTCAGGTTTAGTGGAGTCATTGGGTAACAGCATCGGCCTGGCCGTTTTTTTTGCCGTGCGCGTCTTTGCGCAGGGTACTTTTTCAGATGTGGGGATGTTTCTTTGGCAGTCAGTAATCTCGATATGCATGCTTTGTTCGTGCTGGGTGATTTGCGTGCAAAGCTGGTCAAGCTGTTCCAATCGCGTTTTGTTTACATCACCGAACAGAACGCCGAAGGCATTTACGTGGCCGAAATCGACACCGAAAGTGCGTTGGTGGTCGATGACAAACCGGGCCTCAAGCTCAAGGTAGGTGATCATTTCAGCGCCTCGGTCCTGCCCAGCCGTGAAGGCGGCAAGATGGACATCCGTTTTCGCGAGATCAAACTGACGGTCTATGGCCTGGGCGATTACGCCTTTGTCGAAACCGCCGAGGGTCACGCGATCCTGTTCAAGGAAGGCCACAGCGTGGTGACGGTGTTTGCCGCGCATCAGCAATTGCAGGAAGGCCTGACCAAGACCCTGAAAGCCGTCACCGGCAAAGCGGCGAAGTGGCGCAAAGGCGAACTGGTCACGTTCAAGGCCAGCGAGTGATCGGTGGCTTGAGTCGCGCCGACTTCCATTCGCAGAACCTCGACCGTGCGCGTGAGGAAGCCTTGCGCTTGTTCAACGCCAAAGCCGAATTGCAGGGGGGCTGGCTGAATTGGGTGGCTGCGCAGATCTATACCTTGCGGCCTGCGGAATACGCCAGCATGGTCAGACGCGAGCTGCAAAGCTTGCAGGAAAAGTCTGAAACATAACCTCGTCGGGGATTGGCTCCCTGAAAAAGCAGGAACCTCGGCTACAGTCAGTTGACTGAGTATTCAGAGGCTTGCGGTCTTCTGTCAGGCCGTCCTGCTATTGCTGTGAACAGCACGAGGTGCAAAAGCATGAAAGGATTTCGACGGTTACTGGCCGCCAGCGTGGTCACGTTCGGTGTGCTGACGTCCGCGCAATCGATAGCGGCAGCGCAGGCGCCCATCCATTTTGCCGACCTGAACTGGGAAAGCGGCAGCCTGATCACCGATGTCCTGCGGATCATCGTCGAGAAGGGTTACGGGCTGCCGACCGATACGCTGCCCGGCACCACCATCACGCTTGAGACCGCGCTGGCCAACAATGACATTCAGGTCATTGGCGAGGAGTGGGCCGGGCGCAGTCCGGTGTGGGTCAAGGCCGAGGCGGAGGGCAAGGTCGCCAGTCTCGGTGATACGGTCAAGGGCGCCACTGAAGGCTGGTGGGTGCCGGAATACGTGATCAAGGGCGACCCGGCCAAGGGCATCAAGCCGCTGGCGCCGGATCTGCGCAGTGTCAGTGATCTGAAGAAATACAAGGATGTGTTCAAGGACCCGGAGAACCCGAGCAAGGGCCGGTTCCTCAACAGCCCGATCGGCTGGACCTCGGAAGTGGTCAACAAACAGAAGCTGACCGCGTACGGCCTGCAGGACGACTACACCAACTTCCGCAGTGGTTCCGGTGCGGCGCTGGACGCCGAGATCAGTTCTTCGATTCGTCGGGGCAAACCGGTGCTGTTCTATTACTGGTCGCCGACGCCGCTGCTGGGCAAATTCAAACTGGTACAGCTCGAAGAGCCGCCGTTTGATGCCGAGGCGTGGAAGACCCTGACCGATGCCGACAATCCCAATCCGAAACCGACCCGTTCGCTGGCATCGAAGCTGTCGATCGGGGTGTCTACGCCGTTCCAGAAGCAGTATCCGCAGATTGCCGAATTCTTCAGCAAAGTGGATTTCCCGATTGCGTCGTTGAACAAGGCACTGGCCGAGATGAGCGAGAAACACACCGCGCCACGGGAAGCCGCGGAGGCGTTCATGAAGGCGCATCCGCAGGTGTGGCAGGCGTGGGTGCCGAAGGATGTGGCGGATAAGGTATCCGCCAGTTTGTGACACTGCTCTTGTAGGAGTTGCCGCAGGCTGCGATCTTTTGACTTTGGCCTTTGAAAATCAGATCAAAAGATCGCAGCCTTCGGCAGCTCCTGCAGGGCATCGGGTTAGGGTCAGAACTTCGTCTGCACCGCCAATTCAAAGGTACGCGGCGTGCCCAGGTAGTAAGCCGGCGACACATGCGCAAACTCGGCATACACCTCATTGGTCAGGTTGCGCACCCGGCCGGTGACGGTGGTGTGCGAGTCGACCTTGTAACTGAGGAAGCTGCCGAACAACGTGTACGACGGCACGGTCATGGTGTTTGCCGTGTCCGCATACACCGACGCCACGTACCGCGCATCGACCCCCCCTTGCCATTGCGGCGAAAAATCATAAGTCAGCCACAGGTTGCCCACCCGGTCCGGGACGTTGGTCGGTGTGTTGCCCTTGCGCGATACCACCACGCCGGCAGCATTCTTCTCGGTGAAGTCGTCGTACTGCGCATCGACCCAGGCGAAGTTGCCTTCGGCCAACAGCTGGTCGGTGATTCGCAGGGAGCTGGCGATCTCGATGCCCTTAGAGGTTTGCTGGCCCACCGGAATGCTGCTGGTCGGGTCCAGCGGATCAGTCACGGCGAAGTCCTTGCGTTCGATGGTGTAGGCAGCCACCGTCGCCGAGCCGCGGCCGTTGAGGTAGTCGAATTTACTGCCGATTTCCCATTGTTTACCGGTCGACACATCGAAGTCCTGAGTGCTGTTCGGTTGTTCGGCGGCGGTGCTGTATTGCACGTAGACGTTGGCCGAAGGGATGAACTGATAGGTCAGGCCGGCGCGTCCGGTGACGGGTTCCCAGCTGCGCTTGAGGTGTTTGGGGTTGGACGCCGTCACCGTGCGGTGGTTGGTCACGTCGAGGTCGATGTCGTCGTAACGCAGGCCGGTCAGCAGTGCCAGTTTGTCGGTCAGGGCCAGGCGGTTTTCAACGAACAGCGCCTTGGTCGTGACTTCGTTGGTCTTGTCGCTGATCAGCGCCGGGTGGGTGCCGGGGATGTCGTAGAAATGCCCCGGCCGATAGTTGTTCGGATCGACCGTGCTCGCACCTTTGATGTTCAGCGGCGAGTTGGTGGTCTGGTTGACCTTGTATTCGAAGCCACCGGACCAGGTGGTGTCGAGGCCGAGCAGGGTGTTGTCGTGGCGCAGTTCGAACTGGTTGCCGTTCTGCTCGCCCTGATGTCGTACCTGATACGCGGTGGAGCGGTTCACCGCCGTGTTGTCAGCGTTGTACTGATAGGTTTCGAGGTTGCGGTAATCGCGCTGGCTGTCGAGGTGATACAGCGTGTTGCGCAGGGTGGTGTTGTCGTTGATCCGGTAGTCGATGATCGAGCGTACCCAGATCGTGCGCTGTTCATAGCGACCGTCCTCGACGTTGTAGTTGTTGAAGCGGTTGTGTTTGTCGATCTTCAACTCGCCGGCCTTGGGATTGAGCACCGGGGTTCCCCAGTACGGGCTGTCTTCGTGTTCGTCCTGATATTCCAGAGCCAGGGTGTGCGACAAATCCGGCGTAAGGTCGCTGAGCAACGAGAACGCCACGCTCCAGGCGTCGCGTTCCTGGCGGTCGATATAACCGTTGCTGGTGTTGTGGCTGACGTCCAGGCGCGCGTAGTGCTGCACATCGGCGCTCGGGTCGGTGAGTGCGTGGTTGAGGCCGAACGCGGTTTCGGTGGTGTCGTAGCTGCCGTAGCTGACGCGACCTTCGACGGCTTGCTCGTCGCGGGTCGCCAGTTTGGTCACGTAGTTCAGCGAGCCGCCCACCGAGCCTGCGCCGTTGATCAGCGACGACGGGCCGCCCACCAGTTCGACTCGATCATAGATCCAGGCATCCACCGGCCGGGCGAGGCCGCCGGAGACGTTGATGCCGTTGAACATTTGGGTGATCTGGCTGCTGGTGAAGCCGCGATAGGAGACGAATCCGCCAAAGCCTGGCGGTGCGCTGGCATTGACCCCGGGCAGGCTGTTGGCAGCGTCCTGGAAGTTCTGCGCGCCGTGGCGTTCGATGTCGTTGCGGTTGGCGATGGCCACCGAGGCTGGCGTATCGCGTACGCTGAGGCCGAGGCGCGAGGCCATGCCGCTGGATTGATCGAGGCTCAATCCCGGCTCGGCGCCGGATTCGCCGTCGATGGTGATCGGCGCCAGATCCACGGTGGATTGCGCCCAGGCGTTAAGGGACAGGCAGCCGCAAAGGCTCGCCAGCAGAGGAATATGTTTCATCGTTGAATCCTGAATGCTTGTCTAGGAATCAGCGCACAGGCGAACGCCGCGCGTTGGCGCAGTGGGCTGAACAATCAAAAGGGCAAAGACACTCAGGCGAGCGGTGGGGCGCGAGGATTGGCCGAAGGCCAGGTGAAGCGGGCAGGGAGGTTGGCGCTGACGCCGGGCGCCAGCGGCGGGCTGTGTTGTTCCGGCAGGACTGCCAGGGTCAGGCTGGAGTTGAACGCCGGGCCCATGCCGCCGCCGACCGAGCACAGCGGACAGCCGAACGCCTTGGACAGGGTCGGCAGTTTTTCTTCGGTGGGATTGTTGGTCAGCGGCGCTTGAGTGGCCGGATCGACCGTACAGAACTGGCCGCCGATGCCGTTGAGTTGCATCCCGACCATTTGCCCGTGACCGATGCTGCAGGCGAACACGTTGAACAGGACGCAGCAATAAAGCATCCAGGCCAGCAGTGAACGATCGGAACGGGTGAATTTCATGGGGCGGCACTTTACCGTACCGCTGATCGGTCGTGCACTTCAAAAAAAGCCGACTAGGATGATTTGTTCAAATCCCCTGAAAGGATTTCAACCATGACCTTTGTGATGGCTCAATGGCTGGTGACGATTTTTGCAGTGATCGCCCTGGTGCATGTGTATTGGGCGCTGGGTGGACAATGGGCGGCGGTCGCGGCGGTGCCGCAAGTGCCGGTGCAAGGCTTGGTGGTGACGGTGCGACCGGCGTTCAAACCGTCAGGCTGGATCACCTTGCTGGTGGCAGCTGCGTTGTTGATGATTGCCGGGTTGGTGTGCATGCGGGTCGGCTGGGGAATGGCGGCGGTGCATCACCCAGCGTTGCAATGGGTGATCAGCGCGATTGCGCTGTTGATGTTTGCCCGGGCGATCGGCGATTCGAATCTGGTGGGTTTTTTCAAGGAGGTGAAGGATTCACGGTTTGCGCGGCTGGATACCTGGGTGTACTCGCCGTTGTGTCTGGTGTTGGGGGCGGGGTTGTTGGCGGTGGCCTGGGTCTAGAAAAGCAAGATCAAAAGATCGCAGCCTTCGGCAGCTCCTACGGGGGTTCGCATTCCAATGTAGGAGCTGCCGAAGGCTGCGATCTTTTAATGGGGTCAGCGACCGCTCTCGGTCCTGCGACTGCTCACCTCGGCTGGCACATCATCCCCCGCCATGCGCTTGCGGAACAACGCCGCCCGCGCCAGCAGCAGGGTGGTCACCGGCACGGTAATCGCCAGCAGAATCGGGATCAGCCAGGCGTGCAGCACCGGCCCCGATTTCAACGCCGAGAAACAGATGATCGACGCCAGCGCCACGCACCACGCACCCAGCGTCGAAGCCAGTGCTGGCGGGTGCATGCGCTGGAAGTAGTCCTTCATGCTCAGCAATCCGGTCGCGCCGATCAGGGCGAATACGCCGCTGAGCACCAGCAGGATCGCCACCGGAATCTCGACCCACAGCGACAATTCAGCATTCATTCGATCACCTCGCCACGCAGCAGGAATTTCGCCAGGGCAAACGAGCCGACGAAGCCGAACAGCGCGATCAGCAGCGCCGCCTCGAAATAGGTGTCACTGGAATAACGGATGCCCAGGGTCAGCATCATCAGCATGGCGACGATGTACAGGTAGTCCAGAGCGAGAACCCGATCCTGCGCCGACGGCCCCTTGAACAGGCGGATCAGGGTCAGGACCATCGCCAGCGAGAACAGGAACAGCGTCAGCAGAATTGCGTTCGACAGCAGCGGGCTCATTCGAAAATCTCCATCAACGGCTGCTCATAGGCAGTCTTGAAGTGGTGGATGAAGTGCGCCTCGTCATCCAGATCCCAAACGTGCAGCAGCAGGATGCTGCGATCCAGCGCCAGCTCCGACCACACGGTGCCGGGCACCACAGTGCAGATCATCGCCAGTGCGGCCAGACCGTTGGCGTCGCGCAGGTCCAGCGGCACTTTGACGAAGCGCGAACGCGGTGTCCGGCGACCGGCGTTGAGTACACCCCAGGCGACGATCAGATTGGACATCACCACGTCGCGCCCCACCAACAGGAACAGGCGCAGGATCGTCAGCGGCCGGCGAATGCGCACCTGTTTCGGACGCAGCTTGCGCATCATCAACGGTGCGGCAAACCCCAGTATTGCGCCGAGCAACAGGTTGCCCGGGCTGACTGACAGGTTCAGCGTCAACCACAGCACCCACAACGCCAGTGACAGCAACGGAGCCGGAAACACGCGCTTCATGGCTGCACCTCCAGCATCGCGGCTTTGGCTTCCGGGCTTGGCACGGCGCGGGTGCCGAGCACGGCCATCACGTATTGCTGCGGATTATTCAGCGCTTCGGCGGTGGCCTGGGTGTAACGCAGCAGCGGCTCGGCCCTGAAGGTCAGGGCGATGCTCAGCCCCAGCAGCAGGAAGATCGGCGCGCATTCGAGTTTGCGCAGCAGCGGCGAAGGACGCTCCTCCGGCGTCCAGAAGCGCTGGATACCCATACGCGCAAAAGCCATCAGCGAGGCCAGCCCCGACAAGATCAGCAGCGCCAGCAACGCCCATGAAGCGTTGGAAACCGGCGCATCGGTGCCCAGCCCCAGTGGGTTGAGCAGGGCGCCGATCAGGCTGAGCTTGCCGATAAACCCGGACAGCGGCGGCATGCCGATGATCAGCAGCGCACAGGCGATGAAGCTCAGGCCGAGAAACGCCATGGTCCACGGAATGACCTGACCGACCACGGCTTTCTGTTCGTCGTCGAGGTTGATGCCTTTGGGCGGTTGCAGGGATTCCTGCGGGCGCGGCAACAATTCGCTTTCGTCTTCCAGCGGAATCTCGTTGGCCGAACGCGAGCGCTCGATCAATTCCGCCAGCAGAAACAGCGCGCTCAGCGCCATCGTCGAGCTGACCAGATAGAACAGCGCCGCGCCGATCAGGTTCGGCTGGGCGAAACCCACCGCCGACAGCAGAATCCCCGCCGACACCAGAATGCTCAGGCTGGCCATGCGCTCCAGACGTTGTGCGGCGAGAATCGCCAGCGCTGCGCAGGCCATGGTCGCCATGCCGCCGTAGATCAGCCAGTCGCCACCGAAGAATGCCGAAGCGCCGGCCTGGCCGGAGAACAGCAGTGTCCACAGACGCAGCAGGGTGTAGACGCCAACCTTGGTCATGATCGCGAACATCGCCGCCACCGGTGCGCTGGCTGACGAATAGGCCGGCACCAGCCAGAAGTTCAGTGGCCACATGCCGGCCTTGGCCAGGAACGCCACCGCGAGAATCCCCGCGCCGGCGTGCAGCAAGCCACGGTCGGCTTCCGGCACCAGCGGAATCTTCAGCGCCAGATCGGCCATGTTCAGGGTGCCGGTGACGCCGTAGATCAGCGCCGCGCCGATCAGGAACAGCGACGAGGCCAGCAGGTTGATCGAGATGTAATGCAGCCCCGACGAGACCCGCGCCCGACCCGAACCGTGCAGCAACAGGCCATAGGAGGCGGCCAACAGCACTTCGAAGAATACGAACAGGTTGAACAGGTCGGCGGTGAGGAACGCGCCGTACAGGCCCATCAACTGGATCTGGAACAGCGCGTGGAAGCTCGACCCCGCGCCGTCCCAGCGCGCCATGGCGAAGAGCAGGGCGCTGACACCAATGATGCCGGTCAGCACCAGCATCAATGCCGACAGACGATCGACCACCAGCACGATGCCGAACGGCGCCTGCCAGTTGCCCGGCAGGTACACGCCGATGGAACCGGGCACGCCAGTGGTTTGCGTCCACTGCAGCAGCATCACCGAAATGAACAGGCCGACGAGGCTGGAGAACAGATTGATTTTCGCCTTCAGCGGCCGGTGCTTCTCGCCGAGCATCAACATGATGGCGGCGGTCAGCAGCGGCAGCAGGATCGGTACGGCGATCAGGTGAGTCATCGCCATCATTCCTTGGGCTCCCGGCCGTCGACGTGGTCGGTGCCGGTCAGGCCCCGCGACGCGAGCAGCACCACCAGAAACAGCGCGGTCATGGCAAAGCTGATGACGATGGCGGTCAGCACCAGCGCCTGTGGCAGCGGATCGGTGTAGTGCAGCAGATCCTGGACCACGCCGTCCTTGATCACCGGCTCCTTGCCGATGAACAGGCTGCCCATGCTGAAGATGAACAGGTTGACCGCGTAGGACAGCAGGCACAGGCCCATGACTACCTGGAATGTCCGTGGCCGCAGCACCAGCCAGACACCGGACGCGGCGAGTACGCCGATGGCGATTGCGATGACTTCTTCCATCAGACGGCTCCTTTGCTGGCGACGGACTTGGGCAGCGACGCGGTCTTGTGACCACGCACCGATTGGTGGGCGAGGGCGGTCAGGATCAGCAACGTCGAGCCGACCACCACGGCGTACACGCCGATATCGAAGAACAACGCACTGGCGATATGGATGTCGCCCAGTAGCGGCAACTCGAAATGCCAGGTGTGAGTAGTGAGGAACGGATAACCGACCGCCATCGCGCCGAGGCCGGTAGCCGTGGCGAACAGCAGACCGGTGCCCATCCAGCGCAGTGGTCGCAGGCTCATTTGCGCTTCGACCCACTGCGTCCCGGCAACCATGTATTGCAGGATGAACGCCACCGACATCACCAGACCGGCGACAAAACCGCCACCCGGCTGGTTATGGCCGCGCATGAACAGGTAGAACGACACCACCAGCGCAATCGGCAGCAGCAGGCGCACCAGCACTGCCGGCACCATCATGAAACCGAGCGCGGTGTCGCTGGCGGTACGCGGGTTGACCAGATCGGTGACCACGTCCGGCGCGAGCAGGCGTTGCTGGGCCGGCAGTTGCAGGCTTTCTTTCGGCGGGCGGAAGCGTCGCAGCAGGGCGAACACGGTCAGGGCCACCGCCACCAGCACGGTGATTTCACCGAGGGTGTCGAAACCCCGGAAGTCCACCAGCATCACGTTGACCACGTTGCTGCCACCGCCCTCGGGCATGGCGCGGCTGAGGTAGAACGACGAGATGTCGTTGGGCGTCTGGCGGGTCAGCATCGCGTAGGACAGCAGCGCCATGCCGGCGCCGACGGCAATCGACAGCAGCAAGTCGCGCAGACGGCGGATGCGCGCCTTGCGCAGGCTGCTCGGCAGTGGCGAGACTTCTTCGATGCGTCGTGGCAGCCAGCGCAGACCGAGCAGGATCAGCACCGTGGTCACCACTTCGACCGCCAGTTGCGTCAGGGCCAGATCCGGCGCCGAGAACCAGACGAAGGTCACGCAGGTCATCAGGCCGCAGACGCTGACCATGGTCAGGGCGGCGAGACGGTGATACTTGGCCTGCCACGCGGCGCCGAGGGCGCAGGCGATTGCCAGCAGCCATAGGGTAACGAACACGATGGAACCCGGAATCTTCGGCCGGTCGCCCCAGCTCAGGCTGCTGTGCAGCATCGGGATCAGGCCGGCGAGGACCGCCGCCAATACCATCAGGAACAGTTGCATCTGCAGGCGTCGGGTGCCGAGTCGGCGTTCTACCCGGCGGGCCAGGCGCATCATCATCACCAGACTGCGTTCGAACAGACGCTTGCCGTTGAAGCGACCCACCAGCGGCGGGTATTTGAAACGTCCACGCTTGAGTTGGTTGCGCAGCAGCAGGTAGACCACGATGCCGCCGGACATGGCGATCAGGCTCATGATCATCGGTGCATTGAGGCCGTGCCAGATCGCCAGGCTGTACTCCGGCAGCGTGCCGCCCACCACCGGCAGCGCGGCGGCCGCAAGCAGCGGGCCGACCACTTGCGCCGGGAAGATCCCGACGACCAGGCAGGTGAACACCAGCAGCTCCACCGGCGCGCGCATCCAGCGCGGCGGCTCGTGCGGGGTGTGCGGCAGGTCGGTGGCCGTCGGGCCGAAGAACACATCGACGGTGAAGCGCAGCGAGTAGGCGACGCTGAAGGTCCCTGCGATGGTCGCGACAATCGGCAGCGCCGCTTCGACCCACGCCGTGGCGTTGATGAACACGGTTTCGGCGAAGAACATTTCTTTCGACAGGAAACCGTTGAGCAACGGCACGCCGGCCATCGACGCACTGGCCACCATCGCCAGCGTCGCGGTAAACGGAATCAGTTTGATCAGGCCGCTGAGCTTGCGGATATCGCGGGTGCCGCTCTCGTGGTCGATGATGCCGGCGGCCATGAACAGCGAAGCCTTGAAGGTCGCGTGGTTGAGGATGTGGAACACCGCCGCGACTGCCGCCAGCGGACTGTTCAGGCCCAGCAGCAGGGTGATCAGGCCCAGATGGCTGATGGTCGAGTAGGCCAGCAGGCCCTTGAGGTCGTTCTGGAACATCGCGCAATACGCGCCAAGCAACAACGTACACGCGCCGGCGCCGCTGACGATGTAGAACCATTCTTCACTGCCGGACAGCGACGGCCACAGACGCGCCAACAGAAAGACCCCGGCCTTGACCATGGTCGCCGAGTGCAGGTAAGCCGAAACCGGGGTGGGCGCCGCCATGGCGTGCGGTAGCCAGAAGTGGAAGGGGAACTGGGCGCTTTTGCTGAGGGCGCCGATGAGGATGAGGGGAAGCAGAATAGGGTAGAGGGCATGTGCGCGAATCTGATCGCCGGCGGCCAGGACCTTGTCCAGGTCATAGCTGCCGACGACATGGCCGAGGATCATGACCCCCGCCAGCAGGCACAATCCACCGGCCCCGGTGACCATCAGCGCCATGTAGGCGCCACGCCGGGCATCGGCGCGGTGGTGCCAGTAGCCGATCAACAGGAACGAGAAGAGACTGGTCAGCTCCCAGAAGAACACGATCTGGATCAGGTTGCCGGAGATCACCAGGCCGAGCATCGCGCCCATGAACGCCAGGAAAAAGGCGAAGAAACGCGGCACCGGGTCGTCCGGCGACATGTAGTAACGGGCATATAAAGAAACCAGGGTGCCGATGCCGAGGACCAGCATCGAGAACAGCCAGGCGAAACCGTCCATGCGCAGGACGAAGTTCAACCCCAGGCTGGGCAGCCACATGAATTCTTCGCGGATCACCCCGCCATGGGCGATTTGCGGATACAACAGCGCGACCTGCACGGTGCCGATCAGAGCGACCAGACCTGCCAACAGGGATTCGGTATTACGCGCGTTGTGTGGCAGCACCGCTGCCAGACAGCTGCCAATGAATGGCAGAAGCAGTAGAACTATCAGGGACATAGGCTTCTAATCTGCGGAAGTTTGTGAAGCATCATACGTGCCAGTTCCCCGATCACCAAACGCCAGGATGTCTCAGAATCCTACAAAGTAGTCTGGATATTTCTGTTTGGCTCTGTTTCCAAAGCGAAAAGATCGCAGCCTTCGGCAGCTCCTACAGGAAAACGCATTTCACAATGTAGGAGCTGCCGAAGGCTGCGATCTTTTGATCTTAAAGGTCTCAGCGCTCAGTCTCGCGCTCGAAATCCTCCAACGCTTCCTCCGAAGCCTTACCCTTGGTCTTCAACTCGCTGACAATCACCGCCGCCACAATCAATCCCGCGCCAACCAGGGCAATCGCCGGCAACCGCTCCCCGGCAATACGCCCGACAATCCCGGCCCACACCGGCTCACCGGCATAGATCAAGGTCGCCCGGGTCGGCGAAACACTCTTCTGCGCCCAGTTCATCGCGACCTGAATCGCCGCACTCGCCGCGCCCAGGCCCAGCGCCGTCACCAGCAATGTCCAGGAAAAGCCCGGAATCGCTTCCCCGGTCGGGACCACCAGCAGGAACGACAGCACCGACGTCACCGCCAGTTGCACCACGGTCACCCGGCGCACGTCGACCTGGCCGGCATAGGTGCTGATCAGAATGATCTCGGCGGCAATCGCGATGGCACTGATCAGCGTGGCAATTTCACCGGGACTGAAATTCAGCGAAGCCCCGGACGGCCCCGACAACAGCATCAAACCGGTAAACGCCAGCATGATGCCGATGCTTGGCATCAACCCCGGGCGCCGGCCCAGCACCAGCCATTGCAGCAACGGCACAAAGGGCACGTACAGCGCGGTGATGAAGGCCGACTGACTGCTCGGGATCGTTTGCAGGCCAACCGTCTGCAAGCCGTAACCGAGCATGATCGCCACGCCGATGAAGGCCCCGGCCTTGAGTTCGAACAGCGTCAGTTCGCGCAAGTGACGCCACGAAAACAGCGCGACGATGCAGGCCGCCGCGGCAAAGCGCAGGCCGACGAAGAACATCGGGCCGCTGGCGGTCATGGCGTGTTGCACCAGCAGGAATGTTCCGCCCCAGACCATGGTGATCAGTACCAGCACGCACTCGGCCTTGCTGAAGCGGGAGAAGCGAAGAGGCGTGGAGGAACCGTTTGCTGGCGTCATGAACTTGCGCACTATAAAAGGCAGGACGCACAATGCGTCCAACGTTGCGCAGTATACTGCCCAACCCCACCGAGTGAGCAATATAGTGCACAAAGATTCCAGCCAGCGGGCGTCCGTCCTGCAACACGTCAGCCAGAACGTTCGGCGCCTGCGCCACGCTGCCGACATGAGCCAGACCGCGCTGGCCGAAAAGTCCGGCGTCAGTCGGCGCATGCTGGTGGCGATCGAGGCCGGGGAAAAGAATGTCAGCCTGACCACCCTCGATCGCGTCGCCGAAGCCCTCGACGTGGCCTTCAGTGATCTGATTCAGGCGCCCGACGCCCGCGACCCGAGCCGCATCAACGAAGTGGCGTGGGCCGGCGCCATTCCCGGCAGCAAAGCGGTGCTGCTGTCCAAAGCCACGGCCACCCGCGAGGTCGAACAGTGGGAATGGTGTCTGCAACCGGGCGAGGTTTATCCGTCGCAACCGGATGCCGATGGCTGGAGCGAGCAGATTTACGTGTTCGAGGGCTGCTTGACCCTGATGCTCGGTGAGCAACGGCAGCAGATCGCCACCGGCGAGTTTTTCATGTTTGCCAGCAACCAGCCGCACGGCTATCGCAATGATGGCGAAGTGGCGACGCGGTTTGTGCGCAATGTGGTGATTTGAATGAGTCAGAGCGCAGACATCCTGATCATCGGCGGTGGCCTCAGCGGCACGATGCTGGCCGTGCAATTGTTGCGACTGCCCGGGCAGCGCAAGCTCCTGATCATCGAACCGCGCGCCGAACTCGGCCGCGGCGAGGCCTACAGCGCGGTCGAACTGGGCCATACGCTCAACGGCAATGCGGCGCGCATGAGTGTCGACCCGGACAACCCCGATGATCTGACTCAATGGCTGACCGCGCACATTGCCGCCGGTGGCTGGCCGGAATCTGCCGAGCAGGATGTGCCGGTCAGTGAGCTGTTCCCGCCGCGCGGGCTGTTTGGCGTGTATGTGCAACAGCGTCTGGCGGAGGCGCGGATCATCGGTGCGCGGCACGGTTCGACGGTCGAGCACGTGTGTGCCGAGGTCGTCGATCTGCAAGCCGCGGCCGATTCGGTGCAACTGACCTTGAATGATGGTCGGCGCATAAGCGCTGCCTATGCCGTGCTCGCCACCGGCATGTTCCCTGCCGCACGCACGCCGCAGAAAGACTCCAGTGGCCTCAATGCCGCTGCGCTCGATCCTTGGGATGTCGCGGCCATGCGCCAGCTGGATCCGCGATCAACCGTGCTGATCATCGGCTCCGGGTTGACCATGGTCGATGCGGTGGTCTCACTGGAACAGGCCGGGCATCGCGGGCCGATCGAAGTGTTTTCCCGTCACGGCCTGTTGCCGCATGTGCGGCGGCAACCGCCGGCCTGGGTAGATTTTCTCGCTGACGACCCAAGTATTCACACGCCCCGCCAATTGCTGCGTGAATTGCGCAAGCATTGCCGTGACGCCATCGCCCAGGGCATCGACTGGCAGGCGCCGCTGGACACGGTGCGGGCACATATCGGACGGCTCTGGAGTCAGGCGACTGATGTGCAGCGGCGACAATTCGTACGCCATGTGCGGCCGTGGTGGGAGAGTCATCATCACCGCTCGCCACCGTTGAGTGCGGCGTTGGTTGAGCGCTTGCACAGCGAGGGACGATTGCGGATACAGGCGGCGTCGTTCAAGGGGCTTGAACCTGCGACGGGCGATGGCGTGAGTATTCGAATTCGCCGCCGTGGTGAAGCCCAGACCTGTGTGGTGCAGGGGGCGGCGCTGATCAATTCCAGTGGCATCGAGTACGACTGGCGCCGCGTCGCACGACCGCTGCCGCAGCAGTTGCTGGCGCGCGGACTGGTAAGGCCGGGGCCGTTGGCGCTGGGGATTGCGGCGACGGTGGACGGAGCGGTGCTGGACGCGCAAGGGCAGGCCGGCAGCCGATTGTTCGCCATGGGGCCACCGCTTCGCGGAATGTGGTGGGAGAGCACGGCGGTGACGGATGTGGCGTTGCAGGCCAAGGCGTTGGCGGCGCGGTTGGTGGGTTGAGGGCCGTTGCGTCCTCCATTGACCGGATATTTCGACAGACACAGCACCTTGTAGGAGTGAGCCTGCTCGCGATGGCGTCGGCACATTCAACATTGGTGCGTTTGATCCACCGCCATCGCGAGCAGGCTCACTCCTACAGTTGAACGGTGCAGTTCAGTTATCTGGGCAAGTTATTCATCAGCCAGCGCTGGCGGATCTGCTCCAGGCGGCCATCGGTGCGCAAGGTTTCCAGTGCCTGTTGCCAGCGTGCGACCTGCTGTGGATCGGTCTGCAGCGAGAAGGCAATGTAAGTGTCCTGATGCATCAGCGAGATCTGATATTGCAAGCGCCCTGGTTCCATGCCCTGGGTGCGGGCGAGTGCGGCGGTGGACAGGGTGTCGGAGACCACGAAGTCGGTCCGGCCCAGGCTGAACAGACGCATCATCTGTTCAGGGGTTTCGACGCCGTCGAGGTTCTTCAGGTTTTGCTGTTGCAGGTAGCTGTAGATCAGCCATTTGCGCGGCACGCTGATGCGCCCCGCCTGATCGGCCTCCTGCAGTGAGCGTACCGGCGGTTGGCTGTAGGCGTGTCCGTAGAGGGCGGTTTCGACTTCGATCAGCGGCCCGACCCATTGGTAGCGCTCATCGCGCTCGTCGGTCCGCAGGACGGTGAATACCCCGGTGTTCGGGGTTTCGCTGGCGGTGCGCAGGGCGCGCAGTAACGGCACTTGTTGCAGGCTGATCCGGTCGCCGGTCTGTTCGGCCAGCGCGCGCACCACCTCCACGCCGTAACCCACCAGTTGATCGCCTTGCTGAAAATGCAGGGGGGGGTGGTTGTCGGTGAGCAGTTGCAGGTCTGCCGCATTGGCCGCCAGGGCCAGGCACGACAGCAGGCACGCGGCAATCCGTTTCATGAATCGTCCCTGAAAAAGCAAACGCGTAGCTTAGTACGCACGAGGTGTGGCTGTCCCGGGGAATCTGGGGGGCTTATGTGTCAGATAACAAGGCTGATCGGTAATGCCGGGTTCCTGCAAAACAACGGTGGAACGGAGCTTGCTCCTGAATGCGGTGGGTCATTCAAAGATGAGGCTGGCAGACCTGCCGCTTTCGCGAGCAAGCCCGCTCCCACAGGGAATGCAGGTGTTTGCGCAATGGTGGGCATCACACAAAACAACTGTGGGAGGGGGCTGAAAAATCAGGCCACCACGCGATAGCACGGCACATACGCCGCGCCGCCCGGCAGTTTCATCCGGTGTTGGGCGACGAAGGCTTTGAGCAGCGCATCGAGCGGTTGCATGATCACCGCGTCACCGCGGATCTGATACGGCCCGTGTTCTTCGATCAGGCGGATGCCCTTGTCCTTGACGTTGCCGGCCACGATTCCGGAGAACGCGCGGCGCAGATTGGCTGCCAGTTCGTGGGCTGGCTGGTCGCGGTGCAGCTTGAGATTGGCCATGTTCTCGTGGGTCGGATCGAACGGACGCTGGAAGCTTTCGTCGATCTTCAGCAGCCAGTTGAAGTGGAACGCGTCGTTGCGCTCGCGACGGAACTGCTTCACCGCCTTGAGGCCGGCGGTCATCTGCCGGGCGACTTCGGCCGGGTCGTCGATGATGATCTGATAGTGCTGCTTCGCGGCATCGCCGAGGGTGGCGGTGACGAACGCATCGAGTTGTTCCAGATACGGCGCGGCATGTTTCGGCCCGGTCAGGATCACCGGGAACGGCAGGCCTTCGTTGTCCGGGTGCATCAGGATGCCCAGCAGGTACAGGAACTCTTCGGCGGTACCGGCGCCGCCCGGGAAGATGATGATGCCGTGGCCGACACGCACGAACGCTTCCAGACGCTTCTCGATGTCCGGCAGGATCACCAGCTCATTGACGATCGGGTTCGGCGCTTCGGCGGCGATGATGCCCGGCTCGGTCAGACCCAGGTAGCGCCCGCCGTGAATGCGTTGTTTGGCGTGGGCGATGGTCGCGCCCTTCATCGGGCCTTTCATCACGCCGGGACCGCAACCGGTGCAGATGTCGAGGCTGCGCAGGCCCAGTTCGTGGCCGACCTTTTTGGTGTATTTGTATTCTTCGGTGTTGATCGAGTGACCGCCCCAGCACACGACGATTTTCGGCTCCACGCCCGGACGCAGGGTGCGCGCGTTGCGCAGCAGGTGGAACACGTAGTCGCTGATGCCTTGCGAAGTGCTGAGGTCGATGCGTTGGCTGTCGAGTTCGTTTTCGGTGTAGACGATGTCGCGCAGGGCGCTGAACAGCATCTCGCGGGTACTGGCGATCATTTCACCGTCGACGAAGGCGTCGGCCGGGGCGTTCAGCAGTTCGAGGCGCACGCCGCGATCCTGCTGGTGAATACGGATTTCGAAGTCCTTGTAGGCTTCCAGAATGGTTTTCGCGTTGTCGACATGGGCGCCGGTATTGAGGATGGCCAGGGCGCACTGGCGGAAGAGGGTGTAGGTGCTGCCGGATCCGGCTTCGCTCAGTTGCTGGACTTCACGTTGAGAAAGGGTTTCCAGGCTGCCTTTCGGGCTGACCGAGGCGTTGATTACGTGTCGTTGGGTCATGCAATGATCCTTAAAACGATGTCATTCCAATAGCTGGCAAATGGCATCCGAATAGTGTGTATCCATGAATGAAGATGGCACGATCTGCGCTATACCGCCATGTCCCCGTTGGACGCTGAAAAGATGAAAAGGGCTCCCAGCATAGCTAAATCGCGGAGAGAGGCGATAATGCGCAGCGAGTTTTTTCCGTTGCCCTTTTTATCGCTCAAGGAAGTCATGCCCGATGTTCGAGATTCAGCCGATGGACGCAGCAACGTTTCGCCAGCAGACCCGCCGCAGCACGCTGATCATTGCCGTGCTGTTCCTGGTGCTGGCGATGGTGTTTTCCACGGCAGCGGTCGCGCTGTTCGGCGAACCCGGTGGCGATAATCTGCGCTTCAACGTCGGCGGGGTATTCGTGGCGTTTCTGCTGACGGCGGCGCTGATGCGCGGGCAGTTCTGGCATCAGGCGTGGATGGCGCCGGCGGTCTATAGCTGGCGGCTCAAGCGCAGCCTGATGAGCGTGACCAACGTGATGCATCAGGTGACAGCGGCGGTGGAGCAGAGCGATCCGACGGCGATGAAAGTGCTGCGTTTCTATCATCTGGGGCTGACCCAGATGCATGAACTCGATGGCAACTCCAGTGATCATGCGCAATTGCACCGGGAAGTCGAAGCGCACAAGGAACGGATGCAGGCGCTGGGTCTGGATATCGACCAGAAGCGCCTGGACCCGGCCTGGTTGCAAGCCTTGAAACCGGCTGCGCGTTAAAACGGGATGCGGCTGGCGCGGCGCAGTTTCCACGAGCGGATCAGGCGCCCATAGACCAGCAGGTTGATCACCAGCACCACGCTGCCCAGTGCCAGCTGGATCTGCGGCGTCAGTCCGGCGGGGTAGATGATCGGCCAGATGTAGTGCTCGATGAAGCCGCCGGCGTATTCGGTCTGCCCGGCGGCGTGGCGCATCAGGTTTTCCCAGTAGGTCAGCGGACAGGTCAGGTGCAACACCTCGACCGCCACGCCCCACGCGGCGGCCGGCAAATGCAGCCACAGCACGCGCGGCCACTTGAGCACCAGCAGCCCGCCGAACAGCACGAACAGAATGAATGACAAATGAAACAGCACCAGCCCGTCGGCTGCGATTCGGTACAGCATGTCGTCTCCCTGACGCGATTGTGAAGGGCTCCATGGTACGCCGACAGCGGCGCCAGGGCGCTGCGATTTAGTGCAAGTGCGCAAGATTGTTCAAGCCGCGAACGGGCATTTACTGGCAGAGTCTGCGACCGTTTCCTCGGTTGAAGAGCGTTATGTCTGACTCACTTATGCCGCGCAGTGCGTTTCTTCGCGGCGCTGCGGCCATCATGCCGTTATCGCTGGCGACGGCGCCGTGGGGGCTGCTGGCCGGCTCCATGGCGATCGAAGCCAATCTCACGCCGCTGCAGGGGCAAGGCTTGTCGAGCATCGTGTTCGCGGGGGCTGCGCAACTGGTGGCGATCGGCATGCTCAAGGGCGGTGCCGGGGTTTTCTCGATTCTGCTGACCACGTTGCTGCTGACCTCGCAGCACTTGCTGTACGGGATGAGCATGCGTTCGGTGATTTCGCCGTTGCCCGGGCGCTGGCGCATCGGTCTGGGTTTTCTGCTCACCGATGAACTCTTCGCCCTGACCAGCCAGCATGACCGTCAGCAGTTCAATCGCTGGTACGCATTGGGTGTCGGCCTGACGTTCTACATCGCCTGGAACCTCTTCACTCTGGCCGGCATTGTATTGGGCAGCAGCATTCCGGGGCTTGAGCATCTGGGCCTGGACTTCTCGATTGCCGCGACGTTTATCGCGCTGATCACACCGGTGGTGCGCAACGTGCCGACTGTGGTGTGTGTGGCGGTGTCGTTGTTCTGCTCGGTGCTATTCAGCTATTGGCAGTGGGGCTCGGCACTGGTGCTGTCGGGGCTGGCCGGAATGACCGCAGGCTTTGTCTGCAACAAGCTGTATCGGGAGCGCACATGATGATCTGGGCAGTGATTTTTGGCATGGGGATTCTGGTGTTCCTCAACCGTTACGTGTTTCTCGAACCGCGTCTGCCGGTGCGTTTGAGCAGCAATGCACGGCAGTTTCTCGGGTTTGCCGTGCCGGGGATGTTGACGGCGATCTGCGGGCCCATCGTGTTCATGCCCGACAAGCAATTGAATCTGCAATGGGATAATCCGTATCTGCTTAGTTCGCTGGTGGCGATCGGGCTGGTGCTGTACACCCGCAATACTTTGCTCAGCATGCTATTGAGCATGGCGTTTTTCTTTTTGCTGCGCTGGTGGTTGTAAGTTGCAGCGGTGAAATTGTTCTACGCTTTAAGGATTCAGGTTTCTTGTTATGCAGGCGAGGTGGACATGACGACCGAGCAAGAGCGTCCGGACGAAGATGAAGACGAAGACACCGATGAGCCGACTGAAGAAGAGATCGAGCGTGAGAAGCGCAAGGAACAGACGTGGAAACACGACGATGACAAGGAGCTCACCGGGCCCGATGTGAAGTTCTGAAGCCCACTTGCAAAAAAGCCCCGCGATTGCGGGGCTTTTTCGTTGTTTTCAGAGGTCTTCCAGCTTCGGGAAGTCCGGGTGTGATGCCCGGTAGCCCAAGGTCCTGTCGATCCACGCGTTGAGTTCGTTGACCATCACCGGCGGGTGGCCGGGATAGTTTTCGAGGGTGGTGCGCAGGGTGCGTTCGATGTCCGGCACTGAACGCAGGTTTCGGGTCTTGATGTAGTGGCCGATAAAACAGTCGAGTTGAAAGCGTTCTGTCATCGACAGATAGATACACTCCAGGCCGTTGGCCTGTTTGATTGCAAAATCGTCGCGCAACTTAGTTCTCTGCAAGGCTTGTAAAGTTGTAGGGGATTCCTGGTTTGTTGACTCTTTGGTCAACGGTATGCCAACTGGAAATGCGGCGCGCATGCTATCCGTAGTGCATCTAAATGTATGTATGACGGTTGAAATGTCAGACAGGCGGTTAGTTCGCTCAAACGACTGTTTTTTCAGGCTGTTTCAACAATGAAACAGCTTCTGTAAAGATCTTGCGTCACCTGTAGGAGCTGCCGAAGGCTGCGATCTTTTCCCGTTCAAAAGCAAAGATCGCAGTCTTCGGCAGCTCCTACAGGTGGAACGCTTGAGGGCGGGGAATTTTTAGGTGATTGCCTCAATCAGGCTAGCGTCTTGGTTGCGTGAATTGCCAACGGCCTTGTCGACCTTGTGCCAGGCGAAGGCATCGCTGGTTTCCCCTTCGAACAGCAGCATCTGCTCCGCACGCTCCAGCGGTGTGGCACTGTCGAGCCATTCGCGCGCCAGCTCTGCTGCAAAAACCACCGGTCGCCGATCATGGATGTCGAGCAAACCACCGACGCTGTTGGCGGTGATAATCACGAAACCATCGTCCTCCCGAATCGGCGTGCCGGGTGTCGGAAACTCGCCGATGGCTGCGCAGAAAACCGCCCCGTGATCTGCACGACGGATCAGCCACGGCTGTCGGGTGTTATCCGCGGCATCGACCCATTCGAACCAGTTGTCGATCGGCACGATCAGCCGATGGCGCCAAATGGCCCGGAAGAACGGACCATGGGCGACTTTCTCCGCGCGGGCGTTGATCGGTGCGGCGCGGTCCTTGGCCCAGTGCGGGCGCCAGCCCCAGCGCAGGTTGTCGGCGTAGAGCTGTTGATCGTGCTGATGCAGGACGGCGAGTGCAGTGGTCGGCGCGGCGTTGTAGCGGGCCAGCGGCGCGTCGCCGACGTGATTGATCAGCGCATCGGGAATGCTCAGCACCGCGACGAAGTCGTGAATGCCACGGTACTGCGAGAGTCTTCCGCACATGAACCGAATCTCCGGTTGGACGCTTTCAGCTTAGTTGGCGGTGCCCAATCAGCCCTTCGCCTCCTGACCGGTGAACGTGTCGCGCCAGGCCAGCCAGCGGCGTTCCAGCATCGCGAGCACACCATCGCTGAGTTTGCCGAGCAAGGCGAGCACGATGATTGCCGCCAGCACGATGTCTGGCCGTGAGGTTTCGCGACCGTCGCTGAGCAGATAGCCCAGGCCCTTGGTGGCGGCGATCAGCTCGGCGGCCACCAGAAACATCCACGCCAGGCTCATGCCGCTGCGCAGCCCGGTGAACAGGCCGGGCAGGGCGGCGGGCAAGAGAATCCGTCGCACCAGTTGCCAGCGGCTGAAGCCATAAATGTGCCCGACCTCCACCAGTTTGCGATCGATGTTGCGAATCGCCGCGACCACGTTGACGTACACCGGAAAGAACGCGCCGATGGCGATCAACACGATTTTCGACGTTTCATCGATGCCCAGCCAAAGCAGCAATAACGGCACCCAGGCCAGGCTCGGAATGGAGCGCAGGGCGGCGAACGTCGGTTCCAGATACGCCTCGGCTTCGCGGCTCAGGCCGACCCAGGCGGCAAACATCAGGGCCAGGCTGGCGCCAATCGCAAATCCGAGCAACACGCGGATCAGGCTGGCGCCGATGTGTTTCCACAAGGCGCCTTCGGCGAGGTCGGTGAGGGTCAGGGCGATTTCACTGGGGGCCGGCATTTGGTAGGCCGGCAGCCAGCCGATACGCACAATGAACTCCAGGGCGACCACGATCAGCAGCGGCAGAGCCAGGCCTTTCAGGCGCCGCTGCCACGCTGGGTTGAGGGGAGAAGGGCGCGGCCTCGACAAGCTGCGAGGTGCGGGCAGTTCGTTACTGCGAGTGGTCATACGCGGGCTCCGCTCACCGCGAGTCCGCGTCTGGCGCGGGTTTGCGGTGAGTCTGGTGAATTACTGGCGGGCGACGGCTTGCTGCACGCCGCTGTCGAGCAACTGATCAATGACTTGATCGACATTCACCCCACGCCGTACCAGTTCCTCGGAGACCAGAATCGGTGCCGCAGCCTTGGATGCCTGCACGTCGTTGGCGGTCAGTTGCGGGCTGCTCAGGTCGGTGCGCGACAGTTGCAGCCTGGCCACGTCCAGCGGCAGACCGGACTCTTTGGCGAGCAGCGCGGCGAATTCGTCAGGATTTTTCAGAGCCCATTGCCGGGCCTGCTCGTAGGCGTTGATCACGGTGTCGATGGTTTGTGGATGTTGCCTGGCGTACTGCTCTGTGACGCTGACCACGCCATAACTGTTGAACGCCGGGTTGCGATACAGCAAGCGCGAACCGGCCTGTACTTCACTGGCGGCCATGTGCGGATCGAGGCCGGCCCAGGCGTCGACGTCACCTTTTTCCAGCACGGTGCGGCCATCCGGGTGCTGCAGGTGCACCAGCTCCACATCGTCTTTCTTCAACCCGGCCTGTTGCAGGCTGCGCAGGGTGAACAGGTAAGGATCGGTGCCTTTGGTGGCGGCGATTTTCTTGCCTTTGAGATCGGCGATGCTTTGATACGGCGAATCCTTGCGTACCAGCAATGCCGTCCATTCGGCGCGGCTGTAGACGTAGACGGATTTGATCGGGCTGCCATTGGCGCGGCTCAGCACGGCGGCGAGGCTGGCGCTGGAAGCGAAATCGACGCCGCCGCTGTTCAGGTATTCCAGCGAACGGTTACTGCCCTGGCTGAGCACCCAACTGACTTTGGTCTGCGGCAGGGCCTTTTCCAGGAAGCCGAAATGCTTGAGCACCAGACTCACAGGGGAGTAATAGGCGTAATCCAGATGAACCTCGGCGGGCGCCGCCTCGGCGGCGTGGGCCAGCGGTTGCAGGCTCAGCGCCATGGCGCTGGCGATCAGCAGCGTTTTGAGACGGGAAAACGGTAAGAACGATGTCATGGGGCGCTCCGGCAAAGGCACTGTTTTTTATGTCAAAAAAGATATTTTTATCAGCTGCGTCCTGCATGAGTGGAATATTGCAGGCTCTGTGCCATGTGCGCCGAAGCCCGTGTTTACGGGAGATTGACCAGATTTCACGGTGGGCAACTGTTGCCGGAACAACAGTGTGCCAAGGGACTGTTGCGCAGCGAACAGTGAGCATTCAGGGTGCTGAGCTTATGCATTAATCGAATTTAAAAATGAATAATCAAGAGCGTTATGGTCTATGCAAAATCCCATCGCAGGACCCGCCATGAAGCTCTCCCGTTTCCTCCGCACCACATTGATTGCCGGACTGTTCGCCGCACCGTTCTCCTACGCCGCTGAGCCTTTGGTCCTGCATGTCGGTGATCAGAACTACTACAACATCCGCGCCTCGATAGAAGCCTCCGGTGTATTGAAAGACGCGCCTTACAGCGTCGACTGGAAGCATTTTCAGGCCGCTGCGCCATTGGCCGAGGCGTTACAGACCGGCTCGCTGGATCTGGGCTTTCTCGGGGATTCGGGTTTTCTGTTTCTCGCCGCCAAACAGGCCCCGGTGAAACTGATCGGTGTGTCACGGCAGAACCCGGACACCATTGCGTTGCTGGTGCCGAAAGATTCACCGGTGAAAACCATTGCTGATCTGAAGGGCAAAAAGGTCGCTTATTGGCCTGGCGCCTGGAGTCAGCAATTGACCTTGCGCGCTCTGGAGCAGGGCGGTCTGCCGGAAAACTACGTCGACTTCGTCAAGTTGATGCCGATCGACGCGGCGGCTGCGTTGCCACAGGGCAGCATTGATGCTTTCCCGGTATGGGAACCGTACATCTCCCAGCAAATCGTGTTTTCCGGTGCGCGCCCGATTCTCACCGCGAAAAACCTGATGCCGGGCCTCAGCGCCATTGCCGCGTCCGCGCCGTCAATCGACCGCAAACGTGAAGCGATTGCCGATTTTCTCGGGCGTTTGAAGCGGGCCCGTGCCTGGGTCGACAGCCATACCGATGAGTACGCTGATCTGTGGGCGAAGAAGGCCAACCTCGATCAGCAGGTGTCGCGGCACTGGTTGCGCCAGGCGCACATGACCGTTGGGCCGGTGGATCAACAGGCTGCAACCGACCTGCAAAGCACCGCGGACTTCCTGTTCAAGGTCAAGGCATTGCCGGCGCCGCTGGCCACCGCCGGGATCATCGATACCTCGTTTCAACAGGTATTGACTGACTGAGCGAGCGTCGGAACCAAAGCCTGTGTACCCTATCCAAACCTGGCTCGAATAGTCGGGCGCAGGGATGGATCAGGGCGAGGGAGTTTTTGCCGGACGACAACAGGGCCGCAACGGTCAGGTGCAAGGCAAAACATGAAATACGCGTTCAAGCTTCTGTGTGCAGCGGCCATCGCGCTAGGTCTGGCCGGCTGCATCGCGGCCCCCGTCGAACTGACCACACAAACCGAAACCCGCCTCAAGGCCCAGGCGCCGGTGCGGTTTCTGCTGACCTACGATGACGGTCCCAGCGCCTCAAGCTTCTGGAACCCGTCAGCGACGGTGCTCGACAGCCTCAAGGTCAACCCGGTGCAACCGGACATCAAAGCGGTGTTCTTCGTCCAGACCCGCGCTCCCCGGGCCGGCAACAGTGAAATTGGCCGCAGCATCATGCGGCGCGAACATGCTGAAGGGCACATCCTGGGATTCCACACCGCCACCCATTGGCACACCAATCATCGCTTGCTCGACCCGCAGGAACTGGAGCAGTCGTTGACCAACGGCACGGCCGACATCGCCGCAATCACCGGGGCTGCGCCGATCCTGCTGCGCCCGCCGTTCTGGAATTACGACAAGCGCACCTTCGCCGCCTATCAGCAGCATGGTCTGCACGTGCTGTTGACCGACTTGAGCGCCAATGACGGCAAGATCTGGGGCTTCAATGCCAGCCCCCGACGTCGGGCGAACATGTTGCGCCAGCTATCGGAAGTCCGCGAACGGATTGCCCTCGGCGAATTTCCCACCGTGGACGGGGTGATTCCGGTGGTGGTGACCTTTCACGACCTCAACCGCTATACCGCGCGGCATACCCGCGAATACCTGCAGATCCTGCTCGACAGTGCTGCTGCCACGGGTGTGAGGCTGGCGGACAAGCCGTTTTACGATGATCACGCGGCGCTGCAGAAAGCGGCGTTGGCGCGCACGGTTGAGCAAAGTTCGGAGCCGGTGCAGTTGCCGGGGATCTGGAACTGGATCTGGGACCACGATGCCCATTAAGGCTGCACCGCAAATGTGATCGGGTTGGCAGTTGCCAGGCGGCAGGGCGCCGGGGGCTCATCTATGCTCAACGGATCGACCGACTGATCGCCTGCGAGGCGTGCGCCCATGCTAGCCATTGCCGACATTTGCCGGATAGTCGAATCCGGCTTTCCGTCGCTTGAATGCGAATGCACACAAGTGGAGCAGGGACTGTTGCGGATCAAGGTGTATGAGCCTGAGTCCGGGCGAGTCGAACTGTTGCTTAATGGTGTGTCACCGGAACATCTGGTGACGATCCGCGACATTTCCAACTTCATTGGCGAATTGCGCGCCGAGATCAGCGCCGGACGTCGGGCATTCGCCGGTTGAAACCTCACAAGCGCCGCTGAAACGCCTGCACGATGCGTAACGTCGCGTCGCTGGTGGGCAGATTCTGCACGGCATCCAGCGGATGCCAGATGCATTCGATGATCTCGTTTTGCGGGCGCAACTGCTCAAGATCCAGCACTGAGGCCTCGTAGACATGATGCTGGGTGCTGCCGCTGTGCAATTCCATCAGGTACAGCATCTGCTCGGCATCCAGTGCGGTTTCTTCCTGCAACTCGCGCGTTGCTGCTCCGACTTTGCTTTCTCCGGGCTCGACCTTGCCGCCGGGTAGTGTCCAGCGACATCTGGGTTTGCGCACCAGGAGGACGTGTCGATCCAGTTCGCAAATGACGGTGGCGCGTACTTTCATCTGTTACCTGTTTGCTGCTTGTCATGAAAATGAAATAAAACTGCAATATCCGAGCCGGCCCGCGGATTAAAGGTTCCGTTGGGTTTTGAGCGTCGGATCGAACAGAAAGTGCCAGCGCCTTGGCGCATCGCTGTCGCGACACCCGGTCGGCACACCGTTGCGAGCAGGGTGTAAGGTAAAAAGGTATGGCTGAATCAATCGTTGGCAGAAAAGGAGGTGCCCATGAGCGTTCCTGTACTGAACAAGATGCACATGAACGGCTACGACGTACTCAGCGTGAACAACGGCCCATGGCGGGTTTGTACCCAGGGCGACCGGCTTGCGTCGTTTGGTAGCAGAGAAGAAGCACTGGCTTACGCCGCATCGTTGCCGGGTTACAAACAACGCTCGGCGCGGACGCGAAGTCACACCGAGCGTTGAAGTTGACGTAACGAAAGAGCCCCGGTGATTGCCGGGGCTTTTGTTGAGGGCAGGGTGTTGTCAGTGAACTTTGGTGCGGCTGATGGAGCGCGTCTTCACTTCCCTTGCATACAGTTGCAGCCGTTCTTCATCGCTTTGCAGCACCTCGCAAGACCTGAGTACCGCCTGGGCATCCGCTTCATTGCCGCTCTTGCGCAGTTGTTCGGCTATGCGCTTGAGGTCGACCGCCGACCATCTCAGATCCGATGCAACGGCTTGCAGGTCGCGCTGAAGTTCGTGTTCGTATTCGTTGAGCCGCATGATCACCTCCGGAACATTCTCGGTAGAACAGATTAGCTGGGATTTTTCATCGATGATGCGCAGCTCGTCTGTCACTGGGCCGAATGGATGTAAATGTTTGTCCAGATTCCCCGTTGGCGTGGTGCCACGATGGATGTGCACCCAGTTACAAGGTACATTCGCTTTTTTAAGATCAGAGAAACACCATGCGGATATGGATCGGGAGTTTGGCGTTGGCATTACTGGCTGGTTGCTCGTTGCCAGCATCGCTGGTGCCGGGCGAGCCTAATCTCAGCAAGACCAGCACCAAGGCGCCTAAAGATTATGCCGCGTGCTTGTTGCCGTTGTGGCAGCAGGATATTCCGAAGACCACGCAGACTGCGATCTCCAATGGCTATCGCATCACCGCGCCGAGCATCGTCACCGCCGACGAGATTCTCGACGTCATCAAGTACAAGGACGGCAGCCGCGTCTCCCTGTATCAGGGTCCCCCGTGGGCCAAGTCCGCGTCGTTGCGCAAGTCGGTGCGTGACTGCCTGTAACGCAAGGCTTCGGTAACAAAAGCCAGCTACAAAAAAGCAGAAACCGGAGCAACGGTTTCTGCTTTTTTTTGCGTTTTGCGGGGGTTGCTTAGTCTGGGGCGCGGATCTGATTTTGCATTCAAGCGACCTGACACGTTTGGGCAGATTGTGCAGGCGTTGATTTTTACGTTTGTGATTCACGCGGTGGTGTTGGGGATCGGGGCAATTGGCTTATGGATAGGCTCGAAGGGCTTTTCTGTAGGGCAATGGGATGGCAAAGCCAAGGCTATGTGGGCGTTTATTGTTTCAATGGGACTCGGCTTGTTGTCGTGTGCTCTGGCTTCGAACGACAAATTGCACAAATGGTTACGAAGTAAAAATGTAACGAATAAAAACTCTTATCCCAGCAAGTGGTACAGCACGTTTGTCCGCCACAATCGGCTGGTAACGCTGCATTTGACGGATGAAAGGCGATTGTTTGGCTGGCCCGTTGAGTGGCCTTCCGGCCCCCTGGAGGGACAGTTCATCATGCTGAATCCCGGCTGGCTGGGTGAGGATGGCGTGGCGTTGCCTTTTGGCGCCGAACTATTAGTGATAGATTCCTCGAAAGTTCAGTGGGTCGAATTCAGTGCTGTCGAAGAGGTTTCATCATGAGCGCAAAAGAGCCTACTCCCATGCCGCCTAGCGTCAGGCGCCTCTTTTATGGCCCAGACGGCAAGCTGCTGGCCAAGCCCCTCGTCAAAGGGCCGAGTGCGCCGCCACCGCTGAAGCGTCAGTACAGGGATTGACTGAACGCCGCTCATCGAGCGGCGTTTTGTTATGTTTTGCATTTGTGGGATCTCCGGTCAGAGCGTATCCACCAACCAATCCCGAAACGCCTTCAACGACGGCAACGCCTCGTTACGCGGCGGATACACCAGGTAATAGCTGCGCCGGCTGGTGATCGGTTGTCCCAATTGCAGCAACTCGCCGTTGAGCAATTCATCCTCCACCAGAATCCGCGGTACCAGACCCACGCCAATATTGGCTCGCACAGCCTGAATCAGGTGCGAGGTCATTTCAAAGCTCGGCCCGATGCGCATGCTGCGATGCGGCAAGCCGTGATGCGTGAACCATTCCGCCCAGGCCTGGGCATTGCTGCTGACATTGAGCAGCAGCTGTCCGGCAATCCGTTGTTCAGCGTCCTGAACCTCGGCCGCTGACAACTGCGCGCTGGCGATCACCACCAGTTCTTCGGTGTGCAGGGGCAGGGCGGTCAGCCCCGGCCATTCACCGCCGCCAACACAGATTGCCGCGTCGATCTCACTGGTGTCGAAGTCAATCGCTTCGATACGCGAATGCAGGTGCACGGTCATGCCCGGGTGCGCGGTGTAGAAATCCTTGAGGCGTGGCAGCAGCCATTTCGAGCCGAAGGTTGGCAGCGTCGCCAGGCGCAGGCTGTGGATGCCCGAACCAAACGCCATGGCCTGCAAGGTCGCGCTGCGGATCTGCCCGAGGGCTTCGGCCAGTTCGCGCTGATACATGCGCCCGACATCGGTCAGCACCACTTGTCGGCCTTCGCGGCTGAACAGGCGCATGCCGAGCATCTTTTCCAGAATCTGCACCTGACGGCTGACCGCGCTTTGCGTCAGCGACAGTTCATGGGCGGCGCGGGTGTAGCTTTCATGGCGCGCGGCGGCCTCGAAGGCCAGCAACAACGACATGGAAGGGGTGAGCGTTCGCGGATTCATTCGTTTTAGTCATGGATTACGGGTCGATTTTACGCTTGTCCCAACGGCGCCGAGCAATGAACATAAGCACCATGAGATGGCGGGAGCGTGACGCAATCATTCATTGCGCACAACTGTTCACCGCCACACGGCCCGTTTTTGACCGAGATTTCCTGACCGATGATTGCCCAGCTGTCGCCCGCCACCGCATTGACTGCCAATTACCAGCAGTTCCTCAACGCCCTGAAAGCCAGTGGCTTTCGCGGCGAGATCAGTGCCGATTACGCCAGCCGCGTGGTGCTCGCCACCGACAACTCGATCTACCAGCGCCTGCCGCAAGCGGCGGTGTTCCCCGTGGACGCCGAGGATGTGGCGCGGGTCGCACGACTGATCGCCGAGCCGGCTTACCAGAAAGTGGTGATCACCCCGCGTGGCGGCGGCACCGGCACCAACGGTCAGTCGCTGACCGATGGCCTCGTTGTCGACCTGTCGCGGCACATGAACCGCATTCTGGAAATCAACGTCGAAGAGCGCTGGGTGCGGGTGCAGGCCGGGGTGGTCAAGGATCAGCTCAATGCCGCACTGAAATCCGCCGGGCTGTTTTTCGCCCCGGAGCTGTCGACCTCCAACCGCGCCACCGTCGGCGGCATGATCAACACCGATGCCAGCGGCCAGGGCAGTTGCACCTACGGCAAGACCCGAGACCACGTGCTGGAACTCGACATGGTCCTGCGCGGCGGCGAGCGCCTGCACGGCGCAGCACTGGCCGAAGACGAGCTGGCCGCGCTGTGTGCCCGCGAAGACCGGGTCGGCGAAGTCTACCGCTGCGCACGGCAGATCATTGATGAGCAGGGCGAACTGATCAAACAGCGCTTTCCTGATCTCAACCGCTGCCTGACCGGCTACGACCTGGCGCACCTGCGCGAGGCGGACAATCGCTTCAACCTCAACAGCGTGTTGTGTGGCGCCGAAGGCTCGCTCGGGTTTGTGGTCGAGGCCAGGCTCAATGTGCTGCCGATCCCCAGACACACCATGCTGGTGAACATCCGCTACGCCGGGTTCATGGACGCATTGCGTGATGCCCGTGCGCTGATGGCGCTCAAGCCCTTGTCGATTGAAACCGTCGACTCGAAAGTGTTGCTGCTGGCGATGCAGGACATCGTCTGGCACGGCGTCGCCGAATACTTCCCGGAAAGCACCGAACGGCCGACGCTGGGGATCAACCTGGTGGAGTTCTGCGGTGATGACCCTGAAGACCTGCAGCGCCGGGTCAAAGCCTTCCTCGACCACCTGAGCAGCGACGTTACGGTTGAACGCCTGGGGCATACGCTGGCGGTCGGGCAGGCGGCGGTGAACAAGGTTTACGGCATGCGCAAACGCGCGGTGGGCCTGCTCGGCAACGTTGCCGGTGAAGCGCGGCCGCAGCCGTTTGTCGAGGACACGGCGGTGCCGCCGCAGCACCTGGCCGAGTACATCGCCGAGTTGCGCGAGCTGCTCGACAGCCACGGTTTGCAGTACGGCATGTTCGGCCATGTCGATGCCGGCGTGTTGCACGTACGGCCGATTCTCGACATGAAGGATCCGCAGCAAGCGGCGCTGGTGCGGCCGGTGTCCGATGGCGTGGCGGCGCTGACCCAGCGCTACGGCGGCCTGTTGTGGGGTGAGCACGGCAAAGGCCTGCGCTCGGAATACGCGCCGGCGTTTTTCGGTGAGTTGTACCCGGCGCTGCAAGCCCTGAAAGCCGCGTTCGACCCGTTCAACCAGTTCAACCCGGGCAAGATCGCCACCCCGGCCAACACCGATGCGCAGCTGTTGAAGATCGACGAGGTAACCCTGCGCGGCGAGCTGGATCGGCAGATCGACGAAAAAGTCTGGCAAAGCTACGGTGCGGCCCTGCATTGCAACGGCAACGGCGCCTGCTACAACTTCGACCCCGACGACGCCATGTGCCCGTCGTGGAAGGCCACCCGTGAGCGCGCGCAATCGCCCAAGGGCCGTGCATCGCTGATCCGCGAATGGCTGCGTTTGCAGGGCGAGGCGGGCGTGGATGTGCTGTCCGATGCGATCCGCCGGCCGGCATTTTTCAGCAGTTTGTGGACGCGCTGGCGCAACAGCCGCCGCCAGGACGCAGACTTTTCCCACGAGGTTTATGACGCCATGGCCGGTTGCCTGGCGTGCAAATCCTGCGCGGGGCAGTGTCCGGTCAAGGTCAATGTGCCGGAATTCCGTTCGCGCTTTCTCGAGCTGTATCACACCCGTTATCTGCGTCCGGCGAGGGATTATCTGATCGCCTCGCTGGAGTACAGCATCCCGTACATGGCGCGGGTTCCGGCGCTGTACAACGGTTTGATGGGCGCATCGTTGGTCCGCAACCTGCTGGAACGTCTCGGCGGGATGGTCGATGTGCCGTTGCTCAGCCGCTTTGATTTCCACGCGGCGCTGCGTCGCTGGAATGTGCAGCCGGCGACGGTCTCGACCTTGTCGTCGCTGACCCCGGCGCAACGTGAGCGCAGTGTGGTGCTGGTGCAGGATGCGTTCACCCGTTACTTCGAGGCGCCGCTGCTGGCGGATCTGCTGGAGCTGATTTCGCGGCTGGGCTATCAGGTGTATCTGGCACCGTTCAGTGCCAACGGCAAGCCGCTGCATGTGCAGGGCTTTCTCTCGGCGTTCAACCGCGCGGCATTGCGCAATGCGCAGCAACTGCGTGAGCTGGCCGACGTTGGTGTGCCGCTGCTGGGGCTGGACCCGGCGATGACCCTGGTCTATCGCCAGGAATACCTGAAAGTGCCAGGCCTGCAGCAATGCCCGGAAGTCGCGCTGGTTCAGGAATGGTTACTCGACGTGGTGCCGAAGCAGGCCAGTGCCGACGCGACCCAGACATTCCGTCTGCTGGCGCACTGCACCGAGAAAACCAACGCACCGGCTGCCACCCGGCAGTGGGAGCAGGTGTTCGAACGGGTCGGGTTGAAACTGGCGACGCAGGCTACCGGTTGCTGCGGCATGTCCGGCACCTACGGCCACGAGGCGCGCAACCGCGAAACGTCGGCGGTGATCTACGCGCAATCCTGGGCCAGTCAGGTCGCAGCGCCGGCCGAGCGCGGTGAGGCGCTGGCCACGGGTTACTCGTGCCGCAGTCAGGTCAAGCGCCAGTCGGATCAGGCGTTGCGCCATCCGTTGCAGGTGTTGCTGGAGGTGGTGCGTCGCTGAGCGGCTCGTCGTCCGGGGCGTTGTCCCAGATCAACCGCGGATCGAAACTCATCGCCGAGAGCATGGTGAACACTACGACCAGGCCGAAGAACAGAATGCCCGGTCGTGGTTCGATGTCGCCCAGCGCCTGGAATTTCACCAGCGCCGCGACCAGTGCGACCACCAACACGTCGAGCATCGACCAATAGCCGATCAGTTCGACGAAACGAAACAGCTTCGAACGCTCACGGCGCGCCCAGTCACTGTTGCGCTGCACGGTGATCAGCAGCAGCGTCAGGGCGACGAACTTGATCCCCGGCACCGCGATACTGGCGATAAAGATGATCAGGGCGATGTCCCACGCGCCACTTTCCCAGAACTCCAGCACGCCGCTCATGATCGTGCTGTCGGCGCCGTTGCCGAGCATCACGGTGTTCATCACCGGCAGCAGATTGGCCGGCACATAAAACGCCAGCGCGGCGAACATGTACGCCCAGGTGCGCGTCAGGGAGTTGATCTTGCGGCGATGCAGTGGCGCCTCGCAACGCGGGCACTCGTGGGGTTCGTCGGTCATGTCGCAGGCCAGTCCGCAACTGTGGCACAGGCACAGGTTGAGTTCGCCGGCGGTCGGTGGTCGCTTCATAGAATGTCCCACAAATCACGAATATCGCGGCCGGCGATGCGGATCATCATCAGGCTCAACACCGCCAGGGCGAACAGGCCGATGCCCGGCAGCACATCGAGCAGCCCGGCCAGTTTGAACACCGCGACCATCGCCCCCAGCAGACAGACTTCAAGCATGCTCCACGGGCGCAGCGTTTCCAGCCAGCGCATGCACAGCTTGAACCCCGGCGCACGCCGCGAGGACAGGGCAAAACTCAGCACCCAGATCAACAGCACCAGTTGAAACGCCGGGGCGATGATGATCGAAATCGCCGCCACCATCGCCATGAACGTGATCGGCCCCTGACTCAGCGCCAGCACCGAATCCCACAGCGTCGCGCTGTTTTTCAGGCCCTTCATGCTGATGCTCATCACCGGGTAGAAATTGGCGAACAGCCAGAGCATTGCCGCGGTGAAACTCAGGGCCAGGCGTTGCTCGACGGTCAGACCGTTGTAGCGCTGCAGCACGCCACCGCAACGCACGCAGGCGGTTTTCTGGTGTTTGGCGAGCACGACTTTTTCGTACACGCAATCGCAGTGCTCGCAGATGATCAGGTGTTCGGTCTGGGTCATGGACAACGCTCGACAGCAGGCGCAAAGGGCAGAGGGCGCCTGATCACTATAGAAGCCTGACGTGATTGGGCAAATGACGGCTTCAGCGGTTTTTTTGAGAACCAGTAGCGTTTGGCTTGGGCTTCGATTGTTAATGTTATAGAGTAACGCGAATTTTTCGGGGGGCGTGCGGTTGCGCTCACTCCGGTTCATCCATTCGATGGCGAAATGTCCATGACGATTGCGTTTGCTCGCTCCACCCCGGCGCCGACCGGCCGCCTGCTGTCCATTGATGCGTTAAGAGGTCTGGTCATCCTGTTCATGCTGCTGGACCATGTGCGCGAGACGTTTCTGCTGCACCGTCAGGTGTCCGACCCGATGGACATCGCCAACACCGAGCCGGCGTTGTTTTTCAGTCGCACGCTGGCGCATCTGTGCGCACCGGTGTTCGTGTTTCTGACCGGCCTGTCCGCGTGGCTGTTTGGCGAGAAGTACGCGGGCAAGTCCGACGTGAGTGCCTTTCTATTCAAGCGTGGACTGTTTCTGGTGGTGCTGGAGTTCACGCTGGTGAACTTCGCGTGGACCTTTCAGTTGCCGCCGAGCGTGATCTATCTGCAGGTGATCTGGGCGATTGGCCTGAGCATGATCGCGTTGTCATTGCTGGTCTGGCTGCCGCGCTGGCTGCTGCTGACGCTGAGCCTGGCGATCATTGCCGGGCATAACCTGCTCGATGGGCTGCATTTCGCGCCAGCGTCAGCGCTGCATGTGCCCTGGGCGATTCTGCATGACCGCGGCTGGATAGAGGCCGGTGACAGCTTGCGCTTGCGCACCTCGTATCCGCTGTTGCCGTGGATCGGCGTGATCGGCTTGGGTTATGCGCTGGGCCCCTGGTTCGCCCGCATGGCCGAGGCCAGGATCCGTCAGCAGTGCCTGTTGCTGGGGGGTGTCGCCGGACTGTTGGGGTTCCTGGGGCTGCGGCTGCTCAACGGTTACGGCGAACAGCCTTGGGCGGTTGAAGACACGACCGTGCAAACCTTGATGTCCTTTTTCAACATCACCAAGTACCCGCCATCGCTGCTGTTCATCACGCTGACGTTGAGCGTGGGCCTGCTGTTGCTGCGGGTGTTTGAACGGCTGCAGGCACATCGCTGGATTCGCTGGCTGTGCGTTTTCGGTTCGGCGCCGATGTTTTTCTATCTGCTGCACCTGTACGTGCTGAAGGTGCTGTATCTGATTGCGGTGGCGCTGTTCGGCCTTAACCACGGTAGCTATTTCGGTTTCGATTCAGTGCCGGCGATATGGCTGGTGTCGGGGCTGTTGGCGCTGGCGCTGTACCCGGCAGTGCGCTGGTTTTCCGCCCTGAAATCGCGGCGTCGGGACATTGTCTGGCTGAAATATCTGTAAGCCCTAGTGGCGACTGCGCTCGCGCGCGAAGTCGATAAAAGCCTTGAGCGGCGCCGGTACATGGCGCCGGCTCGGGTAGTACAGATGCAGGCCCGGATAGTAAGGGCACCAGTCGGCCAACACCTGAATCAGACGCCCCGATGCCAGGTGTTCGCTGACCATTTCATCGAACACATACGCCAATCCCAGGCCTTGCAGCGCAGGGCCGACCATCAAGCTGACGTCGCCGAGGATCAGCGGGCCGTTGACGTCGATTTCCTGGGCAATGCCATCACGTTCGAACTCCCAGCGATACATCGTGCCACTGGGGTAGCGGTGGCGAAGGCAGGGCAAGTCGTGCAGATCTTCGGGCTTTTGCGGCGCAGGATGGCGTTCAAAGAATGCCGGCGAACCGACCACCACCGACCGCATCGCCGCGCCAATCGGCAGCGATACCATGTCGGCCTCCAGCCGATCGCCAAAGCGCACGCCAGCATCAAATCCGCCGGCGACGATATCCAGTAATGCATCGCTTTCGACCACTTCCATTCGAATGTCCGGGTACGTCTGCAAGAACTCGCTGGCAATCGGCAGCAATACCAGTTCGCACGCCTGGCGTCCGCAGGTGATGCGCAGGTTGCCCGTGGGTTTGTCGCGAAAATGGTTGAGGTCTTCCAGTGCATCGTCGATGTCGCGGAACGCCGGTTTCAAGCGTGCGTTCAGGCGCTCACCGGCCTCGGTCAACGCCACGCTGCGGGTGGTGCGATTGAACAGACGCACACCGAGGCGATTCTCCAGTGCCTTTATCGAATGGCTCAGGGCTGAAGGGGTGAGGCCAAGTTCGACGGCGGCCTTGCTGAAATTCAAGTGTTGCGCCGTACAGAGAAATACTGAAAGGTCTGCTGCTGAGGGCGATTTCATCTGTGAATGCCTTTCACAAAGTCATGAAAAATTGATGGGATTATCACATCAGTAGCACAGCCTTAAAGTCGCAGCCTGGCAATTTTTTTATAAAGGATGAGTTCATGACAACTGTCACTCAACAGCAAGGAGCACGTAACAAGCTGCTGATCCTCGCGGCGGTCTGCCTGTCGGCACTGGTACTTCCCTTGAGTTTTACCGGTGGCGCGGTGGCGACGCCCGCCATTGGCCGTGATTTGGGCGGCAGTCCCGTTGCCCTGACCTGGATCACCAATGCGTTCATGTTGTCGTTCGGCAGTTTGCTGATGGCGGCGGGGGCGTTGGCCGATGTCTATGGGCGAAAACGCCTGTTCACCTTCGGCATGTTGCTGTTCACCGCAGCATCGATTGCCCAGAGCCTGGCACCGTCGGTGGGCTGGCTGGATGGGCTGCGTGCGGTGCAGGGCGTGGCCGGTGCTGCGGCGTTGGCCAGCGGCTCAGCGTCGTTGGCGCAGGAATTCGAAGGCCATGCGCGAACCCGTGCGTACAGCGTGCTCGGCACCACATTCGGCATCGGTCTGGCATTCGGGCCGTTGGTGGCTGGCGCGTTGATCGAGGCATTCAACTGGCGGGCGATTTTCGTCTTCACCGCGCTGATCGGCGTGATCGCCATGGTCTTTGGCCTGCCACGCATGCGCGAAAGCCGCAACCCGGATGCCATGGGGCTGGATTGGCCGGGCACGATCACCTTCAGCACGATGCTGGCACTGTTCACCTTCGGCGTGATTCAGGCCCCGGAAAGCGGTTGGGGCAGCCCGCTGGTGGTCGGTCTGCTGAGTGCTTCGGCATTGTTGCTGGCGTTGTTCGTGATGATCGAGATGCGCGTCAAACACCCGATGCTCGATCTGAGCCTGTTTGGTTATCCGCGCTTCATCGGCGTACAAATGCTGCCGATCGGCACCTGCTTTTGCTACATCGTGCTGGTGGTGATGTTGCCATTGCGCTTTATCGGCGTGGAAGGCTTGAGCGAAATCGACGCCGGCCTGCTGTTGCTGGCGCTGTCGGCGCCCATGCTGGTGGTGCCGATGCTGGCGGCGTCGATGACCCGGTTTGTCTCGGCGGGAATCTTGTCGGGGATTGGTTTTCTGATCGCTGCATTGGGGTTGCACGGCTTGAGCCTGTACAACGTCGGCGAGCCGAAATTTGCCTTGGTCATGGCAATGGTGTTGATCGGGACTGGCACCGGTTTGCCGTGGGGCTTGATGGATGGTCTGTCGGTCAGCGTCGTACCGAAAGAGCGCGCGGGGATGGCGGCGGGGATCTTCAACACCGTGCGAGTAGCGGGTGAGGGCATTGCGCTGGCGGTTGTGGCCGCTGTGCTTGCCTCGCTGTTGCATACCGATCTGGCCAGTGCAGTGGCAGGCAGTGTCGATGCCGCGCTGATTGCCGAGACCGCGCACCGGGTCACCACGGGGGACATGGCGCATGCGATCAACACGGTTCCGGGGCTGGCCAATGAGCGTCTGGTGCAGGGGTATGCTTCGGCGTTTCAGTACCTGCTGCACATCCTTACGGTGATCACCCTGGCCTCGGCGGTGGTGGTGCTCGGGCTGTTGAGCAAGGGGCGGACGGTTACCGAAGCGCAACAGCAAGCGACCTGACACCCTGTAGGCGCTGTCGAGTGAAACGAGGCTGCGATCTTTTGATCTTGATCTGAAAAATCAAAATCAAAATCAAAAGATCGCAGCGTGCCGCAGCGCCTGCAAGGGAAGGTGATGTCCCGGGTTATTTGCGATCCAGCCACACGGTCTGCGCGTTGCAGAACTCGCGCACGCCGAAGTGCGACAGTTCACGGCCGAAGCCGCTTTTCTTCACGCCGCCGAAGGTCACGCGCGGGTCGCTGGCAGAGTAGCCGTTGATGAACACCCCGCCGGTTTCCAGTTCGCTGGTCAGTTGCTGGGCCAGTTGCACGTTGGCGGTGTAGATCGTCGCGGTGAGGCCGAAGTCGCTGTCATTGGCCAGGGCCACGGCGTGGGCGCAATCGCGGGCGGTGATGATCGACGCCACCGGGCCGAACAGTTCCTGTTTGAACGAGGTCATACGGTCGGTGACGTCGGCCAGCACGGTCGGCTCATAGTAGTTGCCCGGGCCTTCGGCCTTGCCGCCGCCGAGCAGCAGGGTGGCGCCTTCTTCGAGGGTGTCGCGCACTTGCTGATCGAGTTCGTCACGCAGATCGAAACGTGCCATTGGACCGATGTAGGTGTCAGCGGACAGCGGATCGCCGACCTTCAGCTTGCGGGTCGCTTCGACGAATTTTCGGGTGAATTCCTCGACCACGCCTTCTTCGATGATCAGGCGTTTGGCCGCAGCGCACACCTGGCCGGAGTTCTGATAGCGGCCGATGACGGCGGCTTGGACGGCTTCGTCGAGATCGGCGTCATTGAGCACGATGAACGGGTCGGAACCGCCCAGTTCCAGCACGCATTTCTTCAGCGCGGCACCGGCCTGGGCACCGATGGCCATGCCGGCGCGCACGCTGCCGGTCAGGGTCACGGCGGCGATACGCGGGTCGGCGATGGCGCTGGAAACGCCTTCGGGGGTGACGTTGATCACTTCAAACACGCCATCAGCGAAACCGGCGTGCTTGAAGGCGTCGCGCAGCAGGTAGGCGCTGCCCATCACGTTCGGCGCATGCTTGAGCACGTAGGTGTTGCCGGCGATCAGCGCCGGGACCGCGCCGCGTAGCACTTGCCAGATCGGGAAATTCCATGGCATCACCGCGAGGATCGGGCCGAGCGGACGGTACTCGATCCGCGCTTTGCCACCTTCGACTTGGGTCGGCTCGGCGTCGAGCATGGCCGGACCGTTTTCCGCGTACCACTCGCAGAGCTTGGCGCATTTCTCGATTTCGCCACGGGCCTGAGCGATCGGCTTGCCCATTTCCTGGGTGATCATGGTTGCCATGGCTTCGGCGCTGTCACGCAGTGCGCCGGCCAGTGCGCTCAGGGCGCGGGAGCGGTCTTGCAGCGGCTTGCGCTTCCACTTCGAGAACCCGAACGCGGCGCGGGTCAGCGCAGCGTCGAGGGCCTCCGCCGACTCAAAGGCGTAGTGGCCGATCTGCTCGCCGGTGGCGGGGTTGATCGAGATGGCGTGGGTCTGGCTGGAAATCGGGCTCATGGCTGGCTCCTGCGAGTTCAGTGGATGGGCCTAGAGTAGGGTGGCGTTTGTTTTCTGGAAACTGAATAATACAGATCGTTTCTTTCACGATTGGAGAATGACTGTGGATCTGGTGCAGCTGGAAATCTTCAAGGCCGTTGCCGAGCACGGCAGCATCAGCGCCGCCGCGGCGCAGATCCATCGCGTGCCGTCGAATCTGACCACGCGGATCAAACAGCTGGAGCAGGATCTGGGCGTCGACCTGTTCATCCGCGAGAAAAGCCGTCTGCGCTTGTCGCCCGCCGGCTGGAGTTTTCTCGAGTACGCCCGGCGCATTCTCGATCTGGTGCAGGAGGCCCGGGCCACCGTCGCGGGTGAAGAACCACAGGGCGCGTTTCCCTTGGGGTCGCTGGAAAGCACGGCGGCGGTGCGTATTCCCGAACTGCTGGCGGCGTACAACCAGTTGCACCCCAAGGTCGACCTGGACCTGTCCACCGGCCCTTCCGGGACGATGATCGACGGTGTGCTCTCCGGGCGATTGGCGGCGGCGTTCGTCGATGGCCCGGTGCTGCACCCGGCCCTTGAGGGCGTGCCGGCGTTCGAGGAAGAAATGGTCATCATCGCGCCGCTCAATCACGCTCCGGTGCAGCGCGCGGCGGACGTCAACGGCGAGAACATCTATGCGTTCCGCTCCAATTGCTCCTACCGGCACCATTTCGAAAAATGGTTCAGTACGGATGCCGCCGTGCCCGGCAAGATTTTCGAGATGGAGTCCTATCACGGCATGCTCGCCTGCGTCAGCGCCGGGGCCGGGCTGGCGCTGATGCCGCGCAAGATGCTGCAGAGCATGCCCGGTAGCGCCACGGTCAGTGTCTGGCCGCTGACGGCGGATTTTCGCTATCTGACGACGTGGCTGGTGTGGCGACGGGGCACGGTGTCGCGTAGCTTGAGCATGTTTGTGCGTTTGCTCGAGGAGCGCGGTGTGGTGCGCGCAGACGCCTGATTGACGCAAGGGCACGAAGACGATGCCGGAGCTTCTTTTGTCATCCGGACACAGTCACAGACTGCCCACCAGTTTCCCGCCCATCATCCGCCGCCGATAGGCGCTGTCACGATTGGCCAGCCAGAAATACAGCGGCGAAGTAACCAGCAGGCCCACCAGCCACGACAGGTCGGCGCCGTTGATGTGCGCCGACACCGGGCCGACGTACAACGGGGTGTTCATGAACGGGATCTGCACCGCGATGCCGATCGCATAGGCCAGCAGCGCCTGCGGGTTGTAGCGCCCGTAGATGCCGCCGTCGACCTGGAAGATCGACTGGATGTCGTACTGGCCTTTGTGGATGGCGTAGAAGTCGATCAGGTTGATTGCGGTCCACGGCACCAGCACGACCAGCAGCACCAGCACCATGTCGACGAAGTGGCCGATGAAGTCCTTCGAGGCGCCGACGGCGGCAAAGCAGCAGGCCAGCAGGACGATGATCGAAATCACCGCACGGCTTTTCGCGGTCGGGATCCAGCGGTAGGCGAAGGTCTGCACCAGGGTGATCAGCGACAGCACCGCGCCGTACAGGTTGAGGGCGTTGTGGCTGATCACACTGAGCAGGAACAGCACCAGCATCAGCGGGCCGATGGAACCGGTGGCGAGTTTGACCGCATCCATGGTGTCCATGCCCACGGGGGTCGCGAGGACGGCGACGGCACCGAAGATGAACGCCAGACTCGAACCCAGCGCCGAACCCAGATACGTCGTCCAGAACGTCGATGAGACTTTGACGTCGGCCGGCAAGTAACGCGAATAGTCGGACACGTAAGGGGCAAACGCGATCTGCCACAGCGCGGCGAGCGACACGGTGGCAAGCCAGCCGGAGAGGTTGAAACCGCCCCGGGTGAGGAAGTCATCGGTTTGAACATGGGTGAAGATGTAGCCGAAACCGACGACGATGCCGATCCCCAGCACCCAGGTGCCGATGCGGTTGAGCACGTGGATGAAGCGGTAGCCGATGATGCCGATGATCCCCGAACCGAGGGCGCCGATGACGATGCCGACCGGCACCGGCACGCTGTCGACCACGCCATGCAGCGACTTGCCGGCGAGGACGATGTTGGAGGCGAAGAAGCCGATGTACATGACGCCGGCAATCAGCACCACCAGCAGGGCCCCGAGCGAGCCGAACTGCGCGCGGCTCTGGATCATCTGCGGAATGCCCATCTGCGGGCCTTGCGCCGAGTGCAGCGCCATCAGCACGCCGCCGACCAGGTGACCGACCAGAATCGCGACGATGCCCCACAGCAGATTCAAGTGAAACAACTGCACGCCCAGCGCGCCGGTCACGATCGGCAACGGCGCGATGTTGCCGCCGAACCACAGCGTGAACAGATCCCTGACCTTTCCGTGGCGATCTTCGGGGGGCACGTAGCCTATCGTGTGTTTTTCAATGAGCGGGGCGGACGTTGTTGCAGAGGTGGACATGACGAACTCCAAGGCAAGGATGAGTACGTGGACGTACTTCGGTAAGCGCCGGCACGAACGGCGCATTTCTTGTTGAAGCGATCATGTGCAAAGGCCGGGGATAGATAAATTAGTAAGTTTGTTGCTTCAGACCTTAAAAAATATATGCCCCGGGTCCGGGGGCTGTCCGGTATGTTCAACCGTGATCAATAACCAAAACTTTCAGGGGCGAACCCTTTCCTGTGGCGAGGGAGCTTGCTCCCGCCGGGCTGCGAAGCGGCCCCAAAAACCGCACCACGCCCCCTGTTGCGCTGAGTGCTGCGCACTCAAGCGGGAGCAAGCTCCCTCGCCACAAGCGTCGTCTCACTTGCAGAGGTTTTATATGGCTGCCTACAACCTGCGTCAGCTCAAATACTTCGTCACCACCGCCGATTGCGGCAGCGTCGCCGAAGCCTCGCGCAAGCTCTATATCGCCCAGCCGTCGGTGTCGACCGCGATCAAGCATCTGGAAGAAAGCTTCGGTGTGCAGTTGTTCATTCGTCATCACGCCCAGGGCGTTTCGCTGACGCCCAGCGGTTCGCGCTTCTATCGCAAGGCGCTGGAGTTGCTGCGGGTGGCGCATGAGTTCGAGCAGAACGCGCTGGCTGACAATGATGTGGTGTCGGGGCAGATCGATATCGGCTGCTTCGAAACGGTGGCGCCGCTGTACCTGCCACGCCTGATCGCCGGTTTCAAGGCGCGCTGGCCGGGAGTGGAAATTCGTATTCGCGATGGCGAACAACAGGAACTGGTGCAGGCACTGACCGCCGGCAGCATCGATGTGGCAATGCTGTTCGAACACGACCTCGACACCACCATCGACACCACGCCGCTGATGCCGCCGCAGCAGCCTTATGCCTTGCTGCCGGCCGACCATCGCTTTGCGCAACAGGCGAAAGTCTCGCTGCACGATCTGGTGCTGGAACCGATGATCCTGCTCGACGTGGTGCCGAGCCGCACCTACTTCGTAAGCATTTTCGAAGAGCGCGGACTGACCCCGCACATCGTCTTCAGCTCGCCGTCGATCGAGATGGTGCGCGGCATGGTCGGGCGCGGTTTCGGCTTTTCGATTCTGGTGACCCGACCGTTCGGCGAGTACACCTACGACGGGCAGAAAGTGGTGTGCGTGCCGCTGGCGGAAAACGTGACCGGCTCGGGCTTGTCGGCAGCGTGGTTGCGTCGGGTGCAACTGACCAAACCGGTGCAGTTGTTTGTCGATCATTGCCGCGAGGAACTGGCTCGACTGCACGCCTGAGCCAGCGCCCCTCGACGATGTTCAGTGACGGATCAAGGTCAGCATCCGTTGCAGCATCGCATCGCAGGCATCGAGTTGCGCACGACTGACAAACTCATCGGGTTTGTGCCCCTGGTCCATGCTGCCGGGGCCGCAGACCACGGTGGCAATACCCGCCGCATCGAACAGCCCACCCTCGGTGCCGAACGCCACGGTGCCGAACTCCCGAGAACCGCAGAACGCCGCAATCAGCTCCGCCGCCTGACTCTGTGCATCGGTGGCCAGGCCCGGATAGGCCGACAGCTCACTGAAGCGAATCGCGCTGTGCTCACTCACCGCACGCATGCGCGGCAGCACTTGCTGCTCGGCGTAGGCCTGCAACTGCTGCGCGACTCGCGCCGGATCCTGCGAGGGCAGGGCGCGGATTTCGAAGTCGAAGCGGCAATCGGCGGGGACGATATTCAGCGCTTTGCCACCGCTTATGACCCCGGTCTGCACCGTGCTGTAGGGCGGGTCGAAACGCGCGTCCTGATGCTCCGGCGCTTGCAATTGCTGGCCGATACGCCCCAGCTCGCCGATCAGTTGCGCGGCGTACTCGATGGCGTTGACCCCCAGCGGTGCATACGCCGAATGACACGGATGACCGTGCACGTCGCAGCGCATCGCCAGTTTGCCTTTATGGCCGAGTACCGGTTTGAGCTCGGTGGGTTCACCGATGATGCACAGCAACGGTTTGACCGGGCGGCGCTCCAGTTCGGCGAGCAGCGAGCGCACACCGAGGCAGCCGACTTCTTCGTCGTAGGACAGGGCGATGTGCACTGGCATGCGCAGCGTTGTTTGAACCAGCGTCGGCACCAAGGCCAACACGCAGGCTATGTAGCCCTTCATGTCCGCCGTGCCGCGCCCGAACAACTTGCCGTCGTGCTCGCTGAGTTCGAACGGCGCAACGGTCCACGGCTGACCGTCGACCGGCACCACATCGGTGTGCCCCGAGAGCACGATGCCCGGTTGATCGGCCGGGCCAATCGTCGCGAACAGGTTGGCCTTGTTGCGCTCGGCGTTGTAGATCAGCTCGCACGGCACGTCGAAGCCAGTTAGGTAGTCACGCACGAATTCGATCAACTGCAGGTTGGATTCGCGGCTGGTGGTATCGAACCCTACCAGCGTCTTGAGCAAAGCGACGCTGCTGCTCATCGATCGTCTCCGGCGACGCCATAACCCGGCGCTTTGGCCGGATCGAGGGCGCGGTCAATGTAATCCTGCAACTGTGGCTGATAGGCGTCCCAGAGTGTTTGCAGTTGGCCGATTGGGTCTTCATCAGCCCAGTCGACCCGCAAATTGACGATCGGCCAGGTCTGTTCACCGACCACCATCACGGCCGCCGAATGCACCGGTCCGGCTTCGCCACCGAGGGCCTGTGCAGCGTGCAGAGCCTTGAGCAAACGGTCGGCCAGTTGGCCTTCGCCGTCCTCAAAGGCACTGACCATCGCCTCGATCACCGCACGCCCGGCGAGCATGTTGCCGGCGGCTACGCATTGTTCCCCGGAGACCGCGTTGTGTACGCCGAGGGTTTGTGCACCGCTGAAATGCGCGGTCTGGCCGAGGTGGTTGATCGCGGTGATCTGCCGGTACTGGCTGTAGCCGTTGCGGGTCAGCACTTGGTCCAGCGCAGCGTCGGGCGCCAGGCCTTGCTCCATCAGCGCGAGGACTTCCGGGCCGAGCGACGGCAGGGTGATGTTCTGGCTCGACACCGCGCCGACACCCGGCAGCAACCACGGACAGCGCGCGCCGACGGCGATGCTGGAGGAACTGATGGCGACACCGAACTGGCCGGTTTCGGGGCAGCGGGCTGCGATTGAAAAGGTCATGGTCTAACTCCTTGTGTGTCTGGGCTGGCCTCATCGCGAGCAAGCTCGCTCCCACCGTTGGAATGCATTCCCCTGTAGGAGTGAGCCTGCTCGCGATAGCCGCGACTCGGTCTGCCGACTTACTCTGGAATCACCGCCACCACATCAATCTCCATCAGCCACTGCGGCTGCCCCAGTGCCGACACCACCAGCCCGGTGGAAATCGGGAACACGCCTTTGAGCCACTTGCCGACTTCCTGATACACCGGCTCGCGGTAGCGCGGGTCGATCAGGTAGGTGGTGGTCTTGACGATGTGGCTCATGTCGCTGCCGGCTTCTTCGAGCAATTGTTTGACGTTGCGCATCGCCTGTTCGGCCTGTGCGCGCGGGTCACCGAGGCCCACCAGATTGCCGTCGAAATCGGTGCCGACCTGACCCCGCACATACACCGTGTTGCCGGCGCGCACGGCCTGGCACAGGTCGTTGTCCAGGGTCTGGTTAGGGTAGGTGTCCTTGGTGTTGAACATACGGATGCGGGTGTGGGTTGGCTTGCTCATGTACAGCTCCGGACAGTGGCGGCGAGGTGCGCGGAGCACCGCCGCGAAAGAGGGAAATCAAGCGTCGACGGTGTCGGCGGCTTTGGTGTTGGCGCTCGAATGCAGGGCCGCTTCACGCTGCTCGGCATCTTGGTAGTCGAGGTATTTGCGCTGGGTGGCGATGTGGTCGGCCACGTGTTTGGCGTCGTGCCAGACGCCCCAGATGAACGACGAGCCGCGCCGCGACTGCCATGGCAGCCCGAGGAAATACACCCCCGGCTCACTGGACACGCCGCGCTGATGCTGTGGTTTGCCCTTGTCATCAAACGCTGCGACCTGCAGCCAGGAATAATCCACGGCGAACCCGGTGGCCCAGATGATCGAGGTGATGCCGGCCTTGGCCAGGTCCAGATCGATCAGCGGATTTTTCACGCATTCGGGATCCGGATAGGTCTCGCGCGCTTCAGGTTCTTGCGGCAGGTCGAGACCATTGCGCTCGACGTAAGCGTCAGCAGCATCCAGCAGGGCGAGATAGTTTTCGTCGCCACGCTTGAGGTTGTCGCGCAGGTCCTGCTTGAAAGTCACCACGCCGTTGTTGAACGCCTCGGTCACGCCGACCAGGGTCATGCCGCGATGGGCCAGGCCACGGAAGTCGATGGTGCGCCCGCCATGGGCACCGCTGACCGCGATGGTCACGTGCTCGCGACCGGGTTTCATCGCCGCCTGATCCCACTCGCCGAGCACCCCCAGCCACCAGCAGAAATCCCGGTTGCGATAGGCACGCGGCGGACGGTCGTGAGCGCCGACCGAGAGGTAGACCTGCTTGCCGGAACGCTGCAGTTCATCGGCGATCTGCACGCCGGACGAACCGGCACCGACCACCAGCACCGCGCCTTCGGGCAGTTGCTGCGGGTTGCGATAGTCGGCGGAATGGATCTGCAGCAGGCGTGGGTCTTGGGGGGCGATCGGCGGGATCACCGGACGCTGGAACGGGCCGGTCGCCGCGACCACGCGGTTGGCCTCGATCACCCCTTCGCAGGTCTCGACGGTGAAACCCGGACGACCGACATTGCGCACCACGCTTTTGACCTCGACGCCGGTACGGATCGGCGCATTGAATTTCTTCGCATAGGCTTCGAAGTAGTCCGCTACGCGCTCCTTGGGAGCGAAGCCGTCGGGATCGACATCATCGAATTCCAGCCCGGGAAAGCGGTCGTGCCACGCCGGACCGTTGGCCACCAACGAGTCCCAGCGCCCGGTGCGCCAGCGTTCGGCGATGCGGTTGCGTTCCAGCACCAGGTGCGGCACACCGAGTTTGCTCAGGTGCTCGCTCATCGCCACACCCGCCTGTCCGGCCCCCACGACAAGCGTGTCTGTTTTTATTATTTCAGTGCTCATTTCTACATCCTTCCTGGCAAGGCAAGTGGATTCGGATCGCTTCAGGCTTGTCCGTTTTGCTTGCGGTCAGACTAGGCAGGAGGGGGGTATCGGTAAAATATTATTAAGCTGGGATGTGAAGATAAAATTCTGATGCAACGTGCTTGAGAGCTTACAAACAAAGGTCTTCGGGGCCGTTCGGGTTAATCAGAACGACAGACTTGGCCCCAGGTAACCGTTGACGCTTTCGATGTCGTCGTCCCCCAGTGCGCCGACGTTCGCCGCCAGACGCAGCCTGGCCAGCAAGTAGCGCAGTTTGGCTTCGAACAAGTCGCGGCGTGCGGTGAAGATCTGCTCCTGGGCATTGAGGATGTCGATGTTGGTGCTGCTGCCGGCGAGAAAGCCTTTTTTTGAGGACAGCAACGAGCGCTCGCTGGAGATGACGGCTTTTTCCAGTGCATGGATTCGCGCTTCACCGCTTTGCACACTGCGAAACTCCCGGGTGGTGCCGGAGATGATTTCTTCGCGGGTTGCATTCAGGTCTTCTTCAGCCTGATCCCGTGTCGCAACGCTTTGCCGGGCCCGCGCGCTGACATAACCGCCGCTGTACAACGGAATGTTCAGCTCCACCCCGGCCGAGGTATAGCGGTTGCGTTGATTCTGGGTCGACAGGGTTTCGCTGTCGGCAGCGGTGTAGCCCAACACCAGATCGAGGGTCGGCCAGTGACCGGCCTTGGCCTTGGCGACTTCTTCATCAGCCGTGTTGACGTTCAGGCGGCGGGCGCGGATTGAGGGGCTGTCGGTGCCAGCGCGGATGATCCACTCCTGTAGCGTGGCGGGCTGCAAGGGGGGCGTAGGAAAGTTGTCCTGCAGCGTCGCGACCTGCTCGGGCGCTTCGCCAATGTATTCCTGCAGTTGACGTCCGGCGACGACGAGGCTGTCCTGAGCTTCGATCAATTCGGCCTGGGCCAGGTCGCGCCTGGCCACGGCCTCATCGACATCGGTCACGGTGCCGTCCCCTAACTCGCGGCGGCGTTGAGTGGACGCCACTTGCTCATTCAGCGCGTTGAGCTTGGCTGCGGCCAGCTTGGCGGTTTCATGGGCCAGCAGCACGTCGAAGTAGCGCCCGGCCAGGCGCACGGCCGAGTCCTGTGCCTTGCCGTCGAACACCGCATTGCCATAGTCGGCCTGATACTGACCCTGGCGGTACTCGGCCATTTTTTGCTTGTTGAACAACGGCTGGCGCAGTTGCAGCGTGGCACCGCGCGAGGCGTAGTTCAGGTCGTTGGTGTGATTGTTGCCGTAAAGGTCAGGCTGTTTCTGCGTGCCATTGATGTGATTGTCGAACGCAGTAATACCGATTTTCGGCAGCAGGCCGGACTTGCCGATGGCTCGATTTTCCAGGGCCGCATCCCTCTCGTGACCGGCGGAGAGGAAGGTCGGGCCCTGAAACTGCATCAGATTCCAGGACTCACGCAGATCCAGTGCCGCCGCCGATTGCGCCAGGGCCAGCAACGCGGCCACACCGATCAGCCTGCGCACCTCATTGCTCCTTGAACGCGCTGTTTACGCGGTCGAGCAGGGGTTTCAACAGGTAGCTGAGCATATTGCGCTCACCGGTCTTGATGGTCACCGAAGCGGGCATGCCCGCGCGAATGTGATTGCTGCCGAGCATCGACATCCCCACCGGGGTGACTTCGATCTGCGCCAGGTAATAGGGCTGTTTGTTGTCCTCACTCATCAAGCGGTCAGCGGAAATGGTCAGCACTTGTCCGGGAATGTTCGGTGTCTGCACATGGTTGAACGCGGGAAACGAAATCGTCACCGGTAACCCCGGGTTCATGCGGTCGATGGCCTGCACCGGAATCATCGCGTCGATTTGCAGCGGCTCATGGGCCGGGACGATTTCCATGATCTTGAAACCGGGGGCAATCACGCCACCGACCGTCGACACGCTCAAGCCCTGCACCATGCCGTCGATGGGTGAGCGGATTACGGTGTGTCGCACTTGATAGTCCAGGGCTTGCAGGCGGTCGGTGAGGGCGCTGTTTTCCTTCTGCACATCGGCCAGCAGCGATTGCACTTCCTTGCGGTAGTCGTACTCGCGCTGAATGATGCGCAACTTGATGTCGGCAGCCTGGCCCCGGGCACGGGCGATGTTGTTCAGGTTGTCGGCCTGCGATGCGTTCAGATCGGACCCGGCGCGCTCCAGCTCCAGCATGCGATTGCGCGGCACGTAGCCTTCGGCGGCGAGTTGGCGCACGCCCACCAGTTCCTGATTGAGAAAGCCGATTTGGGATGAACGTGCGCTGTAGACACGCTGCAAGCCCTTGACCTGTGCTTCTGCGGAATTGAGCGATTCGCGCAGGATGTCGAGCTCGCCCGCCAGACTGGCGCGGCGCGTGATGAACAGATGACGTTGCAGGCGAATGGCGTCGGTCAGGTGTTCGTTATCGGCATAGCGTTTGAGCATGGACGGGTCGAACACCACGTCTGGCAGACCATCACGTTCGGCTTGCAGGCGGTTTTCCATGGTTTTGGTGGCGATGAATTGCGCGTTCACCACGCCTTGTTCCGAGAGTGCCTGAGTCGCGTCCAGGCGCACCAGTTCCTGATCCTTGCTGACGGTGTCGCCCTCGCGCACCAGAATCGCGTCGATGGTGCCGCCGGTCTGGTGCTGGATCGCTTTGCGGTTGCTGGTGACCTTGACCGTGGCGCTGGCAACGATCCCGGCGTCCAGCGGCGCGAGCCATGACCAGAGCAGAAAGCTGCCAAAGCCGACGATCACCAACAGCACGCCCCAGCGTGCCGGGCGTCGGTCGTCGACGTCGATATCGGCGATTGCACGCACCAGCTCCTGGCCATGCGGATCAACGCTCAAGGCACCCATTTACTCTCTCCCGCGCAGGGCTGACAGGGTTGGCGCCCCCACCGTTGGCAGCACGCTGGTCTGGCGCAGCGCGGCGAACACTTCTTCCCGGGGGCCGAACAACTGAGTGCTGCCTTCACGCAACATCAGGACTTTATCGACGGTGCCGAGGATGCTTGGCCGGTGGCTGATCAGCACGGTGGTGCAGTGCCGCTGTTTCAGGTCTTCCAGCACCTCGATCAGAGCTTTTTCCCCGGCGTCGTCAAGGTTGGCATTCGGTTCGTCGAGCACAATCACCGAAGGCTCGCCATACAGCGCCCGTGCCAGGCCGATGCGCTGGCGCTGGCCGCCGGACAATGGGTTGCCGTCGACATCCAGCGTCGTGTCGTAACCGCGGGCGAAGCGCAGGATCATGTCGTGAACGCCGGCGCGCTTGGCGGCGACGATCACCGCGTCACTGTCGACGTCGCCGAAGCGCGCGATGTTGTCGGCGATGGTGCCTTCAAACAGCTCCACGTCCTGGGGCAGGTAGCCGAGCCACGGACCGAGTTCCTGCTTGTTCCACAGGTACACGTCGACCCCGTCCAGGCGCACTTTGCCGCTGAGCGACGGCCAGATGCCCACCAGCAAGCGGGCCAGTGTCGATTTGCCGGAAGCGGAAGGGCCGATGATGCCGAGTGACTCGCCCGGTGACAGGCTGAAGTTAGGCCCGTGAAGGATGGCCTGGGTCATGCCCGGCGCGCCGGCGTGCAAGTGCTCCACCGAGATCATGCCGAGCGGGCGTTGCAGCTTCATCGCATCGGCGCGCGGAGGGAACTCCTGCAGCAGGTTCTTGAGTCTCGACCAGGCGCGACGACTGGTCAGCAATTGCTTCCAGGCACCAATCAATTGCTCCACCGGTGCCAGCGCCCGACCGCTGAGTATCGAGCAGGCGATCATCATGCCCGGCGTGATCGAACCTTCGATGGCCAATAGTGCGCCGGTGCCCAGAATCAGCGACTGCAAGGTAATGCGCACGAAACGCCCGAGGCCACTGATATAGGCGGCCCGGTCGGAGGCCAGGGTCTGCATTTCGAGAATTCGCAGGTGGCTGCCGAACCAGCGACCGGTGATCGCCGGCAGCATGCCCATTGCTTCGATGACTTCGGCGTTGCGCAGATTGTTGTTGGCGAAGGTGCCTGAGACCTGCGCGGCGATATTGGCTTCGCCCAACGGCTTTTTTGTGGCGACTTCGGTGAGCCATGTCAGTGCTACCAATATCAGCGAACCGCACAAGGTGACGATGCCCAGCAAGGGATGAATCAGATAGGCGACGAACAGGTAAATCGGCGTCCATGGCGCATCGAAAAATGCGAACAGACCATTACCGGTCAGAAACTGGCGGACCTGGGCGAGGTCCTGCAAGGCCTGCGCAGGGTTGCCGCCGGCGCGCTGCAGGTTGCGCTCGAAAGCCGCGCTAAACACCCGGCGATTGAGGGCCATGTCGAGCCGGTTGCCGACCCGGATCATCACACGGGTGCGCACCACTTCCAGCATCGCCAGCAGGGTGTACAGCCCCATCATCAGGATCGTCAGCATCAGCAGCGTGGTGAGGTTGCTGCTGACCAGCGCCCGGTCATACACCTGCAGCATGTAGATGGCTGGCGCCAGCATCAGCACGTTGATCACGCCACTGAATCCGGCCAGCGAATAAAACGTGCGGCGCAGCCGAAAAAACACATCGGCCAACTCGGATCGCGCGTGATTTTTCTTGTTCATCGGGAGGGTCCAATGCCGTGGCGTCATGTACCTCAGCGTAGGAGAGCGACTGTTGGTCGGATAACACCGCGATCCGGGTTATTGGCGATCGACAGATTTTTGACTGTTTGTGAGGTGTTACAAAACAATGGCTTGCCGGCGGGTTTTTCAGTCGCTTGTTATCCAGATTGCTTGTTGACGGTCAAAAATCGCCCGACTTAAGTCTAATTTCCGCGCTTTCGAGGTTCCCCGCACCCGACCGGTGCCCGACATCGCTGCGGGTTTGCTGCTATTAATCAATGGGGTCTGAATGCTTGGCTTAGACAGGAGCGCGTCATGAATCCGTTCATCCGCATCGGCATCGTCGATGATCATCCTTTGCTGCGTGAAGGTGTCGCCAATACCCTGCGAAAAAGGGCCGACCTGCAAGTCGTGGAGCAGGGTGGCAGTGCGGATGAAGCCCGGGATATCGCACTGCGGATGAGGCCGGACGTGATGTTGATGGACGTCAACATGCCGGGTGACGTGTTTGCAGCGGTCAGGTACATCGCGACGCAACTGCCGGACGTCAAGGTGCTGATGCTGACTGTTTCCGAATCGGAAGATGACGCCTATTCAGCGCTGGAGGCCGGCGCCAGGGGGTATGTGCTCAAGGGCGTCAGCGGGCCGGACCTGGTGCTGGCGATCCGTTCGATTGCCCGGGGCGAAACGTTTATCACCCCCGAATTCGCCAACAAACTGCTCAGCAACTTCAAAAAGCATGAAGCGGAAGTGCGCAAGATCGACCTCACCCACCGTGAGGAACAGATCATCCGCGAAGTCTCGAAAGGCCTGACCAACAAAGAGGTGGCGTCAAAGCTGTTCATCAGCGAAAAAACCGTCAAGTACTACATGACCTGCGTGATGCAGAAGCTGCACGCGCGCAACCGTGTTGAAGCGGTCACGGCGCTCAGGCGGCATTGGGAGCGCGAGGCTGTCGGGCGCTTGCACATAGGGGCGGTGCCGCCGCAGCTGGATGCCCATGGCGGGTCCTGATCAGACTCTGAGTCGTGCGCTGACCGAGGTGCCGCTGCCCGGTGAAGACTGAATACTGAACACCCCGCCCAGCGACTCCACGCGATAACGCAACCCGGCCAGCCCCAGCCGGTTTCTGCCGTGCCCGTCGACCACCATCGCATCGGCCGCCATGCCCGGGCCGGTGTCTCTGACTGTGATCCGCAGTGTCCCTTCTTCGTGGCTGGCGATAATCGTCTGGCCTTTGCCTTGCGCATGGCGGTAGGCATTGTTCAGGGTCTCCTGGACAAACCGGTAGAGGCACAGCTTGACCGGCAGCGGCGCTGAGTCCGGCAGTGTCGCGATATTCAATTGCACCTTGCTGCCGGTGCGTTGCTCATGCCGCTCAGCCACCAGTTGCAGTTCTTGCGTCAGGGTCAGGTCGTTGATTTCCGGAAGGGCCAGCCCCCGCGAAAGATCACGCACCTCACGCAGAGCATCGGTGGCGGCGCCGCGGATGGTTTCCAGCGACTCCTGATCAAGCGTGGTGCAGTGCTCGGCCAGGTCATCCAGACGGATCAGAATCAGTGTCAGCAGTTGCGCCGGGCCATCGTGAAGGTCGGCGCCGATGCGACGCAGGGTCAGTTCGTTGATGCGCGAGAACTCCTGGGTCGCGGTGTTGATTTTGCGATGCAGCGCCGCGTTGCTGACGTGCAGGCGAGTTTGTTCCAGCAACCGCAGTCGCAGTGACACTTGTTGGCGCTGGATGATCTGGTCGCCGCGCCGGACGAGGAAAAACAGCAGCGTCAACATCGCCAGGGTGGCGGTGCCGACCACCAGCCAGACCTGCTGGCGCACGCGGTTGATTTCCTGTTCCAGGCTTTCAGCCTTCTCATAGAACTCGCCCACGGCGATGATTTTTCGGGTGTTGAACTCGCGCAATGGCGCATAGATTTCGTAGAGCGGAACGTTGAGTTTGCGTTCGAACTCGTTTTCTTCCTGATCCAGGTCTTCAAGGTCGGTAACCACATTGCCCTTGAGTGCATCGGCGATTTCGTCCATCGGAAACTGCCGGTTGGTGATGGATTTGTCGGTGCTGTAAACCACCGTGCCATCGGCGCGCCAGATCTTGATCGAGACGATGTGGCGTTTGAGCGAGCGACTGTCCATCAGTCGATCCAGGGATTTGATGCTGTTGGGCGACAGACCGTTATCGCGACTCATCTCCTGCACATAGGGTTCCAGAAACGCCTCCATGTAGTGCGCACCAGCCTCGGCGGCACTTTGCACGGCCGCACGTTCTATCCGCGCACTCACCAGTTTGCCGACGAAAAACATGGTCAGCCCCAGGATCAGCGCGGCGGCGATGACGAACTGGGTGGAGCGGCTCAGGTGACGGGCGTGCAGCTTGATGCGCGAGCGCCAGACACCTCTGGAGGCCGGTCTTGATTCGACCAAAGTCTCAGTCTCATCGGCGACAAAAGTCTCGTTTTTTGATTGGACTTTTGCATCTTTTGCCATCGCGTCGATTTCCTGATGATCGTGGTAAGTCGGTTGAAAAACCTTGCGAGCCAACGGATATCCGGAGTTTGCCATGTACCAGCTAAAGCGCTTCACCCTCAATGCCAACGATATTTCGTTCCTTGAGCAGCAGGTGTCCTTTCCGACTATCCATATCGTTGGCTACGACAGCTCCGGTCAACCGCTGTACGGCTATGACGGTTCGGACGGCAATGTCCATGTGCTCGGGCTGCTCGGCAGTTTCAATCCACTCGACACGCCGCCCGGGGAACCCGTCTGGTACAACGGTGCGCGCGATCCGATCGGGCTGCGCGACGTCTCCGGTCATTTCAACAACCTGACTCAGGATGGGCAGAGCTGGGGCAGTTTCGCGCAGAACTTCATTCGCCTGACGCATTCGGACTACAGCCACTACGTCCAGCAAAACCTGGGTAACGCGGCACTGACCTCGGGCGCAGGCGTTCCGGCAGGTGCCACACCCTTGTCTGACAGTAGTTCACTGTACAGCGATCCGACAGCGTCACTGGTGGACTACACCCCCCGGATGATCAGCCAGACCATCGTCAGCGGCGGCGTCACCTTCGCCACCGACGCCAATGGCCATATTCAGCACACGGCCACGGGCGTGGCGATCGTCACCGATCCCGGCATTCTCGGCACCATCGGTGAAGTCGACACCAGTGCCCCGGACTCCGGTCAGTACTACATTCGCAACCAGAACACGGTGTCAGGCGACCCGTCGACCACCGGCTGGTTCACCCTGTTCGGGCAATTCTTCGACCACGGTCTGGACTTCATCAACAAGCCCAACCAGAACGCGACGATCACCATTCCGCTGGCGCCGGACGATCCGCTCTACGGCACGATCGGGCCGGATGGGCAGCCGGTGTATTCGATCAAGGTCCACCGGGCCTCCGTGGCTGAAGTGGACGGGCAGGGCCAGGCGCAGTACGTCAACCTCGATTCGCCCTACATCGATCAGAACCAGACTTACGGCTCCAATGACGCAGTCACGCAGTTGCTGCGCCAGTGGGTGGCCGATCCGAATCACCCGGGACAATTCATTGCCGGTGCGGCGCTGTTCGACGGCACGACACTGAGCGATGAAGCGGCCTGGACACTCAACGGCGTGCTGACCCACCAGACCCTGCCGACCTTGAGTGAATTGCGCGCCCACGTGCTGGCTACCGGTCGTGATGATCTGACCTGGGACGATATCGCCAACTTCCGCGTGCGCGATGCCCATGGCCATGTACTCGATGCCGATCCCAACACTGCTGGCGTGCAAGCGGTGTACACCCGCGAGGCGTTGCTGCTGGACATGAACCCGCACTTCGATGATGCGCATATCGACCAGGCTCGACTGATGTCGCTGGATTCGCACATCACCAGCATCACCTTCGATGCCAACAACCCTTACGGCATGGTCGTCAATTACGATAATGCCGGGCCGAAGAATCTGTTCAGCTTCGTCAACTTTGCTGATTTCACCATCAGTGCAGCGCCGGGCAGTGCCGACTACGCAGTAGCCAACGAACTGCTGCTGCAATCGGTGGGCGACCATTACATTGCCGGCGACGGGCGGGTGAACGAAAACTTCGGTCTCACGGCGATTCATCACGTGTTCCACGAAGACCACAACGTGCAGTTGATCAACCTGCAGAACGAGGTGCTGAGCCAGACCGACGTCAATGTGCGGCACAACTGGCAGGTGCAGGTCAGCAATGGCAGTGGCGGTTTTTATGCCGACGCCAATGGCAATTTCACCCTGGCCGACGGCGTCACGGTGTCATGGGATCAGGACAAATTGTTCTACGCCGCCAAACTCACCGTGGAGATGGAATACCAGCACGTGGCGATCGACCAGTACGCCCGGCTGATTACCCCGGACTTGCCTGAATTTGTTACCTACGATTCGGGGATCAACACCAATATCTCGCTGGAGTACGGTCAGGCCGCGTTCCGCTTCGGGCATTCGCAGTTGCGGGAAACCATCGATGCGCTGGAGAAAAACGCCAGCGGCGGCTACGACCTGACCGGCGCGATCACCCACTACGCACTGGAGCAGGCGTTCCTCAATCCCGGCGGTTTTGCCGAAGTGGGGCCAACCGCAATTGCTTTGGGCATGACCCGGCAGATCAGCAACGAAATCGATGAATTCGTCACCCCGGCATTGCAGCAGGGCTTGCTCGGCCAGCCACTGGACCTGGCGACCATCAACCTGGCGCGCGGTCGGGATCTGGGGCTGCCTACCCTGAACCAGGCGCGGCAGCAGATCCACGATGCGTTGATCGCAGAACGGGCGTCACCGGCTGGCGCGCAGCACCACACCAACCTGATCGTCGATGGCCTGACGCCCTATACCAGCTGGAGCGACTTCGCCAACAACATGATTCACCCCGAGTCGCTGGTGAACTTCATCGCGGCCTATTCGTTCGACGGTGATGTGGCGCACGCCCAGGCGATCATCGATGCCGATGCGACGGGCGTGACCACCAACTACGCCGGTGGCAGTGTGACGGCAGAGCAAGCGGCCTATTTCCTCTCCGGTGCGGCGGATCCCAACGGCAATCACGTGGCCGGTTATGACGGTTACAACGCGATCGACCTATGGATCGGCGGTCTGGCGGAAAAGCACGTCTATACCGGGCAACTGGGGACCACCTTCAATGCGATCTTCGAGGATCAGATGGAACGGTTGATGGACGGTGACCGTTTCTACTACCTGTTCCGCCTCGACCTCGGCTTGCCGGCGATGACCAACCTCAACGAGCAGGTGGTCACCGAGCAGTTCAAGGACATCATCGAGCGCACCACCGACGCACGGCACCTGGCCGGGGATGTGTTTGGTTACGCCGACAGTTACATAGAGTTGAGCTACACCGACTCGGGCGCCAGTCCGACCGCGTACAAGAGCGAGCACAAGTACGGCACGCTCATTGAAGCCAACCACATGGGTGTCTATTCGACCGGCGGCGTTGGTGGCATTGGCGGCAACGGCTTGCTGGTGAGCCTGAGCAATCCGGAAACACACACCTCACAAACCTACATCCGTGACTATCGGCCGGATCAGGGCGAGAACCCCGACGGCACCGCAGCCGTGGGTTACAACTCCCACGAAGTGCTGGTCGGCACTGACTACAACGACTGGCTCGATGCGGGTGACGGCGACGATACGATCTACGGCGAAGGCGGCGACGACATCCTCGATGGCAAGGCCGGTGCTGACCATATTTACGGCGGCGACGGCAATGACGTGATCTACGGTGGCGACATCGAAGACTTCCTTGATGGCGGCGAGGGTGACGACACCATTTATGCCGGGACCAGTGCCGGCGCCCTGGATGTGGTGATCGGCGGCAATGGCAATGACCACCTCTATGGCGAAGCCGGTATCGACGAGTTGTACGGCGGCGCCGGTAACGATTACATCGATGCCGGTGGCGACACCGACCTGGTCCACGGCGGCGACGGCAACGACGAGATCTATGGCGGCGACGGCCCGGATATTCTGTTCGGTGAGGACGGCGATGACATCATTTCCGGCGGCTCCACCGGTGACCAGGAATTCGGCGGTGTCGGCGACGACATTTTGCTGCCGGGGCTCGGTGGTGCTCCCGGCCAGGGCGATGGCGACGAGGCCCTTGGCGATGTCGGTTTCGACATTGCCGCGTTCAGCGACGTGAACATCGCGCTGGATGCAGCGGCGGATCTGAACAACCAGAACATCGTCGCCGCACCGGGTACCGGCGTGCTGTTCCAGCCGTTCAACGCCTTGCTCACCGACATTGAAGGGCTGATCGGTTCACGCTTCAGTGACAGTCGGCCCAACAGCGCCTCGCCGGCCAATCCGACGGCCGGGTTGATCGGCAACGCTACCGAGAACTGGCTGATTGGCGGCAGCGGCGATGACGTTGCCCAAGGCAACGGCGGCAATGATGTGATCGTCGGCGACTCGATCAAACTTGCCGACCTCAATCACCTGCTCGCCAGCCAGGGCTTCGCCGAACACTTCACCGGCCTGCAAGCCAGTCGTCCGGGCTTCATTCTGGGCGACAATCATGCTGCACCCGGGACCGCCGATGGTGCAGCCGATGCCGCGATCCTCAGTGGCAACTTCGCCGATTACAGCATCACCAAGTTCACCGACACTCGTCCGGGGGGCGAGATGATCACGGCGTTCAAGGTCGTGGATCTGCGCGTGGGGGCCGCGAACGTCGACGGTACCGATATCGTGATCGGTGTCGAGAAACTGCGCTTCGCCGATCGCACGGTCAATCTGAGCATCACCAACCATCTGCCCACCGGTAATGTCGCGGTGTCCGGATTCGCCACCGCTCCCACCACGCCGAGCCGGCCAGTGCCGACGCAGTATCGGCTGACGGCCAACACCTCGGCGATTCAGGATGCCGACGGCTTGCCCGGCCCCAGCGGGTTCTCCTATCAGTGGCAGGCGCTGGTGGGCGCTACGTGGCTGAACATCTCCGGCGCCAATGCCTCGACATTTGCTCCGACCTCGGCGCAGTTCGGTCAGCAAGTGCGAGTGCTGACCACCTACACCGACAACAGCGGCACCGTGGAGCAATTGACTTCGGATCCGACGGAAGCGGTAGGGCGCTTCATCGAAGGCAGCAACTTCTTCAGCAATACCCTCAACGGCACCAACTATCAGGACATCCTGATGGGTTATTCGGGCAACGACGTGCTCAATGGCGGCCTCGGATCGGATCTGCTGGATGGCGGCAGCGGCAGCGACATCATGCGGGGCAATGCCGGCAATGACATCTACGTGGTCGACGCCAATGGCGATGTGGTGCAAGAAAACCTCAATGAGGGCACCGACACGGTGACGTCGTCAGTCAGCTATACCCTGGGCGCCAACGTCGAGAACCTGACCTTGCTTGGCTCTAGCAACATCAACGGCACCGGGAACGGTCTGGACAACGTCATCACCGGCAACAGTGGCAACAACCAGCTCAGCGGGCTGGCGGGCAATGACACGCTGTTCGGTGGCAGTGGCAACGACACGATGCTGGCGTCGCTCAACGATGGCAACGACCACTACGACGGCGGAACCGGCACTGACACTTATGATCTGTCCGCCACGTCGGCGGCGGCCACGGTGGATTTGCAGGCAGGCACCTCCACCAGCACCCAGACCGGTAGCGACACCTTGACCGGCATCGAAAACATCAACGGCGGTTCCGGCAACGATCACATTCAGGGCGATGGCGCCAGCAACCTGTTGCAAGGTCAGGGTGGCAATGACTGGCTGGATGGCGGTAGCGGTAGCGATACCCTGGTGGGCGGCCAAGGGCTGGACGGCGTGTTCGGCGGACTGGGGAATGACACCCTGCGGGCGTCGGTCAACGACGGCAATGACACCTACGATGGCGGTGGCGATGTCGATACCTATGACCTGTCGGCGACCTCCTCCAGCGCCACGGTCAACCTGGCGACAGGTCTGGCGAGCAGTTCGCAGACCGGTGCCGATACGTTGATCAATGTCGAGAATGTGATCGGTGGTAGCGGTGCCAATACCTTGACCGGCGATGGTGGCAGCAACGTGCTGACCGGGCAGGGCAGCACGGACACACTCGCCGGTGGAGGCGGTAACGACACCCTCGAAGGGGGCGGAAATCGCGACATCTTGTCCGGCGGCGCGGGCAATGATCTGTTCGTTTTTTCTGCCACGGGCGACTCGGGCACGTCAACGTTGACGCGAGATGTCATCAATGACTTCACCCATGGCCAGGATCACATCGATCTGTCGTTGATCGATGCGCGGACTTCCGGAGCGGGTTCTGCCGGCAATCAGGACTTTACGTTCCTCGGCGAGTGGAATGGCGTGGGTACCGAGTTCAACAATCAGGCGCAGCTCAAGTATCACTTCGTGAACGTTGGCGGCGTGGATCACACTTACGTGGAGGGCAATGTCAATTCAGGATCGAGTGCAGATATTCAGATCGATCTGGTGGGGCATGTCGCGTTGACAGCAAGTGACTTTGTCGGCGTGGTTTGATTCAACAATGAGAAAAAAGGCGCCCATTTCAGGAGATGGGCGCCTTTGTTGCACACGCCTCGTTGCCGTCCGTTCTGCTGCAAGAGATCTCAGTTCAAGCGACTCGGCGCGATGCCCAGCAGCCCGGTCAGCGTGTTCATGATCGCCTGCTGCCGCGCTCGATTGGCCTGGTGTTCGGCTTCGGCGGCGGCGACATCGGCGTTGCAATGTGGACAGATCACCTCGTGCGGATAGATGTACTGCAAGCAGCTGCGGCACAGGCTCAGTTGCGGGGCGATCCGGCCTTGCTCCGGCGATTGCTGGCCCTGATTGATCCACGCCAGTTTGACCACCTGACCGCTGTCACTGACGCTGCTGACCTTTTCGCCGGTGTCGATGCGTTCGGTGATCAGGTCGAAGCGGCCGACCGCGAACGACTTCTGCGCCGCTTCCTCGACCTTGACGATGCGCTCGCGCAGCCCACGCTTTTGCAGCTCCAGCGTGCGGTAATGGCAGTAGGGGTTGTTGCCGGGTTTGCCGAGCAGCGAATGCGAGGTCCAGGTGCAACCGCCGCGACACACGTCGTTGTAATAACAGCCACGGCAGTAACCCCACATGTCATCCACCGAGCGCAGGCGGCCGAAATGCATGCCTTCGCTGTAGTGCCAGATGTCGTGCAGGCTCATGTTGCGCACGTTGCCCCCGGAGAACCCGACGGTCGCCAGTGACGGGCAGCCTTTGACCGTGCCGTCGGCTTCCAGCGCCAGAACCGTCTGGCCGGCGGCGCAACCGGTCCAGTGCACGCGTTCGTCACCGAAGCCGCGCCACAGGTGTTCATACGGGCCGTAATAACCGATGTTGTTGCCGACGTTCATCAGCAGGCCACGGTCGACACCTTCACGATACAGGCGTGCCAGCAACGGCATGACGTCCAGCAGTTGATAGGGTTGCAGCAGCAACTCCGGGTGATCCACCGCGTTGCCCATGGCGACGGTGATCTGGATCTGCCAGTGCGTGGCGCCGAGTTCGATGATGGTGTCCATCAGTGCCGGCAAGTCCGGCAGTGTGGCGGCGCCGATCTGGGTGTTGACGCTCACCGCCAGTCCTGAGGCCTTGGCCCGGCGCAGGGTGTCTACAGCCTTGTCGAACGAGCCGGGGACGTTGCGCACCGCGTCATGCAGCGGGGCGAGGCCGTCGAGGGAAATGCCCACGCCGTCGAGCCCGGCATCTATCGCCGCCTGCATCTTCGCCGGGGTCAGGTTGCGTCCGCCGGTCTGGATCGCGCAGTACATGCCGTGGTCGTGAATGGCCTTGATCAGTTGCGTCCAGTCCTTGCGCAGATAGGCTTCGCCGCCGATCAGGGTGATCTCGCGGGTGCCGAGCGCGGCCAGCGAGTCGATGACGTCCAGGCACTCGCGGGTATTGAGTTCGTCAGGCCGTCGATGCCCTGCGCGGGAGCCGCAATGCAGGCATTTCAGGTCGCAGGCCAAGGTGATCTCCCAGACTACGTGCACCGGCACGTAGCGTTTGAGATCGTTGTCGCTGAGGTAACGGGCAGGGCGCACGTCTGACATGGGAAATCCTTGCGCACAGTTCTGTGCGCGCTACGAATGGATTGACCGCGGTTGAAAAGCCCCGGGTGAGATCCGTTGCGATCTCTCCCGGGGCTTGCCGGCTAGCGCGCTTCCAGTCGCGCGATTTCCGCTTTCAAATGCTCAAGAGCGCTACGCAAGGCGCCTTCGTGCGCCACTTGTTGCTCGGCCTGTTGCACCACGGTTTTGAGCTGCGCCAGATCGCCGCTGGTCTGCGCCTGCTGCACGGCCACGGCGTACAGTGGCTGCGGGTGTGGCCCCGGATGCGGTTGCTCGCTGGGTGCCTGATGCACCGCGACATGCTTCACTTCGTGCCACTGGCCCTGTTCTTCATAGCGATAATCGACAAAACCGCTGTCCCAGTCGCTGCCCAGAATGCCTCTGAGGTGGAACGTCTGGGCGATTTGGCTGGGCGGGCGGCTCGGGCCGCCGTCGAGGGTGAGGATGATGTGGTTCTCGACATTGGCAGTCAGTTTGGATTCGGAAAAACTGCCCCAGACCGGTTCCCGGTAATTGACCGTCGGCCAGGTGGCCTGGAACACACTGGCAATCCCGCTGACACGTTTGTGCGCAGTATCGACCAGCAGATCAAGGGTCAGGACCGGTGCACCGAGCAGTGCATTGCTGATGCTCAGACGGGTGTGAAAAAGTCCAATCGACATGGTGCTACTCCCTAAAGTGAATGGCGGATCAAGTGGCCTGACTCAGCGGCTCTGCAGCCGGCTGACTTCTTTCTTCGCCGCTTCCAGTGCGCTCTGCAGTTGCGGTTGTTGGTCGAGTTGCTGCTGCGCGAGTTTGGCCAGATTTTTCATCTGCGCCAGGTCACCGCTGGCGATCGCACTTTGGATCGGCGCGGCGTACAGCGGCAGGATCGGTGGGTGCGGACTGATCACCGGGCCCGGGTGGTACGGTGAAGGCAGCGACTCCTGCAGATGCGCCGGGGCGTTGTTGACCTCGTGCCAGCGTTGACCATCGAAATAGCGATAGTTGGCGACGCCTTCGCGCCAGTCGGTGCCGACTACCAGACGCACATCGAAGTTATCGATGGAGTTGGAGCCCGGCCCGCCGTGATTGCCTTGGGCGGTCACGAGGATTTTGCTGACCCCGGGCGACATCACGGTGAGGTAGGTGTACTCACCCCAGACGTCTGAATGCACGTCGAGTGGCGGGTTGGTTGCCTGGGTGATCACGGCGGTGCCGTTGACTTTCGCATTCGGCGTCGAGACCAGCAGGTGCAGGGCCAGCGACTGCGCCCCGGGCGCGCCGGTGCCGATGCGATAGCTCACCGGGAACAAACCGACATTTTGCTGAGTAGAACCGGACATGTTGATTGCCTCCATTGCAATGTGATTGATGGCTTCAGGGCTTTTCGTGCCTGGAAATTTCCCTGGCCAGTTCTTCGTACGCATCCTTCAGGTCTTGCGCTTCAGGTTTACGGGTGTCGCGCTGTTGCAACAACGTCTTCATGTGCTGCACATCGCCTTGCTTGATTGCGCCTTGAATGGCGACGCCATAAGGCGGGATGTTGGCCGTTGAACGGGACATATCGAGGGTTTCCTCATCCGTGCTGCAAATCCGCCCCCCGATGAAAAGGGGCGCCTTACCTGACAGACAGGCCGCCTCTGCCTGCTGGAACCCCGGCAAGCGAGCAACCTGATCCGTCGGGATCTGATCGAAGGGTGTTTTCAGTTCGCGCAGCGCCGGCGCATGGAGGCCGGCGCCCGTGTCCTCAGCCGAACCCGCCGGGCTGGACTTCGGGAGCGTCGCGAGTGGCCTGCCGCAGTGGCAGACGTGGGGAATTGACCGGTACGTTGTTCATCTTTCTGTCCTTGAGAGAACACAACGAAACGCAGGGATCAGTTGCGCGCTCGGCAAGAGCGCAGGAGAACCGCAAGCACAAAAACCATCCCTGATTTCTTTTCCAGTGCCGCGACGGGCGAGCGCGTGACCGCCGCTCGCGGGTCGCTGGCATATAGCCAGCCACGCAACCCTAGATCCGATTTCGCGGCCCTGCCAGACAAAGCGCCGAACGGTCGTGGGCGGGACATTGGCGGGTAGCAGGAAGTATCCGCCCAAGGCTTTCAAGCCATTGAGCGGACACAGGTATTTGTATGGACGAGACGGGGGCAGGGCAGCGCACACCGGATGGACTCATTGGCAATAAGCAACCCACCCGTTGGGCATATTCGCGCGGCGCTGCTCTGTAGTCAGTGGACTAATTACCGTCGGCGACCTTGCGTTCGATCGCATCGGTCTTACGCTTGAGTTCCTCGGCCTCTTGTTCCTTGGTGCGGATCGAGGTTGGGGTAATCACCTCGTCCACGGCTTTGGTGTCATCGTCGCTGTCTTGCAGATCCCGGCGAACCACGTCGACCGGTTTGCCCGAGGAATCGAGCGGTGGCGCGTCATGAGGGATTGCAGGCTTGATATCGTCGGTGCTTTTCATTACTCATACCTCCATTGACTTACAACGTTGGATACGACGACATGACGCGAGTTCGAGAAATTTCATCGGTGATCGGCGTGCTACTCGGCGCCGGTTTATGGCTGGCCGCCGATTCGGCATTCGCCGCCAGTTTTGACTGTGCCAAGGCCAAAGCGGCGGACGAACAAGCGGTCTGCGCCAACCGCACCCTGAACGATCTGGATGTGACCATGGGCGAGTTGTTCAGCCTCGACAAACGCCTGCTGCCGATGGGCGGACGCGATGCGCTGATCGGCGAACAACAGGCCTTCCTGAAAAGCCGCAAGGCCTGTGGCGCGAAGGTGAGTTGTCTGACCGATCTGTATCAGAAGCGGGTCGCGGAGCTGCGCAACATCATCGAGACGCGGGTGATGACGCAGGGACCGTTTTGACGGGCTGATTGACCTCAACATCGATGCATAGCAGCATCCCGGGCAAACCATTCGCCAACAGGAAAGTGCCACGATGTCTGCGCCTGATGATCTTGATGAGTTGCTGGAAAGCGTGAGCGACGAGCAATCGTTCATTGCGTTTATTCAGGCACTGGGTACCGACTTTGCCCGTGAGCGTTCGGTGAGCGAACCGCTGTCGCCCTATGGCCGGGGCGCCCTGGGTTGGGAAAATGGCTCTGTGGATGCGTTTCTTGAGGCTGCGGGTGCCTGGGCGATCGCCAGTTCCAGACAGGCGGCAGATGTCTCTTCAGCTAATGTATGGCAGCGCTGTGCGAGCATTTTGCTGGCGGGTAAGTTTTATGAGTGAGCCGGGAGAGGGAATGTCAGTTTTGCGAATCCCTGATTGCCTCGGCCAGTCGCGCAGCCTCGGCACGCAACGTGTCGAATTGTTCGTTCAACTCGACGTGGCCGGGTTTCCAGGCGAATACGCCATCGACACGACTCTGCCCTAAAACCACATCATTGAACGAACCCATTCCACCGTAGGCCGACAATAAGTAGGTGACCCCGGAGTAATCGGAGTCAAGAAGACGCGCTCTTGCGCTGCGCATCCACTGGTTCCAGTGCGTGTCTCCATCGCTTTCAAGTATCTCGATCAACTGACCCAGAACATTGATCAGCTCCTGCGTTTTCGGTCCCATTTCCCGGAAACCTCCTTTTTGATCGAGAGCGCTTTTTACAAGGGTTGCCAAATCGGTAAAGCCTCAAAGCAAACTCCACGACACCCCGACATAAACCCCCAATCCTTCACCCGGCGTAGACCGCGCTGCATCCTGGCCCTTGTCGTCATACCCCGGTGTGACCGTCGCGGCGTAGTGCTGGTTGGTCAGGTTGCGCAGGTCCAGCCAGGTTTGCCAGTCGTTTTTCGGCGCGTTGTAGCCGACGGTGGCACCGAACAGTGCGTAGGGATCGGCGTAGTAGCTGTTGGCGTAATCCACCGCGACCTTGGACACCAGTTGCGTGTTGACCGCGGCGAAGAAGCCTTGCGGCCAGTCGTGGCGCAGTTCGCCCTGGTAGTAGTGCATCGGCAGGCCGGGCAGGCGGTTGTCGCCGAAACGCTGGTCGTCGCGGTAGTGGAAGTCGCTGAAGGTGTAGGCCTGGCGCAGGGTCAATTTACGCCCGTCATCGGCTGACCACAGCGTGCTCTGCAGACTGGCTTCGACACCCTGATGCACGGTGGGGCTGGCGTTGAGTTCGTAAGGGGTGACGGTGTTGGCGTCCGGCAGCACCGAGAGCAATTCATGGCGCACCTGCGCGTAGTACCACGCCAGGCTCCACTGGCCGAGCGCGCTGTCGCCACGGCCGCCGAGTTCGAGGGTGGTGGCGGTCTGGTTTTGCAGTTTGATCGGGTCGCGCTGGGTGCCGGTCGCCGGACCGTTGCCGGCCGGGAAGCGGATGTTCGAACTGTAGATCAGCGACCACGGATGTGGCGCTTCGACCGAACGGCTGAGGTTGCCGAACAGTTGCAGGTCCGGCGTGACCTGATAGCGCAGGCCCAGACGCGGGGCGTAATCCCAGTCGTTCTGGCTGGTCTTGCCGCCGCTTTGCGGGTAGGTGACGGCGCTTTCGCGGCGGGTGTAGAGGGCGGCGAGGCCGGTGGTCAGCCACAGATCGTCGGCGATCTCCAGGTCGTTGCCGACGTGCAGAACGGTGTCCGAACCCTGATAGGTGAAGTTGCGCATGCGGGTGCCCGGCGCGTAGCCGGCGGTGTTACCGCTGGGGATGCGTACGAATTCGCTGGCGCCGTCGTTGGGCAGGTGTTTGGTGGTGCGCAGGCCCACGGTGCTGCGGCTTTCCATCCCGAGAAAGGTGTCGCGGCGCTTGTAGTCGAAGGTGCCGCTGACGTCGGTGTAGGCCACTTTCAAGCGATTCGGGCCTTCGCGCAGGTCCATCGGGTAGTCGTGATAGACCAGCCCGGTCTGGATGCTTGAATCGTCGTCGATGTAGTAGGTGGTCTTGTTGCCGATGAAGGTGCTGCCCGGCTGCTTGCGGCTGTCGTCGCGCGACACGTAGGCCGGGTTGGCCGCCCGTGGATCGTGCTCGATCGAGTGCTTGGTCACGCGCCCGGCGAGGTCGTTGTCGGTCTGCCGGTAGCGGAAATAGAAACGGGTTTCCAGGTTCGGGTTGAAGCGATAGCCGAAGTTGGCGATCACGCCCTGACTCTCGCTGGCGGTGTGATCCGGATAACCGTCGGCGTTCGAATCGGTCAGCGACACGTAGTAATCGAAGTCGCCCAGCACCTGCCCGGAGCTGACCTGGCGCTGCTGATAGCCGTGGCTGCCGGTGGCATAGCGCACCTGCAGTTTCGGCGCGTCATAGCCGGTGTGGCTGACGTAATCGATGGCGCCGCCCAGCGCCAGTGCGCCGCGATCGAAGCCGTTGGCGCCGCGCAGCACCTCCACATGGTCGAGCCACAGCGGTTCGAGCAATTCGTAGGGCGTGCCGCCGGGGCCGGTCAGCGGCAGGCCGTCGAGCATCGTGTACAGCCCGGAAGCATGGGCGCCCGGAGCACGGTTGATCCCCGAACCACGGATCGAAATCTTCACCCCTTCGTTACCTGCGGACTGCGCGTAGACCCCCGGCTGATACGCCAGCACATCCTGATTACTCGCCACCTTGCCCTGCAACGGCTGGCGCATGTCGACCACGTTGGTGCCGCCGGGCACCTGCGCAAGGCGCGCTTCGGCCTCGGCCACGGAGGCGTCTGCGCCGCTTTGCTCCTCAGCCGAAATCAGCACCTGGCCCAACTCCATGCCTTTGGGTTCCTCGGCCATGGCCGGGCAGGCGAGGGCCAGACCCAACAGGGCAGTGGGCAGGGATTTGGGCGAGGGCATCGAGGAAACTCCAGACAGACAGGAACGGGCAATGAACAGTGCGACGCAACAAGGAACGATGGAAACACATGGCAATTTTGCTTTTTTGCCGGGGAGCGGGGCGGAAGATACGGCGGCGATTACTCGGGAGACGGCACTCAGGGCCGTAAACGCGGACGACTGGCCGCATTGGAGGACGGCCAGTCGTCTGGTTTGCCTGCGCGTCAGTCCGCGCGCAAGTGAGCGTCAGGCGATTTTCAACGCCTGCAGAATAATCAGCGATGTCTCGGCAAATGCCTGGGCCTGTTCGGTCAGTTCGGCGAGATTCTCCTGGGCCGTGAGCAGAGGCTGATCCCCCTTGAGCAGCACTTCGCCCTGATCACCGATAACGCTCCATGCCAGTTGCGCCCAGTCTTGCGGGTCGGTCATGCCTTGCTTGAGCGCAATCAGGAACAACTGCTGGAAACGGCTGACCGGCACACCGCCGCCGGTGACCGGGCTGGCGAGCACCTGAATGTTGCTGTTGAACAGTGCGCGTTTGCACAGTTGCAGGTTGAGTGTGTTGCAATGCTCCTGCACCTGTCTTTCGGCGGCTTCGCTCTGGCACGGCGCGGCGACGCCCATGCCGATCAGCACGCTGACGGCCTGCACCAGGTCGTCATAAGCAACAGCGCCGACGGCCATCGACAACTGCTGCAAGGTTTTTGGTGCGTAGGCATTGGCGGCGAGCGCTTCGAGCACCGGGCCGTAAATGTCCGCCTGTAACGAAGCCTCGCCAGCGGGGCCGGTGACCATGCCTGGAATGTGTTCAATGGTTTGCAACAGGGCAAAACGGCTTCTCAGCAGGCCATCGCGCTGCTCGGCGGCAGACAGCCGATTGGCGCCGCGCACGTACAGATCGCGGCGGAAATGCTGATTGACGAAGTAGTCACGCGCCTGCTCGCGCATGATCGGGTGCTCGATCCCCTCGAGAAAGTCCATGCCTTCTGCGCTCAGATTCAGCGGGGCCACCGTGTCCAGCGGCACGGCGGTGGTGGCGTAGTCCAGTTTGGCTGAGGTCATGGCATCGACCACGTCCGTGAAATACATGCAGTTCCAGTCGCGGTTGAAGTATTCATGGGCCACGTACTGACGATTCTGGCCCTTGATGCTGTTCAACTGGGCGCCCAGGCTCGGCGCTGCGCTGGCGTATTTGGGATTGGCCGCCAGCAGCGCCTCGGAAAATTGCAGTGCGGCATCGATGCGTTTGGCCGGGCTGGTAGCGGTCTGGCTGGCAAAGCGGTTGTGCAGGCTGAACAGATTGCGCAGTGGCGCCGAAGGCGACCAGCCCGGGAAGCAGTTGTAGCTGACGTACAACATGCCGCCGGGTTTGAGGTGACGGCGGGCGAACTCGACGATCAGTTTCTGGTTGTCCCGGCTGACCCACGTCCAGATGCCATGCAGGCTGATGCTGTCGAAGGGCGGCAGATCATCGCGGGCCAGCAATTGCTCGAAGCTGTCGTCATACAGCCGTGCCTGACTGTTCCAGTCGCTCGCCAGCGCGATGGCATGGGCCGCCTGGGACGGCGTGAAGTCCGTGCCGACATAGTTTCCCGGGTTGGCAGCGGCATGGATGTTGATCGAGACGCCCTGGCCGAAGCCCAGTTCGCAGTGGTAGCCGTCGGCATTCTCCAGCGTGGCAAAACCGCGCAACAACAAACAATAACGCTGGAACACCGGGTTGATTTCCCGGCTATACGAGTAGGTGTAACCCTCGTCGGTGAAATACCCTTCGTTCCAGGCATTGCTCATGTGTGCACCCATTATGTCGAGAGAGAAAGCCGCTCTTATAAGGGGTTGGCCTTGCGCACGACAAGCGGAAAAACATGTCAGTGAATCTTACGCTTGCAGCGGCACGTAAATATCCGTCTGCCATTGCGCCTGCGGCGTCTCTGGATGCACGCTCAGGTAATGGAAAAACAGCGGATGATCGCGCAACTCTTCGCCGCTGGTTGGCAGCCAGTCGCGGTAGATCGGGTAGATCGTTTCGCCGATGTGATCCGGCGAACCCATATGCCGCACCACCACACAGCGACCGCCGGGGATGACCATTTCACGCACGCCGAATGCGTTGGGCGCCACGGCCTCGTCAATCTCGCCGCAGATGGCGAAGCGAAAATCCTCCGCCGGCGTGGTGTCGGGGTTGTTGTAGGGAATGCCGAAGGTACGACTCGACGCCACGGGCGACTGGCCGCTGTGCAGGCGCCACGCGATGAATTTCTGCACGCTTTGCTGAACCTCTGCCGGCGCGCCGCAGTGCTCAAGCGCGGCGACCCGCACGGTCGGGAAATCGATGATTCTGGTTTGCATGATGACGCTCCTGGAAAAGTGAGGGATGGCAAATACCGCATTCCAGGTCTGCCAGTTCGGTTGCTTCCTGAAGGCGCTCGGCGTCATGCCGAAGTCGCGCCGGAACGCTCGGCTGAAGGCTTCCGGGCTCTCGAAACCGGCGTCAGACGCGGCGTCCAGTATCGAGTGTTCCGGCTGCGCGGCCAGTTGATGAGCTGCCCGGCGCAAACGCATCAGTTGCACATAGCGCGAGACCGGCACGCCAATGAAGGCGCTGAATTGCCGATGGAAGTGAAACGCCGAAAAGTTCGCCACCTGACTCAACGTGCTCACCGACAGGTCACCCTCGAGATGGGCATCGATGTAGGCGAGCACGGCATTGAAGCGTCGGGTGTAGGCGAAGTCGGTCGGCAGTTCGGACACTGGGTGGAAACTCCTGAGAAGTGCGGTCTGCAATAGCCTCGTCGATTTTTGCGTAGGCGCGCCTAGCCGCGTTTGCTCAAGTATCGGTTCTGTAGGAGCTGCCGAAGGCTGCGATCTTTTGAGGTTGATTTTTGGTGGCCTCCATCGAGATCAGAATCAAAAGATCGCAGCCTCGTTGCACTCGACAGCTCCTACAGGGGGGCGTGGGGATTCAGCGCCCGTGCGCCGCATCCGCCAGTTGCCCGGTATCGACCCGCACAAACACCGAATCGCCAATCGCCGTCAGCACATCTGCGGCGTACACCTCGCAGATCACCCGCGTCTTGCGCCCGACCTCGCCCTCGACCCTGGCGCGCAAGGTCAGCGGCACGCCCATCGGTGTGGGTTTGATGAATTTGATGCCGAGGTTGCCGGTCACGCAGTCGATGCGCGGCAGGCTGCCCGGTGCACGCTGTTCGTCGCGGTAGTGGTAGGCCATCGCCGTCCAGTTGGAATGGCAGTCGACCAGCATCGCCAGTAAGCCGCCGTACACCAGGTCCGGCCAGCCGCAGTATTTGTCGTCCGGCAGGTGTTCGGCCATGACGTGCACGCCGTCCTCGTGCCAGACGCTTTTGACGTGCAGCCCGTGAGGGTTGCGGCCGCCGCAACCGTAGCAGACGCCCTCGGGGGCGGCGAGGTCTTGCAGGGGCGTATCGAAACTGGACATGGGTCTGGTCATCCTGAAGTGGTGAGCCCGGTCAGGCGCAGGCGGTTACGCCCGCCGCGCTTGGATTCGTAGAGCGCGGCGTCGCCTTGCTCGATCAGTGCCGCGAGGCTGGCCGGCGGTGTGTTGAACAGGGTCGCGCCGATGCTCAGTGTCACCGGTTCCGAGGTCGGAAATGCCTGGATCGCGGTGCGCTGAAACTGATCGCGCAGGGTGTCGCCGAGGGTGACGATGCGTTCACTCGGTGCGTTGTTCAGCAAAATCACGAACTCGTCCCCACCCAGCCGTGCGGCCAGCGCCTCATCGGGCGATTCGGCGCGGATCATCTCGCTCAAGGCCACCAGCAGGCGGTCGCCGGCGGTGTGGCCGTACTGGTCGTTGACCAGTTTGAAATTGTCGATATCGATCAGCAGCAGGGCGCCGGGTCGCGTCGGAGAGACATCCTGCAGCAGACGCGGGGCGCGCACTTCGAGGGCGCGGCGGTTGTAGAGGGCGGTCAGTGGATCACGGGCGGCCAGCCGCGCGATCTGCTCTTCGCGCCGGTAGCGTTCGGTGCCGGTCATCGACAACGCGATCAGCATGATTGCCATCGCGCCTTCGACCAGCGAGATCTGGATGATTTCACCTCGAAACGCGGCCAGATCGATCAACGTTCCCGGGATCATCACCGTCAGGGCTTTGGCCACATAGAACATGCCGTGGCCCAGCAACACGTAGCGCAGTTGCACCGCGCCGACGCTCAGCGATTTGCCATGGGGCCGCAGCAGAAAACTCGCCTTGAGCGTCGAGGCGGCCACCAGCAGCGAGTTGGCGGCCAGCATCACCTTCGACCACAGCGGCCCGTCCGGCAGCAACAGCATCACCAGCCAGGTGACGAAGATCAGGTACCAGGCGCGGGGCAGGCGGATCTGCGTGAAGCGCGCCACCCCCAGCAGAAACAGGAAGTGTGCGGTCACCAGCAAGCCGTTGGCGAACCAGATGCCAATCAGCAGAAAACCATTGCTGCGCAACAAGGCCAGGGTGGAACCGACGGTGATCGTGGCGAAACCGGCGCTCCAGAACAGCAGCGAAGGCTCACGAATGCTACGCCACTCGATCGCCAGGTACAGCGCAGCAGCGGCTGCGAGAGCGATCGAGATAGTCAGCATCGTTGGTGGATCGAGCGGCATTTCTTGAAGCGCCTGTCTGAAGTCGGTTAGACGGGCGATTGTAAGCGTTCGGGCCTGTTTTGGCAGGCGCCGCGCGCTACCGTCACTGCCCGGCGTCCGCCGTCACGGCTGTGGCGCGAGCCAGGTGTCGACGACCCGTCGATCCAGCTCTTCCCAGTAGGCCATGCCCAATACCCGCGTGGTGTTCAGCCCGCGCAGGTAGCCACGCAACTGATTGGCGGTGTCGCGCTTGAGCCGCGCATCGGTGATGTCCTTGTCCAGCAACACGCTTTCGTACTGCACCAGGTATTCGGCCACCCGCTCGCGAAAGTCGGGCAAGACTGCGTCGCGGATCAGGTCAAAGGTTCTCAATTCGGCTTCCTCACTGTTGTTTTAGTCGTTGTGGATGAGTGTGTTACCCGTCTTTATCGTGCGCAACTATCGCTAGAAGTAATAGTGACCATCACGAAACGCAAGTTCAGCTTTACAGGCAATAGGCGGAAAATTGCCTCCATTGAACACGCAGCTCAAGGAAACGCGCGATGAAGACACTGACCCGACTGGCACTGATCGCCCTGCTGATGGGCGGCGTGATGGCCACGGCACCGTCTTACGCAGACGACGCCTGTGCGTGTCATCTTCAACCGATCGCCGGCAGCAGCGCGAGCTTGCAGCATTCGCAGAGCGTAGGTGTGTTGTACAGCGAAAACACCCGGGACAACCTTGATTACCTGACGCGCTACCACGACATGGCGCTGCACGGTGCCAAGGATGCGCTGGACTCACGGATTCGCGCAGCTTTTGTCAGCAGCTCCGATCCGGAACTGGCGATCGACTGGTTGCTCAGCTCGTTACAGCGTCAGTTCATGTCGGTGACCGTTTACGACAACCTCGATGCGCTGATTCAGGCACATCCGGACATCGTGGTGAAACTCGACACCTTCAACCGCTTGCTGACCCAGCAGAACAACCTGTTCGAAGCGCACTTCATCGCGCGTTTCTACGATGCCGACCTGCAGTACATCGGCAAGGCCGAAGGCGCTGTGGAGAAACAGATCCCGGCGGTCTGGGTACACGATAAAGCGGCGCACGAGATTGCCGCGCAGATCGAAAAACAACGGGACCTGCAACTCAATGCCTTGAAGCAGTTCGATGCCTCGCTCAAGGCACTGGTGGCTTCAAGCTGAATACTCAAAACCAAAAGGGCAGCGGCGGCGCCGTGACGCTGAACCGCTGCCAGTTGAACCGAACCTTTATTTTCAGGACTACACCGATGCGCTCTTTATTTGCCCCGTCCATGGCCGTTGCCTCGTTGCTGCTCGCCGGTTGCGCCTCCGCGCCGAACGACCCGACGCTGACCCTGCAGACCAGCAAGACCCCGGCGCAGTACGCCGATTGCGTGGTGCCGAAGCTGCAACTCAGTGCGCTGAACCCGAGCGTCTCGCAGACCCAGCGCAGCTACCGGATCGTGGTGCCGAGCAAGGTTTCGGCCGACAACGTGCTGGAAGCCTACAAGGCCGGCAGCGGCGGCAAGGTGTTCATCTACGAGCGCCATTTGCTGGCCTCGAACTTCCTGCCTTCCAGCTTTGAACGCGCCGCCCAGGATTGCATCTGACCCGGGTTTGCCAACTGTTTTGACCGAGCTCCTTTGGTTGGCCGCAACCAACCAATACTTTGCCCCGCACCTCATTCGGTTGCGGGGCTTTTTTTGTCCTGAGTTTCTGTCGCTCAAGCGACGTCGATCACCACCTTGCCAATCGCCGTGCCCTGTTGCACCGCGTCGTGCGCTTGGCGCGCCTGGCTGAGGCTGAAGTGTTCAGCATGCATCAACGGCTTGACCTTGCCTTCCTCGATCAACCGCGTGGCGTAGCCGAGGATTTGTGCGTGGTGCTTGCGCCCGACGCCGGTGAGCATCGGCAGCAACACGAAAATCCCCGACAGCGTGGCGCTGCGCAGCGAACCGGTGGCCAGGTTGTGGGTGCCGAACGCCGCGCAACTGGTGACGTGACCGTAGAGCCGGATCGCCGCAAACGAATCATCCAGGCTCTTGCCGCCGACGGTGTCGTAGATCACGTCGAAGCCCTTGCCGTCGGTGAACTGGCTGACGTACTGCTCGACCGACACGTTTTTGTAATCGATGGCCGTGGCGCCGTAGCTTTCAACAATCGCGCGCTTGCCCGGCGATACGGTGGCGAACACTTCAGCGCCCAGAGCAGCCGCGATTTGCACCGCCATGTGCCCGACACCGCCCGCGCCTCCATGCACCAGCACCTTCTGACCGGCCTGGACATGCGCGCGGTCGACCAGACCTTCCCACGCCGTCAGGAACACCAGCGGTACGGCCGCCGCCTCACGAAACCCGAGATTTTTCGGCTTGAGCGCCACCAGGTCGGCATCCACCGCCAGGTATTCGGCGAGCGACCCCGGCAAACCGCGCACACCACCGACCATGCCGAACACTTCGTCGCCCACCGACAGATGGCTGACATTGGCGCCGACCGCTTCAATCACGCCGGCCATGTCAGTTCCGAGAATCGCCGGCAGCTCTGGCATCGCGTAAGGCGCATGGCCGGTGCGGATTTTATAGTCGATGGGGTTCACGCCACTGGCCACGATGCGCACCAGCACCTCATTGGCTTGTGGCACCGGGCGCTCGATCTGTGCCTCGCGAAAAGCGTTGTTGGCATAGTCGTCAAGGATCAACGCGCGGATGGTGGATTGGCTCATTACGACGCCTCGCTGTCATTTCAAGGAAAGGGGCCATGGTGAAACGTGCTGCCAGTTTTGTCGACCGGATACGCGTCGCCGTTACCCAGCGTAGCCGGCCCGTTGCGCAGCGTGACTGGAATATGGTTGTATCGTACAACCATATTCCAGAGGTGGTTGGTCATGACGATTGCCCCAGCCTTGATCGAAGACATCCGCACGGCATCGCGCACCATGGTGCGTGAGCTGGGCTTCATGCGCGCCACGCTGGCGGCGACCGACTACTCCGCCTCCGGCGTGCACGCGCTGCTGGAAATCGAGACCGGGGACGGTGTGAGCGCTGCGCAACTGGCGCAAAGCCTGGGGCTGGAAAAGTCCAGTGTCAGCCGCATGGTCGGCAAACTGATCAAGGCCGGGGAGATCGAGGAGCGTACGGCCGAGGACGCTCGCGTCAAGCGCTTGCACCTGACGCCGCAAGGCCGGCAGACCGTTGCCGCTATCCACGCCTTCGGCCAGGCGCAGGTCAGCCAGGCGTTGCAGGCGCTCAACCCATCGCAACAACAGAGCGTGGCGCAGGGCCTCACCACCTACGCCCACGCCCTCAAAACGATCCGCTTGGGCACCCATCAAGCACTCACGCCGAACCTGCTCATCAGCGCCGGCTACCGCCCGGGGTTGATTGGCCGCGTGGCGCAAATGCATGCCGATTACTACTCGCAGCATGCCGGTTTCGGCGCGGTCTTCGAAAGCCGCGTCGCCAGTGGCGTGGCGGAGTTTGTCGGGCGCCTCGATCAGCCGTGCAACCAGATCTGGGTGGCGACCCTCAACGAGCGCATCGTCGGTTCGATCGCGATCGACGGGCAGGACCTGGGCAACCATCAAGCGCATCTGCGCTGGTTCATCCTCGATGATGGCTGTCGCGGGAGCGGTGTCGGCCGGCAACTGCTGAGCGCGGCCGTAACGTTTTGTGACCAGCAGGGTTTTGCCGCCATTCAACTCTGGACTTTCAAGGGCCTCGACGCCGCGCGCCGACTGTATGAGGCGTCCGGCTTCGAGCTGAGCAAAGAAGAGCAGGGCAGTCAGTGGGGCACGCTCGTCACCGAGCAGCAGTTCACCCGGATTTACCCTGAAGGCTGATTCAGCACCACCACGTAGGCGCTGAACATGTCCGCCAGTCCATCGGCGAACGCGGTGATTTGCGGATCGCTACGCGGGTTGCCGGAAAAATCCTTGCCCACCGAACTGAGCGTGGTCAGGATCAGATCGCAGGCTGCGGTGCGGGTTGGCTCACCGGCTTCGGGCAGTAACTCGCACATGAAGACGGCGAAGATTTGCCGTCCCGCCGCACGTACTTCGTCAGCCTCGGGCGCATCGCGATACAGCGGTGCCGCATCGTTCAGCGCCCCGCGCATCTGCGCTTCCTCACACTCCGAACGGATGAACGCCTGCACCAGTGTGCGCAGGCGTGCCAGTGGCGGCTGTTCGGGATTTTCCAGAATTTGCTGCAGCATCTGCGTGGTGTGCAGCCATTCATCGCTCTGCAGACGGAACAGAATCGCCGCCTTGTTAGGGAAGTACTGGTACAGCGAGCCGATGCTCACGCCAGCCTTTTCCGCGACCCGTGCGGTGGTAAAACGGCTGGCGCCGTGCTCGGTCAAAACCTGAATAGCCGCCTGCAGAATCGCCGCGACCAGATCAGCCGAGCGTGCCTGCTGCGGCTGTTTGCGCGAGGAAATACGGGCAGTCTGGCGATTGCTCATGGGCGGCTCGGGCCTCGAAGGGAAACGCGAATAGCGGATCGAGTGAATCACTCGCATCATTTAAATGCGACGAATTGCTCGCATCTTAATCCCCCATTGACGGAAAGCAATCATGACAACCCTGACCTCTGAACCGTTGGCCAGCCTGATCGAACGTCTCTACAGCCAAGCTAGCGCCGCCACCAGCCCGGTGCTGGAAACGGTGTCCGGCGAGGAGCGTGAACGCCTGATGCACAGCAAGACCGAGTACCTGAAACTCTACGCCATGCTCAAGGATCTGTGGCTGCCAGTCTCGCGCGACACCGGCAAGCTGCTGTACCTGCTGGCGCGCAATGCCAAGGCCAAGGCCATCGTCGAATTCGGCACCTCGTTCGGCCTGTCCACCCTGCACCTGGCGGCGGCGCTGCGCGACAACGGTGGTGGCGTGCTGATCGGCAGCGAATTTGAACCGGCGAAAATCGCCTTGGCACGCCATCACTTCGTCGAGGGCGGCGTCAGCGATCTGGTGCAAATCCGCGAAGGCGATGCGCTCGTCACCCTCGCCAGCGACCTGCCGCCGTCAGTCGACCTGCTCCTGCTCGATGGGGCCAAGGCGCTGTATGGCGATGTGTTGCTCCTGGTGGAACAACACCTGAAACCGGGCGCGCTGGTGGTGGCGGACAACACCAACTACTGCCCGGAATACCTGGCGTACGTGCGTGCGCCGCAGAACGGTTATCTGTCCGTGCCGTTTGCCGATGACATCGAGCTGTCGATGCGACTGGGCTGAGGCAGGGTGCTGCGAGCGGGCGAACCGCTACAGACGCATGCCCATTTCAAAAGCGCGGGGTTCAAATCCGAACTCCGCATACATCCGCACGGCCCGGGTATTGAACGCCCAGACCGTCAAACGCAGATCCTGGGCATCCTGTCCGAGCGCCCAGTTTTTCACGAGATCCATCAGCCCGCGTCCAATGCCTTTTCCCGAAAACTGTTCGGCGACACACACCGAACCGATGCGCACAACATTCTGCGACTGCATCAACGGCCCTGAACTGGCTGACAGGCTGGCCGTGATAAACGCCGCAGGTTGATGACCGACATGGGCAATAAAGGCAACATGGCCCGGCCTCTCGAACAGCCCCGACCAGTGAGGCAGGTCACGGGAAAACGCTTCGGTGGCAGGTGCATAGATGTCGGGACGGGCAGTGTGGTGCACCTCATTGAGCAATTGGCCCAACTCACACATGCTCAAGGCATCTTCGACCGTTGCGATTCGGTAAGTGATGGTTTCATCCATGGGGTGCAGCGCTCCTTGATGGCGTGGTCCCTCGAAAGGCTCAGGCCTTTGTCTCATAGACGGGAAGGTATTCCAATGGGAATTCGGTGAGGAAACCGACGCCATGAACAACCGCGTAGTGGTTACCATGAGTATCGTTTCGACAGGAGCCACGCAATGGATCTGAAATTCAGTCACGTCGATGTACTGGTCAATAATCTCGAAGAAGCCTGTGCTTACTATGCGGACATACTCAACGCCAGAATCTCCAAGACGCTGGTCTGGGAGCGGGGCGGGCTACAGGTGCGTTACGCGATTGCGCTGATCGGGCAGGAGCGTTTCATGTTGGTGCAGCCGTTGGCCGGGAATCTGAAAGCGCTTCTGGATTCTGCCGGCGAGGGGATGATTTACCGTCACTGTTACTCGACCCCGGATATCGAAATAGCCTATGACGAATTGCTGGCCGCCGGTGTTCAGCCGGAAGACGAAAACGGGCAGCCATTAGCGCGGGCGAATCTGCAATCCCCGTCGGGGGGACGCATCATCTGGTTGCCCAAACGCTTTGGCCATTTTTCCATCGAGATACTGGAAGAGAAAGCGCTGGAGGCATTTGTCGAGGCCGCGTTTATCTGACTCAAGGCTGATCCTGGTCGGGCTGAACAAGAGGGCGAGAAGCGTTGTCGCACCCTCAAACCTGAAGTCAGATCAGCGCCTTTATTGCTTGGGCTGTTGATCACATGGCCCCAATAGCTGTTGCTGCTCAGCACGGTTTGATCGACATCGCTGATGATCGCCTACGGTCGATCACCCGGTTTGTGCGCCTGCAACGCTCGGTCCAGTTGCATTCTGGCGACGTTGACCCTTGGTAATAAGGCGCCTCGTTTGTTGTGGCAGGTCATGGCTCAACGAGCTGCAAACATCCCTGCTGACAGGCTGTGAGAATCTCTTGCGCCAATTGGTCATCGGCCACAGCTCGAGCGAGTGCCAAGCCACCAATCATCCCTACGGCAATTTGCACAGCATGCTGGCGTGTATTCGTCTGTGTCGTCGATTTCAGCCCGGACTCTAGACGTGTGATGAACGCTGAGAGCACTTGGGTATAGCTCTCCTGGATGGCTCCATCCTGTCGAGCAGCATCATTGACCATGAACGCTAACGGACAGTGCATGCGGCTTGCATCCCGATGGTCCATGCGGAGATAGTCTTTCACTACCTGCAGCAAACCATTTTTACCAGCCTCTTCGAGCATCGCGCCCCCTGCGTTCGCGGCATTTCTAATCGCTTCGGTGTAAAGCTCCGTTTTGGATGCGAAGTGACTATAGAAAGCCCCCCGGGTCAATCCCGCACTCTCCATAATTGAGTCGATACTGACTTTGTCGAAACCTTCCAGTGCGAAGAGTCGCGCGGCGCTATCCAGAATCATCTGTCGAGTGGTTGCGCGCTGTGTAGCAGGCCAGGGCATTCGTCTTCTCCTTGATAAAGCGTGAGCTGGAGTATGACAAAACGGGACTTTATGTTCTTGAACATAAGGTCATACCGACCAGAATTGCCGACTCTACCCCTCAAGGAGCTACACATGAGATTGCACATACTGGGACCTGGATTTAGCACCTTCGCACGGAGTGTCAGACTTTACTGCGAGGAGAAAGCGCTGGATTACACACACGGGATGCACGTGGATGGTAATGCGATCAGGTTGCACAGCCCTGAACACAAGGCACTGCATCCTTTTGGCAAGGTCCCGGTATTGCTGCATGGAGAGCGGAGCGTAATTGAAACAACCACCATTTGCCGCTACCTGGATGAAGCCTTTGCGCTTGTTTCTCCAAGGCCCGCTGACTTGGCCCAGAAGGTAAAGGTCGATCAGTGGGCCGCTGCCTTGGCGATGTATGCCGATGATCGACTGATACGTCGTTATCTTTTATTACTGGTTTCACCTGCACAGCCGTCACGCCCAATCGATAGAGACGCTGTGGCTATCGCCGAGCCAATGGCTATCCATACACTTTGGCTGCTGGCGCAGCAATTGGATGAGCAGCCATTTTTCTGCGGGGCGGACTACAGCATGGCGGACGCCATCCTGACGCCTATGCTCGATTATTTGGAACGCGTGCCCGAAAGTGCGCAATGGCTGAAAAAAACACCCAATCTTCGTGATTATCTTTTTCGCATGCGTTTGCGCCAGTCAGGGCTCAATGTGTTGACCGAGCCGAACTTCAGTTAATGCAGAAATTTATGGACTTATCGTTCGCCCCAAGGCCGTTTCTGGCCGAATTCTGTCTGTGTTAGCTGCCGCGTAGAAGGGCGCCCGTTCAACCACGCAAGGTCTTTTGGGCGGACGCTTACCGTCCAGAACCTGGCTACAAGGTTTCAGAAAATGCGTCAGCCATGGGCTTGAAACTGGAGGCAGGCTGCAGCTTCCGTTCCCCGGATGTTGACCGTTCAGTTTGAAGCGTTGTTCAGCTGTTGAAGCTCAAGTTGCCTGGCAGCACTGGCTTCGAGGTTTGCGCGCTCTTCATCCAGATACCGATAAATGCCTTGGAGGTTGGCGATTTTCTGTTTGATCTCTGCCATCTTTTTTTCAATCAGCCTGGCGCCGTCAGCACAATCGATCAGCTTGTTCCGCTGCGCGTCCAGAATCTCGCCGATTTCCCCCAGGGAAAACCCCATGCTTTGCGCACGCTGGATAAAGTCCAGATCCTGCAGAGTTTGCTCGGTGTAAACGCGATAGTTGTTGATTTGCCGCAGCGCTGAGATCAGGCCGATTTGCTCGTAGTAACGCAGCGTATGGCGGCTGGCGCCGCTACGGGCTTCGAGTTCGCCGATTCTCATGAAAACACCGCTTGACTGTAGAGTTGGGTCGACAGTTTACGCTTGATTTCTCATCTTGAACAAGGAACAGGGAAATGGGCGTGGAGTGCTTTGTCACGGGGGGGACCGGCTTCATCGGTCAACATTTGGTGGCGTATCTGAGTGCAAAAGGTCACACCGTTCGGGTGTTGATGCGTCGCCCGGAGCGACTGGCTGCACTGCGCGAGCAAGTCGATAATCTGGGAGGGTGCGCAACCCGGGTATTTGCCGTTGCCGGCGATCTGGAACGGGACAACCTCGGGCTGAGTCTTGAGGACCGAGAAGGGCTACAGCACGCCAGCGTCATATTCCACTTGGGCGCCCACTTCGCATGGGGGCTTTCGGTGGAGCATTCTCGTGCGGTGAATGTGGAAGGGGCAAAGCGCGTGGCGCTGTTGGCGGCTGAGCAAAACAGCCGTTTAGTGATGATCGGCGGCTACATGCTGAAAAATCATGAACATCTGCAGCGCATCGGAATTGATCCTCGTCATCCGGAGTTGACGAATTGGCCTGCCGTCTACCGGCGTGTCGGGGGTTACGAGGGAAGCAAGCTGGAGGCGCATTTTGCGACCCTGGAGGTCATGTCTGCCAAGGGCGGGGAGATGACCGTTGTCCACCCTGCGACTGTCTGTGGTCACAGCCGTACCGGGCATATCCTTGACGGTCAGCCGCTGGTGGAGCTGATACGCAACCTTGTGCAGGGAAAGCTGACCGCCGTGCCCGGTACCGCCGAGCACTGGCTGCCACTGGTTACTGTGGATTACCTGGTCGAGCTGTTGGCAGTGTGTGCTTTTGATCCTGCCATGGTGGGCCAGGAACTGCTGGCGCTTGATGACCAGACGCCAAACCTGCGAGAACTCCTGATACAGGTGGCACAACCTTTGGGCTTAAAGTCTCCCAAGCATCACATTCCGCTCCGATTGCTGAAGTGGCTGCTGAGTATTGCGCCCGTCGCGTGGTTTCTGAATACAAAACCCGAAGCCTTGGACTTTATCCAGACCACTCGTTTTGATACAACGGCGGTCGAGCAATTTGCCAACAGGCATGGAATAGCCAAACCGGATATACGTCAGTCTTTGCAGCACACTGCAACATTCGTCAACGCCTATTGCATCGCCAAATAAATACTGGCGTTGGCGGGATCTTCGTATCCTCAAACTGTGCGCCGTCGATATCGGGCGGCATTCTATCGGACGACAATTCAGCGACAGGGATCGTCATCAATGCAATCCACTTTCAGCAAAGGCGTCATGTTTGCACTCTCCGCTGCGGCACTGAACGCAACGATCGGTGTACTCAGCAAAATACTCATGAGTAATGGTTTCACCGCCAGCAGTGTCGCGGTCATCAAGACCGTACTGGGTTGCGTGCTTCTCTCGATCCTGTTGTTTTTCCTCAAGCGCCCGGCGGCGTCGATCAAATGGACTCAGGCGGCTATCTGCGCATTCCTTGGCATCTTTGTGCTGTTCCATTTCGAAACGTCCGCCTATCGACACTATGCTGCGGCAGGTGTGGTAGTGGTGCTGATGGCCAGTGCCTCAATTTCCTCGATCATTCTGGGGCGCATTTTTCTCAAGGACGCCATCACTGCGAACGCGACCGTGGGTGCCGCACTGGCTATCGCCGGGATCTCGGTGATCTTCGGCGGCGACCTGCAGCAGGGCTTTACCCTGCAAGGTGCTGCGCTCGCCTCCATGGCCGGCTCCGGCTATGGGGCCTTTTCGGTTGCCATGAAGCGAATGGGGGTGTCGGGGGGGCTGCACTTCACCCGACAACTGTTATTTTTTGGCAGCCTGTACTTGCTGATGCCGGCTGCGGCCGATGGTTTCGCGATCGGCGAGCTGTCGCCGCTGGCGATCGCTGCGCTGCTGGCGCTGGCCACGCTGCCGACAATCCTGGGCTTCTTCTGCACCACCAAGGCCATCGAGTATCTCAAGCCATCCCAAGTGCAAGCGCTGGAGCTGACCGAGCCACTGTTCGCCGCGCTGCTGGCGTTTGTGGCGCTCAACGAAGTACCGCGCGACAGCCTGTACGCGGGAGCGGCACTGATCATCGTCGGCTTGTGTTTCTCCAATGAACTGATCCGCTTGGGCAGCAAAGCCTCCGTCGCGTCGACCGAGTGAGCGGTTGTCGGATCCTGATTGCTTTAGCCATGTGCCGGGACAGTCAACGGGCTTGAATGCCGCGCATCGCCGGATGATGCGCGGCAGGATATTGTTTCGATAGTCACGCAACGATCGCGAGACGAACGTCTTTTTTACAACGCAAACGTAGTGCCACGCGTATTCACAAACAGTGAGTAGATCGAGTGACTACTGGCCATGAACAGCCGATTCCCTTCGCGTCCGCCGAAGCACAGGTTCGGGCAGCGCTCTGGCAGGGAAATGTGTCCGATGGCCTTGCCCAGCGGATTAAAAACGCGCACGCCGTCGAGTTTCTCCAGGTCGGCCTTGGGATCACCATTGCCGCCCCAGCCGCACCACAGATTGCCCGCTTCGTCGCATTTGATGCCGTCGATTGCGGCATAGTCCAGCCCCTCGATGTGCTTGCGGCGTTCGCCCAGTGTGCCGTCGTCCTTCACGGCAATCGCCCAGATCAGGCGATTGGGCTTGGCGCGGCCTTCGACGACGTACAGGGTTTTTTCGTCGGGAGAAAAGCACAGGCCGTTGGGGCCGTTGAGGTCGTCGATGACCCGAGTGACTTTTTTGCTCTCGCCGTCGATGCGGTACACGGCGTGGGGTTGGCTCGGGGTGATTTTGTGGCCTTCGTAGTTGTTGCTGGTCTGGAAGGGCGGGTCGCTGAACCAGATCGATCCGTCACTTTTGCAGACGATGTCGTTGGGCGAGTTGAAGGGCTTGCCGTCGAAGCTGTCGGCCAGCACGGTGATCGTGCCATTGTATTCGGTGCGCGTGATGCGGCGGCCTTCGCGGGTGGTGGTGGAGCCTTCGCAGACGATCAGACGCCCTTGGCGATCCCGGCACATGCCGTTGGAGAAGTTCGAGTGTTCGCGGTACACGGTGAAGGTGTCGGTGATTTCGTCCCAGCGCATGATGCGATTATTGGGGATGTCGCTGACCAACAAGTAGCGGCCATCACCAACCCACACCGGCCCTTCGGCCCAGCGCATACCGGTGGCGAGTTTTTCAACACTGGCGTTGAAAACGCGTAGCTCGAGGAAGCTGTCGTCGAGGATGTGAATCAGTGGATCCGGGTAGCGCTGACTCAAGGGTTCGGCGGCCTCGGAGATTCGGGTTAGCGCGGCGCTGCCGACGGTGGCGAGCGTGGCGGAAACAGCGAGGGATTTTTTCAGGAAGTTGCGGCGAGTATTGCCCTTTGCCCGGTCAAGGCTTTCAGGGGGGGCGGACAGGGATGAGTCCATGTAGCGATCTCCGTGGTTTTATTTTTTTTGGAGACCTAGTAATACCTTGTGGTAAGACATCGTACAAGTGCTTCGTCGCGCGGCCCATATGGCGTATGCAGCTTTGATGAATCGACGCTTGGTTTTTGCACAGGACCGTCAGCGGGCGCTGTCGATGATTTGGCCTCCGTCAGGCGTGAGGCTGTATCCCGTCAAGAACTGCGCATCCTTACTGGCGAGAAACAACACCACCGGCGCAATATCCTCTTCCGGTGATCCATAACGACCAAGCACGTTAGTGGGGGCAGGTACATCGACCGCGGTTCCCCACGTGTCAGCGACCGGCATGACATTGTTGACCGTGATCTTGTCAGCGCCCCATTCCCTGGCCGCAGAGCGAGTCAAGGCACGTACGGCTTCCTTTGCCATGTTGTAAGGCGCATAGCCCTGCATGCCAATGACACCGGCCAGGGACGCGAAATTAATAACCCGGCCCTCACCGCTGGCTTTGAGATGGGGATAGCACGCCTGCATCGTTCGCAGATAAGCAATCGGGCCCATTTCGAAATTACGCTGCAACTGCTCGGCTGATAGCTCAATCACCGATGAAAAAACCACAGAAGGATCGAAAGCATTGTTAACCAGAATGTCGATTCGTCCATAGGCAGCCATCACCTTGTCGACAGTGGCAGTAATTTGAACGGGATCAGCGATATCGCAAACGATTCCGAGGGCGATGCCGCCAGCGGCCTGGATCTCGGCAACCACCTGATCAACATTTTCAGCCGTGCGCGAAACGACCGCGACCGTCGCACCCTGCATCGCGAAAAGTTTAGCGATGGCTCGGCCGATACCCCGACCGGCGCCGGTGACAATGGCAACTTTTTCATTGAGTCGAGTCATGTTGTTCCCCATTACTTAAGAGCTTCTTGGATGATCGTTACCGGTGCATAAGGCGATGGATATTCGCGAGCAACGTTTTGTGTCACGAAGGAGGTGGCCAGGAGAATGATTCCTACGGCTGCCGGGATAGAACCTTTGGGTTTGTGAACACCCAGGTGTGCTGATGCTGAGAGCAACAAGTGATAAAGCATGCCGGCATAAGCCAGATCACTGATTGCCACATTGAAGCGCCACAAAATCGCGACGGGTCCCAGTATCTTGACCACGATCATCAAAGGCACCAGATGGGAGGCTGAATAGCCCAACTCCGCTTGTGCGTTGCGAACAAAGTCTCCCTTGGCGATGTACATCAAGGCAGAGGCGAAATAGAGCAACGAAAGCAGCGCCGTGCTAATCCAGTAAATATAATTTTCGATCATGAGGTTTTCCTAAGCAGGTGTTTTTACTTCGGCTTAGGGCGAAGATGTCGTCTAACATGAAAAACCACAAGTAGGATGAAAAACTGGTACTTAGTATGGAAAACCAGACTAATGATGACGGTCAGATCAACATGCACGAGGAAATGCGGCGCGCATTTTCGCTGCTTTCAGGCAAGTGGAAGCTGGAGATCATGTGGATGCTAAATCAGCGAATCTACCGTTTTGGCGAGCTGCGCAAAGCGATCAATGGCATTACACAACACATGCTGACGGCGCAACTTCGGGAGCTTGAGAGCGATGGCTTGATCTCGCGAACGGTCTTCGCAGAAGTGCCCCCGCGCGTGGAGTATGAAATGACAGCAAAAGCACGCGCACTCGGGCCGACGATGGAGGCGCTCGCTCAATGGTGGAATGAATACGGCAAAAGCGTACCGGTGAGGCCTGCCTCACGTGGCCGCAAAGCCAATAAAACCCAGGCGAGTGAGGGACCGATTTGAGTCGGTCTTTGCTGGCGGCCAACGTCTATGCGGCGATGAACCTGAAACTCTTCGAGTTTCTCGACCAGTTGGTTGCGCACTATCAGCGGTAACGCCCAGGGCTGGAAACTCATCAAGTGGCGCCGTCAAACCGCAGCTTCACGGCGCCTTTTTGCTCAGATCCAGACGTCGTTGTCAGCCGTGCGCTCGCCACCCTCGTGCCCGGTGTTGCGCACCCCTCGAGGCTCAATCATCATCAGGCGCGCTTCTCCCTCCGCCGCCGTGCGATGTTCGGTCCCGCGTGGCACGACGTACAGCTCACCCGGCGCGACGTAGACGCTGCCATGGGGCAGATCGATCCGCAGCGTGCCTTCGATCACGATGAAAGCCTCATCGGTTTCCGGGTGGGTGTGCCAAATGAATTCACCTTCGATGCGAACCACCTTGAACTGGTAGTCGTTCATTTCGGCGACCACGCGTGGGCTCCATGGCTGATCGATCAGTGCTGCTTTTTGCGCCAGATTGATGGCGTGCAGATTCGCTTCTTTGCGGGTGTGTGGCATGACGGATCCTCTCTCAAACAGGAGTCGTCAGCCTAGCGAAGGGGCAATTGGCAATGCTTGTACGATCCTGCAAGTTGACGATGTGCCCGGACGCGCTCCAGCCAGCGCGACGGAGACACCCCATAAGTACGGGTGAAGTGCCGGGTCATGTGACTTTGGTCGTGAAAGCCCGCCGCCAGAGCGGCATCCACCAGCGAGAATCGGTCAAGCACCAGCGCGCGGAATACATCCAGACGGCGCAGGGTCACGAAGCGATAGGGACTGGTGCCAAACAGCACTCTGAAGTCCCGGGAAAGGCTCCATTTTTCTCGGCCGCTGGCCTGCTCCAGCATCTCCAGCGTCACGCTCTGATGAAGGTGGGCCATGATGAATTCCCTGGCGCGCTCGGCCGCCGGGTAATCGAGCAGTTTGCGCCCACGAGGCTTACCCGCCACCGCCCGCAGTGCCATTGCCAGATCAAACAGGGCGTCCTGTTCTTCCAGCGGGTCGAGTGAGTGATCCATCGCCTGCACGAACGATTCGCTGGCACGATACAGACGCGGGTCGCTGGAGAGGCCGCCGGCGATAAACGGTAACGGCTCACCCTTCAACACCTGCTGAATCAGGGCCGGGTCGATATAGGCCATTCGATAGCGGAAACCGGCTTCGGTCCCGGCCATGCCGTCGTGCAATTCATCCGGATGCAGCAGCAAGGTGTTTCCCGGCAAACCGTGGCGCAGGGAGCCCTTGTAGTGAAAGCTTTGCACGCCGGAGAGTGTGCGGCCGATCGAATAAGTGTCGTGTCGATGTGGGTGGTAGCCATGGCCGCCAAACCAGGCCTCGATACGTTCTATCCGCCCCGGCTGAGTGCTGCGCAATACCCAGTCGGCGCCTGGATCGGGTCTGGACTGTTCCATGGTTTCACTGTCCCTGAGAGAGAAAACCTGCTGCCAACGATGATAGCGAACCTGATCGCAAGCAAGATGTTTACCGTTGCCCCCGTGTGTTTCGCGCCAGACGCTCACGCCAGTTGCCACCGTGCGTGCGTTGGCACTCTTGCTCGGAGTCGAAGCGCACGCAAGCGTCTGAAGGGGACAGGTCGATGTCGGCTTCCCTCAGCGCGGTGGCAGTCAGCTCGAAGACGCGTGCCTTGGCTTGCGTCAGGGCGAGGGTTTTGTCGGCCTCGGTTTCGAACACCCAGGTGACTGTCAGCGTTGCCGTCAAAGCGCTCAGGTCAGCGGTATGGGTAAGCCAGGTGAAGCCCTTGATTTCAGCTTTTGCGGTTTCACACGCATCGGTGAGCGTGGCAATCAAGCGGCGCTCGATCCTCGCCAGTTCACGTTTTCCAGGGGGCATTTCGGGTTCCTTGCTGACAATGGCCAGCGATCAAAAGCGCTCATCATATCGTGCCGGCGACGTGGTCTGGAGTCGCACACTCAGGTTGCTTTCGAAATTCAGTTGAGGATAACTGGGGCACCGCCCCTCGAATAAGGAGGCCCTGATGGCCACTGCCCACGTGTTCATTGCCGTCAGTCTGGATGGCTTCATTTCGCGCCCGGATGGCGAGATCGACTGGCTTTTACAGCGTGACGATCAGACAGAAGACCATGGCTATTCCACCTTCATTGCCGACAAGGATGTGATCGTGATGGGGCGGGGTACCTATGAGAAGGTGCTGACCTTCGACACATGCTTCTATGATCGGCCCGTGGTGGTGCTGTCCGAACAGTTGGTGGATACACCGGTGCCCGAGGCGCTGCAGGGTAAGCTGCGTTTTTCCAATCACGCGCCCGCCGACCTGATGGCGGAGCTGGCGAGCCAGGGTGTTGCGCGGGTGTATGTCGACGGCGGGCAGATGGTGCAATCCTTCCTGCGCGACGGTCTGCTCGCCGATATGGTCATCACTACGGTTCCCGTGCTGATCGGGTCGGGAAGGTCATTGTTCGGCGCGCTTGCGCAGGACATTGCGTTGGATCTGGTCTCCAGTCACAGTTTTCCTTCGGGCCTGGTGCAGTCAACCTACCGCATCGTGCGCGGCTAGCGCATCGCCTGAACGTGCAGCAACCGGGAAAACAACCCGCAGGCACAGTGACGTGCAGCTGCGGTACCATGCCACACTTCACCACCTACGAGCATTGAAAATGGATTCTCACTCGATTCTGGCCTTCACCCTCGTCGCCGCGATTGCCATCGCCAGCCCCGGGCCTGCGACGCTGATGGCGATCAACAACAGTCTGGCGCACGGGCAGCGCAGCGCGATCTGGTCGTCGCTGGGCAATGCCAGTGGCCTGTTCTGCCTGTCGGCGGCGGCGATGCTGGGGTTGGGCGCGTTGCTGGCGAGTTCCGAGTGGTTGTTCAACGCGGTGAAGATTCTCGGTGCCGGCTATCTGTTCTATCTCGGGCTCAAGCAGTTGTTCAAGAAAGGCCCGATGCTGCCCGACGCTATCGCCGATGACGTGAGCAAGAGCAAACCGAGCCGGATGAAGCTGTACAAGTCGGCATTCCTCACGGCGGTGACCAACCCCAAGGCGACGATGTTTTTCACCGCGCTGTTCCCGCAGTTCATCGATCAGGGTGCGACGTTGTTGCCGCAGTTCCTGATTCTGACTTCGATTTTCATGGCGTTGTCAGTCACGTCGCTGAGCCTGTATGCCGCGCTGGCCTCCCGGGCCAAAGGCGTGCTGACCCGGCCCGCGTTGTCGCGTTGGGTCAACCGGGTAGTGGGCACCACGTTCATCGGTTTTGGTGCGGCGATCTTGACCATGCGCCGGCAAACCGTTTAAGCGCGAGCGTCAATCCAGATCGCTGGCCTGATGCCGCTCGGCGACCTGGCTCGCCTCGTCGCCCCAGGTGCGGTTGACGCGCTGGCCACGAATCACCGCAGGGCGTTGGGCGATTTCCTCTGCCCAGCGCTGCACATGGGTGTATTCCTGGGCCGCTAGAAACTCGGCAGCCGAATACACGTTGTTGCGCACCAGTTGGCCGTACCACGGCCAGACGGCGATGTCGGCGATGGTGTAGCTGTCGCCGGCCAGATAGCGGTTTTCAGCCAGGCGTCGGTCGAGCACGTCGAGCTGACGCTTGGCTTCCATGGTGAAGCGGTTGATCGGGTATTCGAGCTTCTCCGGCGCGTACGCGTAGAAGTGCCCGAAACCGCCGCCCAGATAAGGCGCCGCGCCCATCTGCCAGAACAGCCAGTTGAGGGTTTCGGTGCGGCCGGCCGGATCTTTCGGCAGGAAGGCGCCGAATTTTTCCGCCAGGTACAACAGGATCGAACCGGACTCGAACACCCGAATCGGCGGCTGCGCGCTACGGTCGAGCAGGGCCGGGATCTTCGAGTTCGGGTTGATCTCGACAAAGCCGCTGGAGAACTGATCGCCTTCGTTGATGCGAATCAGCCACGCATCGTATTCGGCACCGGTATGTCCCAGCGCGAGCAACTCTTCCAGCAGGATGGTGACCTTCACGCCATTGGGCGTCGCCAGCGAATACAGCTGCAGCGGATGCTTGCCTACCGGCAGCGTCTTGTCGTGTGTCGGCCCGGCAATCGGGCGGTTGATGCTGGCGAACTGGCCGCCGGACGGTGCTTCGTGTTTCCAGACTTTGGGCGGTACGTAGGGCGCTTTACTCATGAAATGGGCCTCATCGTGGTTTTGCCGATTGATACCTGACAGGTATCAGGTTCGACAGCATAAACGCTCCTGATCACGCTGCGCAGTTCGTGGGGTCAATTGATCCCGCGACCGTCGAGCAAGGTTTTCAGCGAGCAGGGGTATCCGCGTTTCCAACAAAGCTTGTTAGCGAAACCGGGTCGAATGATGTGTTGGCAATCTCGCTGACGTCAGGTTCCAACTGCCATTGATCCGCGCTGTTGGTCATCTGGCGCACAACCCATTGCTGCGGTCCCGTCCAGGATAGCTCGAGGTAAGGGCCTGCCAGCGCTGCGCTGGCAATCAGTAAAGCCACTTCATCCGCCGGACCGGGGCACATGCCCCCGACAGCAAAAGGTACACGCGCAAGCATCAGCTCGTTGAGCAGGCGTACGCGCTCGGCGTGCGACGTGAACGTTATCTTGCGCTCTCCGGCTGCAGCACCGGCAAACATCAGATAGCCCGTCGTCGAGTCGGTCGAGTTGATCGACGCCAGATGTACGGGTGGCTGTCCTGAGCCTTTTGCATAACGTGGCGTGTTCACTGCAAATCCTTTTCAGTGGGTGTGTGAAACGATGGGGCCAAAGCATTTTCCATCGGCCAGCGCCGCTTCAAGTGCTCGGTCAAATAATCCATGAAGGCTCTGACCTTCGGCGTCAGCGCCGCACGCTCCTGCACGCAGGCATAGATGTCCATCGGCTCGACATACGCGTGGGCTTCACCTGGGCGATGTTCAAACAGCGGCACCAGTTGACCGTTTTCGAGATAGGGCGCGGCGACGAATTCGGCCAGGCGCGTGATGCCCGCGCCGTTGACTGCCATTTGCGCCAGGGCGTCGATGTCGTCGCTGATGGCGGTGGCGTTGATCGGGGCGTCGTAGTGCTGGCCGTTGCGGATCAAACCCCAGCGCAGAAAGCGTCCGTCCAGTGGATAGCGGAACGCCAGGCAGGCGTGGTGCTGCAGCTCTTGCGGTGATTGCGGCACACCGGCGCGTGCAAGGTAGGCGGGGGCGGCGCAGAAGATGAAGGGCAGGGAAACGATCCTGCGCGCGACAATGCCGTCCTCCAGTTGCGGCTTGATCCGCAGGCTCAAGTCGATGTTGTCCTGGATGTGATTGATCTTGCCATTGGTGGTCGACAGCTCCAGCAGCAAGCGCGGGTGCAGCGCTGCGAAACCGGCGATCAGCGGGGCCAGCACGTGGCGGCCGAACGCGGAGGTGGAGGCGATGCTCAAGCGGCCTTGCAGCTCGCCTTGATCGCTGATGATCGAGCTCTGCGCCGACTCCAGGTCCGCTGCGATGCGTTTGACCTTTTCGTAGTACTGCGCGCCGTTCTCGGTCAGGGCCATGCGGCGAGTGGTGCGTTGCAGCAGGCGTACGCCGAGGTGGGTTTCGAGGCGATTGAGGGTCTGGCTCACGGCGGCGGCACTGACGCCCAGGGTCCTGGCGGCGCCGACGATGGAGCCGGCTTCAACCACTTTGATAAAACTGGCAATCGCCGCCAACAGATTCATCCGTGCTCCGCCGAGTGGGTTCGATTCGTAAGTGCTGCTTTATAAAGTACCTGCGGCGAACCGTCTAGTTGGGGGCAGGGGGCTTTGCTAAGGTGCCGGCTCCCTGTCAATGGATGGCTAAGTCACATGAATCAAAGAGCAACCCCCGATGTCTTGTATGCCTCGCGTCGCAAGCTGTCGGCACGGGCGACGCCCTATGTGTTTGCGCTGTACATGGCGACGATCATGGCGTTCCTGATGTCGCTGGTGATCACCGCCGCCAACGCCGGCATTGATAACGACTACCTGAATAATGCGCTGCATGCCTACAAGCTGGCGATGCCTGTGGCGTTTCTGTGCATCCTCGTGGTGCGGCCGATCGTGATCAAACTGGTGTCGATGACGGTGCATCCGCATCGTTGATTCATACCCCGGCCAGTGGCAAAAACAATCGAAACTTCACGCGTGCCGCGACTGTCCAGACCCTTGTATCGCCCGGCGGATATCTCGCCGGGCAGGCTTCATGCATCGGTGACAGGCGAGGAACGAGATGACGACGACAGTGGGATATTTTCTGGTGGAGCGGCTCAGCCAATGGGGCGTCACGCGGATTTTTGGTTATCCGGGAGACGGCATCAATGGCGTGTTCGGCGCGCTCGCCCGAGCCAATGGCAAGATCGAATTCGTTCAGGCGCGGCACGAAGAAATGGCCGCGTTCATGGCCTCGGCACCGTCGCAAGTGCGCCATCTGCTTGATCGTGCGGTGCGCACGGCGGTTGGCGAGCGTCCTCCCGGGCAAGAAGTAACCCCTGTAGGAGCTGCCGCAGGCTGCGATCTTTTTAATGGCAAAGCAAAAAATCGCTGTTGCGGCCAGCGAGTAGTTGCCACGCCAAACCCACCATGGGCCTCTCAAGCGAAAGCCCTTTCAAGCCGCGAGCGATCACCCGATGAGCAAAACCGTCAGCGCCCACGACCTGCATATCAACCTTGACCCGGTGAGTGAGGCCCTGGCGGCGCGGCTCAATAATGAATACGCCGGCAAGGTTGGCAACATCATCAAGGCCAGCGCCGATCCCGCCGATTTCGAACGGCGTCTGGCGGCGTTCGACGGGATCGGCCCGAAGATCGTGGAGATTTTCAGGCGTGAAGCGGCGAAGGTACTTTTTTAATGTTCATCGGTTGCGCGGGCTGGAGCCTGGGGCGTGAGTATTGGCCGCTGTTTCCGGCCGAGGGCACGCATCTGCAACGTTATGCGGCGCGCTTCAATTGTGTGGAAATCAACAGCTCGTTTTATCGTCCGCATCGGCGTCAGACCTATGCGCGCTGGGCGGATTCGGTGCCGCAGGGTTTTCGTTTTTCGGTGAAGGTGCCGAAGCGGATCACCCATGAATTGCGTTTGCAGAACTGTGATCAGGCGCTGGATGAGTTCCTCGGGCAGTGCGAGGGATTGGCCGATCGGCTGGGATGTTTGCTGGTACAACTTGCGCCTTCGCTGGCATTCGAGCCGGCAAGCGCTGAAGCTTTTTTCGTCGCCTTGCGCCAGCGATTCGACGGTGACGTGGTGCTTGAGCCACGGCATGAATCGTGGGTTACCGCGGAGCCCCTGTTGCGGGCGTATCGGATTGCGCAGGTAGTGGTCGATCCGTCGCGGATCAGTACCGATGGTTCGGTGCAGGGCTGGGCGGGTGTGCGCTATTGGCGATTGCATGGCTCCCCACGCATCTATCACAGCGCCTACGATGAGGGTTATCTGCAAGCGTTGGCACAGCAGATGAAAGTCGCGGCAGCAGAAGGCGCCGCGACCTGGTGCATCTTCGACAACACCGCCAGTGGCGCCGCGTTGGGTAACGCGTTGGCACTGGCTGCGTTGATGGCAGATTGAGTCAGACGGACAAGTGCTCGTAGAAGATTGTCACGCCGACGATCATCAGCGGTTCAGAAACGCCAGCAGGTCTTCATTCAGCGCCTCGCTGTGCGTCACGGCAAAACCGTGCGGCGCACCGGCGTAGACTTTCAACTCGGCGCCTTTGATCATTGCCGCCGCCTGTTTGCCGGTGGTTTCTATTGGAACGATCTGATCGCCGTCACCGTGGATCACCAGGGTCGGCACATCGATCTTCGCCATGTCCGGGCGGAAGTCGGTTTCGGAGAACGCGGTGACGCAATCCACGGTGCCTTTCAACGACGCCAGCAAGGCCACGTTCAGGGTTTGCGTCAGCACGCCGTCGGAGACTTTCTGGCCCTGATTGGTGCCGTAGAACGGTGCCGCGAAGTCGGCGATGAACTGCGCGCGATCCTTGAGCAGGCCGGCTTTGATCCCGTCGAACACCGAGGTGTCGACGCCTTGCGGGTAATCGGCTTTTTTGCCGAACAACGGCGTCACCGCGCCGAGCAGCACCAGACCGGCAACGCGTTCGGTGCCGTGACGGGCGATGTAGCGGCTGACGTCGCCGCCGCCCATGGAGAAGCCGACCAGGGTCACATCGCGCAGGTCGAGGTGCTGGATCAGTTGCGCGATGTCATCGGCAAAGGTGTCGTAGTCATAACCGTTCCAAGGTTGGTCGGAGCGGCCGAAACCACGGCGGTCAAAAGCAATCGTGCGGTAGCCGCGACTGCTCAGGTATTCCATCTGGTATTCCCACATGTCGGCATCCAGCGGCCAGCCATGGCTGAACAGCACGGGCTTGCCGCTGCCCCAGTCCTTGAAGTAGATCTCGGTGCCGTCATCGGTAGTGAATGTGCTCATGGAAACTCCTTGCTTGAGTGGGCGTTGGGGAGGGGCGGTAAAAGCAGGATTCACTATCCGCGTAATCGACCGTGGCCACTTGTATGCAGGTGCTGCGCTGTCGGCGTGGTTCTTTTCCGCTAGCACAGTTGTAAGATGCAACCACACGCCAGGATTGAAGGAGAAACTCCCTGTGAAGCGCAAAAGCCTGCACGGCAACGCTTGCCCGGTCGCCCGCACGCTGGACCTGATCGGCGACTGGTGGTCGCTGCTGATCATCCGCGATGCGCTGGAGGGCATTCGCCGCTTCAGCGATTTCCAGAAGAACCTCGATATTGCGAAGAACATGCTCAGTGCCCGGCTCAAGAGCCTGGTGGAGCAGGGGATCCTGCAAACGGTGCCGGCAGCCGATGGCGGCGCCTACAAGGAATACGTGCTGACAGAGCGCGGCAAGGCCTTGCAGACAGTGATTGTCGCGCTGTCGCAGTGGGGCGCAGAGCATATGTACGCGCCGGGTGAGCCGGGCTCGGTGATGGTCGATGCAAAAAATCGCCAGCCGATTCGCACGCTGCAATTGATGTCGGCCGACGGCCGCTTGCTCGCACCGGACGAGGTAGCGACGCAGTTTGGCGTTGAGCACTGAGATAACGACCGCAACATAGGTTTGACGTCAAAATGATGGCCATCTAATATCGCGGCGTTGTTTTGAGGTCATTCCCAGTCCTGTTGTGCTCAATAGAGATTTCTACGTGAAAAAACGTGTGCTCGTGACGCTGACCCTGCTGCTTGCGCTGTCAGGTTGCCATTCCAATGTGCGTAACTCTTCTCCCAGCCTGCTGAAAGACGGCATCCAGCTGCATCAAGACAAAGTGGTGGTGGACGCCCAGCACGCCAAGGTCATCATGAAGTCTTCTGGCGGCACCTATCCGGTGGAGTTCTCCATTCGCCGCGCCGATGATCCCGACCAGCGCATGGAGGTGCTTGGCACCGTGGTGGATTCAGGTCGCGGCAAGGTCTTCGGCTGGATCGCCAACCTCAATGAAGTGGCCAACAGCGCCACGGTCAAACGCTTTCCGCAACTCGAAGCACAAGCCGACGCTGATAAGCCGTTTGAGGTTTCGGGGTATTCGAACAGCCGGGTGACTGCGGGGATTTATACCTGTGGGCCACTGAAGACCACGTTCACTCCCCAGCGGGGCAAGGTGTATCAGGTGGAGTTCCAGTTCAACGGTGAGCTTTGCGAGCAGCATGTCTACGACGTTACCCAACCCCAGCAACGCATCCCTGTCGCGGGTTGATCCTGCAACGCGCCGCACTGAATTCAGTTGAAGAAAGGACATACCACGTGAAACGGAATCTCTCCCTGGCCCTTATCGTCCTGGCGGCAACGCTGGGTGGCTGCGCCGTCAACAAACCGAGCACCGATCCAGCCTTGATCGGTGCGTGGAAAGGTGTACGGGCCGAAAACGGCAAATGCCAGTTCCTCTCCTGGAAAAACAACTTCAAACCTGACGGCACCTTCACCATCACCTTCTTCCGGGATGCCCAGCAGACCCAGGCGATCCAGTCCGAACACGGCACCTGGAAGGCGGCCAATGGCAAGAACGAGTTGCGAACCGCCGGCGTTCCTCTGCCCGATATCTACACCTACACGTTGATCAATGCCGACACGGTGCATTACGTCAATGTGGCGAAGGACCCGTCGGGCGATTGTCAGGAAGACTACGAGTTCACTGAGCATCGTATTCGCGGTTAAGCTGGTTTGAAAAAGGACGACTTGATGCGTTATCTGGCATCCACGATTCTCATGGGGCTGATGGCACTGCTGTCAGGCTGTAACACCACGCCGTACGACAAAGCGACGATTTACTACGACCGTACACAGTTCCCCGCACAAATCGTAAAAGACGACCCATCGCTGAGTGATCCGATTCTTCAGCACGGGCGCTGCTCATTGATTGTCTCCACGCCTGGGTCGAACACCGGCAGTTATTACTTCTGCACCTACGCACTCACTGCCAAAGGGATTTATGTGCAGGGATGGGATGCCAAGGCGCTCAAGTATGAGGAGATCATGCACGTTGATTTTGCGACGCTGAGAAAGATTTCTCTGGCTTCATTTCTGCGTACAAACCAGCTTCAGTTGACGGAAGAGCGTCGGCAGAGTGCGTTGAGTGCCTGTATCGATGAAGGCGGGTATATCGATACTGCCGCCACTGAGCGGCTGTTCGAAACCATCAAAGGCAAGGGCGTTGCCGTGGTGAAAAGCGAAGGCATGATGAACCCGCCTGCGCCACCTTCGCCTGTTTTCGTTCCAATCATTATTCCGCGGTGATCTGATCACCGATGCGTTGCGCAGACAGCAACAATCCCTGAGACGCGGAAATTCCCGGGGTGAAGAACCCACTCAAAAGTAAGTGCCCCGAACAATGTCGGGGCGTTTTCACTCACCGGGTTTGAACGGTAAAACGTTTACCGAAACGCCGGCACCACATGCTTGATAAACAGCTCCAACGACTTCTTCTTCTCCGCATGCGGCAAGCTGTTGTCACACCAGAAACTGAACTCATCCACCCCCAGTTCCTGGTAGTACTTGATGCGCGGGATGATCTCTTCCGGCGTACCGATCATTGCAGTCTTGTGCAGGCTCTCCAGCTCAAACTCCGGGCGTCCGGCGAACTTCTCTTCCGGGCTCGGGGCGAGGAAGCCGTTGACCGGGGTTTGCTTGTTGCCGAACCACGCATCGAAGGTGCGATAGAAACGCGAGATCGCCTTGGCGCCGACTTTCCAGCCGTCCGGATCGTCAGCGGTGTGCACGTGGGTGTGGCGTAGCACCATCAGTTGTGGGCGCGGGACGTCGGGGTTGTTGTCCAGGGCGGTCTGGAATTTGTTCTTCAGGTCGACGACTTCTTCGTCGCCTTTCATCAACGGCGTGACCATCACGTTGCAGCCGTTGGCCACGGCGAAGTTGTGCGAGTCCGGGTCGCGGGCGGCGATCCACATTGGCGGGTTGGGCTTCTGCACCGGCTTCGGCACGCTGGTCGAGGTCGGGAATTTCCAGAGGTCGCCGTCGTGGGCGTAGTCGCCTTGCCACAGGGCGCGGACCACCGGGACCATTTCGCGCAGGGCCTGGCCGCCGCTGGAGGCAGGCATGCCGCCGGCCATGCGATCGAATTCAACCTGATAGGCGCCACGGGCCAGACCGACTTCCATGCGCCCGTTGCTGATGACGTCGAGCAGGGCGCATTCACCGGCGACCCGCAGAGGGTGCCAGAACGGCGCGATGATGGTGCCGGCGCCGAGGCGAATGGTGGTGGTTTTGGCGGCGAGGTAGGCCAACAGCGGCATTGGACTCGGCGAAATGGTGTATTCCATGGCGTGGTGTTCGCCGATCCACACGGTGCTGAAACCGCCGGCCTCGGCCATCAAGGTCAGCTCGGTCAGGTCTTCAAACAGTTGGCGGTGGCTGACGCTTTCGTCCCAGCGTTCCATGTGAATGAACAGGGAAAATTTCATGACGCTTCCTCGGATCTTTTATTGTTGAGGCTACAAAACTTGTAGGAGTGAGCCTGCTCGCGATAGCGGTTTATCAGATGTCGATGTGTTTTCTGACACACCGCTATCGCGAGCAGGCTCACTCCTACCGTTATTCCATTCAGGCCAGAACGGGCAGGGCGCCCATCTTGCCGTGGCAATACACCAGCGGCCCGGAGTGCTGCTCCGGGACAATCAGATTCTTTACCGCGCCGACCATGATCGCGTGGTCGCCACCTTCATATTCGCGCCACAACTCACACTCGATGATAGCCGTCGCATTGGCCAGGATCGGGTTGCCCAGCTCGCTCAATGTCCACTCGATACCCTGCGCCTTGTCCTTGCCTTTACGGGCGAAGGCGTAAGCCTCGCTTTGCTGGCCGCCGGACAGAACGTGGATCGCGAAGCGTTTGTTCTTGATCAGCACGGGATAGGAGTCGGAACTGTAGTTGGGGCAGAACAGTACCAGCGGCGGGTCCATCGACAGTGAACTGAAGGCGCTGGCAGTGAGGCCGACGATCTGGCCGTCGTCATCCAGGGTGGTGATGACGGTTACGCCGGACGGAAACGAGCCCATGACTTGTTTGTAGATGGCAGCATCGATCATTGGACGGTCCTCGGGTGTTGTGACGCGATTTTTATGTATTTGTTGGTCTGATGGTATACCAGTATTTTATCTTTGCAAGGGCTTTTAGGCTGAACCGATAAACCTGGGGCATTCGTCGGAAACTCAGCGTTTATTGGGCTTCTGGCTGGCCTGCAGCCCGCGGTATCAGTGAGGATGGCGTATCAGATAGCGCCGTAAACTACGGATCAGTCTTGTGAAATGTTTGGAATACCATAATATGGTCTGCATCTGAGGGGTGGCCATAGAGTCCCCCCGGTTTGGCTTCATACAAAGATAAGAACAGACAAACTCGAGTTCATGCATATGTCCCAGATGTCCCGGCAAGATCCGTTGATCGAGAATCACACGGTCGACTACGTCCCACTCGCGGAACGCCACGGGAAGGCCCGCGACCTTTTCACCTTATGGTTCAGCACCAACATCGCGCCACTGCCCATCGTCACCGGCGCCATGGTGGTTCAGGTGTTTCATCTCGATTTGTTCTGGGGGCTGCTGGCGATTGCGCTCGGGCATCTGATCGGCGGGGTGGTGATTGCCTTGGCGTCGGCGCAAGGCCCGCGCATGGGCATTCCGCAGATGGTCCAGAGTCGTGGTCAGTTCGGGCGTTACGGCGCGCTGTTGATCGTGTTCTTTGCGGCGCTCATCTACATCGGTTTCTTCATTTCCAACATCGTCCTCGCCGGTAAATCGATTGTCGGCGTTGCGCCGTCGGTTCCGGCGTCGCTGAGCATTTTGATCGGCGCGCTGGCGGCCACGGCGATTGGCGTGATCGGCTACAACTTCATCCACACGCTCAACCGCATCGGTACCTGGGTGATGGGCGGTGCGCTGCTCGCCGGTTTCATCTACATCTTTGCCCACGACTTGCCGGCGGACTTCCTGACTCGCGGCAGCTTCAATCTGTCGGGATGGCTGGCGACGGTGTCGCTGGGGATCATCTGGCAGATCAGCTTCTCGCCGTACGTGTCCGACTATTCACGTTACCTGCCGGCGGATATCGGTATCGCCAAACCGTTTTGGGCCACTTACCTGGGGGCGACGCTGGGCACGATTCTGTCGTTCAGCTTCGGCGCCGTGGCGGTGCTGGCAACGCCGGAAGGCACCGAGGCGATGGTCGCGGTCAAGCAGTCCACCGGGTGGCTGGGGCCGATTCTGATGGTGTTGTTCTTGCTCAACATCATCAGCCACAACGCGCTGAATCTGTACGGCGCGGTGTTGTCGATCATCACCTCGATCCAGACATTCGCCAGCCAGTGGACGCCGAGCATCAAGGTGCGCGTGGTGTTGTCGAGCGTGGTGCTGGCAGGGTGCTGCGTGGTGGCGCTCGGTGCTTCGGCGGATTTCATCTCCCGGTTCATCGGGCTGATTCTCGCGTTGCTGTTGGTGCTGGTGCCGTGGGCGTCGATCAACCTGATCGACTTCTACTTGATCAAGCGCGGCGCGTATGACATCACTTCGATCTTCCGCGCAGACGGCGGTATCTACGGACGCTTCAACCTGCACGCGATCATTGCCTACTTCATCGGCATCATCGTGCAGCTGCCGTTCGCCAACACCTCGTTGTACGTCGGGCCGTACGCCAACCTGGTGGAGGGTGCGGACCTGTCATGGCTGTTCGGCCTGGTGGTGACGGTGCCGCTGTATTACTGCCTCGCCACGCGCGGGCAGACCCGGCAGAGCAGGGCGGCGCGGTTGGGTTACGCTGACTGACCCAATCATCAATAAAACTGTGGCGAGGGAGCAAGCTCCCGCCGGACTGCGCAGCAGGCCCCTGCTTTTCTATAGCGAAGAGCGAGGTCCGCTGCGCGGCCCAGCGGGAGCAAGCTCCCTCGCCACAAATGATTTTTCCCCAGCCCTGCTGCATTCGTGCGGTCATTCAAATTGGCCATTTCGATCCCCTTTTGGCCCATCACCCACTGTGCCGCGCCCTCGCTCTCGGCAAGAATCAAAGCCACAACGAAACGCTGGACTTTCCTTGCCCTTGGCTACCTTTACAGCCGCTGCCGTGTACAGAACATAAAAACCATCGATCTCACGTCGCATTCCGGGGAAACAAACCATGGTCACGATCAAACGCATTCTGGGTGCCACCGTGTGTGGGCTGACGCTGCTGGCCAGCGCGGTGCACGCCGAACAGCGCGAACTGCGGGTGTACAACTGGGCGGATTACATCCTGCCGTCCGTGCCCAAGGATTTCGCCGCGAAAACCGGCATCAAAGTGACCTGGGACACCTTTGACACCAACGAATCGCTGGAAGCCAAGTTGCTCACCGGCAACTCCGGCTATGACCTGGTGGTGCCGTCGAACCAGTTCATCGACACCCAGATCAAGGCTGGCGTGTTCCAGAAGCTCGACAAGTCGAAACTGCCGAACTGGAGCCACCAGGATCCGGCGCTGCTCAAGCTGCTGGACGCCAACGACCCCGGCAACCAGTACGGCGTGCCCTACATGTACGGCACGGTACTGATCGGCTTCAACCCGGCCAAGGTCAAGGCAGCACTGGGCGACAATGCGCCGGTGGACAGTTGGGACCTGGTGTTCAAGCCCGAGAATATGGAGAAACTCAAATCCTGCGGCGTGGCGATGCTCGACTCGCCTTCGGAGATTCTGCCGCTGGCCCTGCATTACCTCGGCCTCAATCCGAACAGCCAGAACCCTGCCGACTATGAAAAAGCCAAGGACCTGATGCTGAAGATTCGCCCTTACGTGACCTACTTCAACTCGGCCAAGTACATGACCGACATCGCCAACGGCGACATCTGCGTGGCCATCGGTTACTCGGGCAGCTTCTATCAGTTCGGCAACCGCGCCAAAGAAGCGGGTAACGGTGTGGTGGTCGACTGGCGTCTGCCGAAGGAGGGCGCGCCGATCTGGTTCGACACCTTCGCGATTCCGAAGAGCGCGAAGAATGTCGCAGAAGCGCATGAGTTCCTCAACACGCTGCTCGACCCGAAAGTGATTGCGCCGATCAGTGATTTCCTCGGTTACCCGAACGTGAACAAGGATTCGATGCCGCTGGTGAACAAAGACATCACCGGCAACCCGAACCTGACGCCGACCAGCGAAGCGCTGAAAACCCTGTACGTGGTGCAGCCGTTGCCACAGAAACTGGAACGCGTCCGTACCCGGGTCTGGACCAGCATCAAATCCGACAAGTAACCGCACACCCCCTGTAGGAGCTGCCGAAGGCTGCGATCTTTTGACTTTTGTTCCTGAAAAACAAGATCAAGAGATCGCAGCCTGCGGCAGCTCCTACAGGGTTTGGTTTTCTTCGCGGGTGACGATCAGGCTCAATATCACCGACCCAAAAATCACCCCGCCCACCACTGCCAGCGACCACTCCACCGGCATGTGAAACCACGGCATCAGCGTCATCTTGCCGCCGATGAATACCAGCACGATCGCCAGTCCGTACTTGAGCAGATGGAAGCGGTCGGCCATGTCCGCCAGCAGGAAGTACAGCGCCCGCAGGCCCATGATCGCGAAGATGTTCGAGGTGAAAACAATGAACGGGTCGGTGGTGACGGCGAAGATCGCCGGGATGCTGTCGACCGCGAACATCAGGTCGCTGGCCTCGATCAGCACCAGCACCAGAAACATCGGCGTCGCCCAGCGTACGCCGTTGTGCCGCACAAAAAAGCGTTCGCCATGAAAGCCGCTGGTAATCCGCAAATGCCCGCGCACCCAGCGCAGCAACGGGTTGTTGTCGAGGTCCGGTTGATGCTCGGCGAACATCAGCATCTTGACCCCGGTGATGATCAGGAACACCCCGAAGGCATACAGCAGCCATTCGAACTGCGACACCAGCCACACGCCGGCAAAGATCATCGCCGCACGCATCACGATCGCCCCGAGCACGCCGTACAGCAGCACTCGGCGTTGCAGTTCCGGCGGCACGGCGAAGTAGCTGAAGATCATCACGAAGATGAACATGTTGTCGATCGACAGCGATTGTTCGATCAAGTAACCGGTGATGAATTCCAGGGTCTTGCGCTGGGCGATCTCCGCGCCGAACTCGCCGTTGAGGTACCACCAGAGTAATCCGGCGAATGCCATTGCCAGCGCGCACCAGGCGATCACCCAACAGGACGCTTCCCGCACTGAAACGCGGTGCGCCTTGCGTCCGCCGAAGACGAACAGGTCCAGTGCAAGCATCGCGAGGACGAAAACGATAAAGGCGCCCCACATCCATGGTTCGCCGATATTGATGTTGGTGGTTGGCATGGCTGGCTCCCTGGCTTTTATTGAATTAGGGTCAGGCGGCGTCATGCTAGCGGTGAGTTCGGTTGTAAGAAAAATCGCTTATTTCTGATGGATAGTTCGGGAAAAGCGAAGTGTCGTACTGACGACGCGCCTATAACGGTATGATCATCGCGTTCATAGGTTCGGGCGAATGCCTTGTCCGGCAACGAAAGGGAGTTTCGTAATTGAATCAGCCAGTCAGTGAGTTGCGTGCTGAAGAGGGCCTGGAGCGCTACCGGAAATATTTGCGCATCGAGGTTTCACTATTTATTGCAGCGATGCTCGGCGCGTTCGTGCTCAATGGCTACGCTCATCTGGAAAAATATTATCTGATACTGGATGTGCCAATCGACCGCTTGAATATCAGTGGTCAAAAGCTGGCTGCGTATGGCGCCGCCGGACTTGGCTCGATGATCAGCGCGTTACTGTTCGCCATAGCATTTGTTATTGCCGTTTCATTAATCATTGCTTTGACTGAGCAGCCGGGGAGGCCATCGGTATCCCAGACAAGCTCTCCACGGCTGGCGAGGTTTCGCCAACGTGCAAGTGAATTGAACATCGTGTTCAAACTCTTCGCGTTCTCCGCAATCCTGGCCGGATTCTCCATCATGGCTTGGTATCTGACTGTCCACGTACCCTCAATGTCGGGCAGGAAATCTGCTTTGGATACTGCCGCAACGTGCGAGGAGCGCACCTTGACCTTCCGCAGTCTGGACCGCTACACCGCTTGCCAGGTCGCAGAGTCAGAAGACATGTTGTATCTGCTCAAACGCGACTCTAAAAACAAGACCGAGGTTTCGTTCTATACCTTCCAGATTCCCAAAGCCGGCCTCGTTGAAAGTAAGGGGGAAAGCAGGAAAATGAAATTCGATTCGGATGATGACGACGGGAAATAACACGACTGTCGGCACCATGACCGATCAAGTGTGCGCACCTGTTCGGTCATCTCAAGTGCCCTGTGAGGAGGCAGCAGCTTGCCTCCTTTCGTCTATTCGGACTCGTTAGTTGCCAGGCACCAACGCCGGAGTACGCGGCGGCACCTGACGTTTCGATCCCGTAGCCTCAAACGCCGAGGCCAGGCGCAGCAGGTTCGAGTCATCGTAGGCGCGACCGGCGAAGGTCAGGCCGACCGGCATGCCGATGTCGGCCATGATCCCCATCGGTACGGTGACGGTCGGTACGCCGAGGTGACGGATCGCCAGGTTGCCGTTGGCGACCCAGATGCCGTTGCTCCAGGCGATGTCCGCCGATTCCGGATTGATATCGGCATCCGCCGGGCCAACGTCGGCGTTGGTCGGGAACAGCACCGCGTCGAGTTTGAGCGTGTCCATCCAGTCTTCCAGATCAAGCTTGCGGGTCTTTTCCAGGCCGGGCAGGCCGTCCGGCAGGGTCGGGATCTGGTCCCACGGGGTGATGCCGCGCTCGGCCATGCGCACGTATTCGTCCATGCCGGCGGCCAGGTCGCCTTCACGGTTGGGCAGGGTGCCCGGGTCGTGCGGGAAGATCTTCGGTCCGTCGACGTCGGCCAGACGGTTGAGTTTCGGATCGCCGTTGGCGCGCAGGAAGTCGTCGAAGGCCCAGGCCGACAGGTCCCACAGTTCGTGGTGCAAGAACTCCTTGGAGACGATGCCGCGATTGAACACGGTCGGCGCGCCAGGGCGGTCGCCTTCGCAGTTGGAGACCAACGGGAAATCCACTTCGATGACTTCGGCGCCGGCCGCTTCCAGAGCCGCGCGGGCCTGTTTCCACAGGTCGATCACCGATGGGCGGGTGTTGATGCGTTGCCCGGTCGGGCCACCGATGCCCGGCGCTTCGCTGGTGCCGGCTTCCGGGTCGGCGTTGATGTACATCTTCGGCACGCCGAGGCGTTTGCCGGCCAGTGCTGCTGGCTTTACCGCCAGTTCGGCGTAGGAGGCCGGGCGCACCGCGTCGACGCTCGGGATCGGCACCCACGGCTGCAGGCGCCACAGATCGCCACGGGTGTCGGGGTCTTCAGCGACCACCACGTCCAGCACTTCGAGCAGATCGGCCATGGTCCGTGCGTAGGGCACGACCACGTCCATGGTCGGTGTCAGCGGCCAGTTGCCGCGCACCGAAATCACTCCGCGCGACGGCGTGTAGGCGCACAAACCGTTGTTCGACGCCGGGCCGCGACCACTCGACCAGGTCTCTTCTGCCAGACCGAAGGCCGAGAAACTCGCGGCGGTGGCAGTGCCGGCGCCGTTGGACGAGCCGGAGGCGAACGGTGCGGTCAGGTAGGCTGCGTTGTACGGGCTCTCGGCCCGGCCATAGACGCCACGCTGCATGCCGCCATTGGCCATCGGCGGCATGTTGGTCTTGCCCAGGCAGATCGCCCCGGCGGCGCGCAGGCGTTCGATGGTGAACGCATCGCGATGTGCCACCAGCTCGGCAAACGCCGGGCTGCCCGAGGCAGCGGTCAGCCCCTTGACCAGATAGCTGTCCTTGGCGGTGTAGGGGATGCCGTCGAGCGGGCCGAGGGTTTCGCCCTTGGCCCGGCGCGCATCGGAGGCCCGGGCCTCGGCCAGTGCCTCGGGATTGCGCACTACGACGGCATTGAGCGCCGTCGCGGTGGTCGGGCCGTCGTAGGCGTCGATCCGGGCCAGATAGGCCTGCACCAGTTCAACCGCGGTGGTCTGGCCGGCTTCGAGCGCCGCGCGTAATTGAGCAATGGAGACTTCAGTGACTTCGATCATGCTGTTACCGCCGACAGGTTCGCTAAAGGGGTGGGTCATTATGGTTATCGTCGAAACGTGTAAAGAATTCCGTATGGGCGAAACTCTACCCTGAACTTTGCCGAATGGCATGTGCTAATTCGATAAATATCGACAAAAATCAGCGAAAGAATTCTCCCGGTGTCTCGCCAAACTGTTGCCGGAACGCGGCAATGAACGCCGAGGTCGAGTCATAACCGCAGGCCAGAGCCACGTCGGTGACGCGTTCGCCGCGTTCCAGCGGGGTCAGCGCGCCCAACAGACGCAAGCGCTGGCGCCAGGCGCGGAAGGTCAGGCCGGTGTCGCGTAAAAACAGCCGGCTGAGGGTTTTTTCGGTGACGCCGAATTTGTCGCTCCAGTGCTGCAGTGTGGTCTGCTGTTCCGGATGTTGCTCCAGGCTTTGATAGATCTGCCGCAGACGGCTGTCCTGGGGCAGCGGCAGCATCAGATCGATCTGCGGCGCCTCGGCCAGTTGATCGAGGATCACCTGGGCCAGTCGGCCGTGCGCGCCGGTCTCGTCGTATTCCACTGGCACCCGACTGAACGCGCGAATCAGCTCGCGCAACAGGTCGCTGACGCCGAGCACGTGGCAGCGCTCAAGTGCCCAACCGGCCACGCTGCAATCGATGTACAGGCTGCGCATTTCCGTGTGCGGCGAGCTGAACACACGATGCGGCACGCCTGCCGGAATCCACACCGCGCGCTCCGGTGGCGCGACGAAACGCCCGGCGCCGGTCTGCACTTCGAGCACGCCCTGAATTGCGTACGACAATTGCACCCACGGGTGACTGTGACGCCGGGTCAGTGCGCGATTGGGCAGCGATTCGGTGCGCCCGTACAGCGGACGCGGCAGGCTGGGCAGCCCGGGAATGCTGCGCCGGAAGCTTTTCTCATGTCCTTTAGGCGGCATCTACTGGCTCTTCGGCGTTAGTCGGTAATTCACGGTCACGTTAGAGTCGCAATCACGTACTGGCAACCCCCGGATGAGCAAACCCATGACCCGCCCAAGATTCTTGCCCGACAACTTCACCCTGACCCTGATCGGCGTCGTGCTGCTGGCCAGTTTCCTGCCGGCCAGCGGTCAGGTCGCGGTGGGGTTTGGCTGGCTGACCAACATCGCCATCGCGCTGCTGTTCTTCCTCCACGGCGCGAAACTGTCGCGTGAATCGATCATTGCCGGTGCCGGCCACTGGCGCCTGCACCTGTTGGTGTTCGGCCTGACCTTTGTGTTGTTCCCGCTTCTCGGGCTGGCGCTGAAACCGCTGCTGTCACCGCTTGTCGGCGACAAGCTGTACATGGGCATGCTCTACCTCTGCGCGTTGCCCGCCACCGTGCAGTCGGCGATCGCCTTCACCTCGCTGGCCCGGGGCAATATCCCGGCGGCGATCTGCAGCGCGGCGGCGTCGAGCCTGTTCGGGATTTTCCTCACGCCGTTGCTGGTGACGCTGCTGCTGAACGTGCACGGTGACGGTGGCTCGACCCTGGATGCGATCCTGAAGATCAGCGTGCAATTGCTGCTGCCGTTCATTGCCGGGCAGATCGCCCGCCGCTGGATCGGCGCGTGGGTCGGGCGCAACAAGAACTGGCTGAAGTTCGTCGATCAGGGTTCGATTCTGTTGGTGGTCTACGGCGCGTTCAGCGAGGCGGTCAATGAAGGCATCTGGCATCAGATTCCGGTCGTCGATCTGCTGGGGTTGGTGGTGGTCTGCTGCATCCTGCTGGCGCTGGTGCTGTTGGCGTCGACCCTGCTGGGCAAGGTGTTCGGCTTCAGTCAGGAAGACCGCATCACCATTCTGTTCTGCGGTTCGAAGAAGAGCCTGGCCACCGGCGTGCCGATGGCGCAGGTGCTGTTTGCCGGCAGCACGATTGGTGTGCTGATTCTGCCGCTGATGCTGTTCCATCAGATTCAATTGATGGTCTGCGCGGTGTTGGCGCAGCGCTATGCCAAGCGGCCGGAATCGGTGCCGGAGTTGATGGCGCAAGTCGATCCATAAACATCGCATTCCCTGTAGGAGCTGCCGAAGGCTGCGATCTTTTGATCTTAAAAGATCGCAGCCTTCGGCAGCTCCTACAGGGGGTTTTTTCTCAATCCTGCGTAACGTGTTTCGGGCCGGCCAGTGCCCAGGCAATCAGGCCAAACAACGGCAGGAACACGATGGCGATAATCCACACGCCTTTGTTGCTGCCTTTGCCTGCGCTTTTGCGCACCCGGTTGATCGCCCACAATTCAAGGATCACAAGAACGACCGCGAGCACGATCCACACTGATTCGATTTGCATAGGCTACCTCCTGATGGTCTTTCAGTTAGGTGGGCCTCGGCGCGCAGGGTTCATTTAAATTGTGCCGCCGCCCCCTGAATACTTCACCGCGGCAGCGGCCCGTGACGGCACGTTGAGCGTGCGCAACAACGAAGACACATGGATGCGCACGGTGAACGGCGAGATATCCAGTGCCCGGGCGATTTCCTTGTTGGTCTTGCCTTGGGCGATCAGCCGCAGCACGTCTTGTTGACGCGGGGTGAGGGCGGTGCCGGTCTCCAGCGGCAACAGCCCTGAAGGGGCGAACCTGACCAGCACCTCGCCTTGACGGATCGCCAGAATCGCTTCGCCGATTTCGTCCGGGGCGATGTTTTTGCCGATGAAGCCGTCGATGCCGGCTGCCATCACTTCCCCGATCAGCGCTTCGTCGTCGACCATCGACACCACAATCAGCGTGGTGCGCGGCAGTTTTCGGCGCAGGTCGGCGAGTTGGCTGATGCAGGTCAGACCGGGGAAGCGCAGATCGAGAATCAGCGTGTCCGGCTCGCTACCGCCGGGCAGCAAGGCCTGTACGGCGTCCAGATCTCCGGCTTCCTCGAGCGTTGCCTCGGGCAGCAAGCGTTGCACGGTGCGCCGCATGGC